>CAVJJQ010000039.1:0-19024 GCA_963649755.1 bacterium | reverse complement strand
GATTCGAACCGGCGACCTACGCATTACGAATGCGTCGCTCTACCAGCTGAGCCACGGAAGCTTTAAAAACACTAAAACAGTATAATAAAAAAATATAAAAATAGCAAGCAAATTTTCAAAGATTTCTGTAATTACTAAACAAATGCTCACGAACCCTTTAAATTCGACTTTTACCTTAAATCAACAGTCTTGTTAAATCCAAGTCCGCCTTCGGAAACCGTCTTTCCGGCAAAATCCGCATCTATCAAAGAGGCATTTATTGCCGTAATACGCGAATATCTCGTCGTAATGATCTGATTTAACTCTTTTAAGAAATAAATTCCGGTGTCATTCAAATACTTTTCGGCTCCGGTAAGTGCATATCCGTCGAGTGAAAGCACCTTTACGAAATAATCAAGATAACTGTAAAGATATTCTCTCACATAAGGGCTTTCCAAATTAAACAAAAGTCTGTTTCCGTCCTCGTAATCCGATGCTTCAAAAAGATTTTTCCCGTCAAAACCTCTTAAACCGCAGGAATCGCTTAAAAAGCCTCCGATATCAAACTCCGAATAGACTCTGATGCCGTTTTCATGAAGCATCTTTATTATTTCGATAAGCTTGGAAAGCGATACCCCTTCAGAATCAAGCGCGTAAAAAGAAACCTTTGATTCAATACCCGTTTCAGGGTCAACAGACTTTCCGAGATCTTTAAATAAAACCGCATTTGCTTTTTTCTTTATGCATTTTAAGTAAAGATCCTGCTTTAAATCCTTGCATTTGCCGGAACTTAAGAATTCTCTTAAAGAAACAGACAAAATCTTTTCTTTCTTTTTAACGGCCGTGCGTTTGAACCTGAACTCTTCGAAGTTTAAAGGATTTGCCACAATTGCGGCATCGCCCTTCCCTCTCTCGGTTGAGAAAGAAAAAGGATCTCTCTTCACAAAGCAAATTCCGTTGCGAAGCTTTATTTCGAATTTATACAAGGCACCGACAGTAACACCCGGGATAAACAGCGAATATATGCCTTCGTCGTTTAACCTGCACATCTGGTTCACACGTCCGTCCCAGTGATTGAAGTCGCCGACTACACTTACCCTTGCGGCATTCGGTGCAAAAACGGTGAACTCCGTCCCGAGAACGCCCTTTTTTTCCAAAACGTGTGCTCCGAAATACTTGTAGGCATCGTACAAATAACCTTCATTAAACTTTTCAAGGACATTCGCCCAGAAAACCGAAGGATTATTGTACAGTTCCGGATAAGTTTCTTCCTTTCCGTCCGTCATAACCTTGTAATCATAAAGAAAGGGGGTTTTCGCACTTGAAAAATAGGCAAAGAAACCTTCTTCATCGGCAAGCGACATCTTATAAAGCTTGTTATTTGAAAGGCAATGAACAAACGCACTTTTTGCACCCGGGAAAAAGGCCTGAATCAGGAATCCCCCGGAAACTTCATGCATACCCAAAACATTCTGCGGATATGAACATTCGGAATAAACGACCTCTTCAATCAAAGGCCAGTTCATCAATTTATAAGTCCTATTATCCATTGTATCTCCCAAATAAACCAAATTTATTTAAACCGGAGTCGGATTGTCCCGAGCTCCGGTATTTTTAATTACTTTACCACTCTTACTCTGAACACACCGTCAATTGCATTAAGCTTGTCAACGATTTCCTTGGTAGGCTCTGCCTCTACATCTATCATGGTGCAGGCAACCTCTCCGCGGGACTTGTTCATAAGATTTGCAATATTGATTCCGGCTTCGCCGAAAGCAGCCGTAAACTGTGTAATCATGTTTGCGACATTCTTGTGGAAAATAAGTATTCTTCCCTCTGCCTGGCAAACACCCATATCAATTGCGGGATAGTTTACGGAGTTTTTGATGTTTCCGTTTTCAAGATAGTCCATCATCTCGATAACAGCCATCTTCGCACAGTTATCCTCTGACTCTGCAGTTGAAGCTCCTAAGTGAGGGGTTACGATGCAGCCCTTCGTGCCTACGGTTGTGTTGTTCGGGAAGTCCGAAACGTATTTTGCAAGCTTACCGGCTGAAAGTGCATCAACGACTGCCTCTTCGTCAACGAGTAAATCTCTTGCAAAGTTAAGCAAAATAGCCGTGGGTTTCATAAGGCTGATGGCCTCGGCATTTATCATCTTCTTCGTGGAATCAAGAAGCGGAACATGAATGGTGATGTAATCGCAGTTTTTGTAAATCTCGTTTACATCAGTAACATGCTTTACCTGTCTGTTTAAGCTCCAAGCGGCATTGATGGAAATATAAGGATCGTAGCCGTATACGTCCATTCCCAGATGAATGGCTGTATTTGCAACCTGTGCTCCGATTGCACCGAGTCCGATTACACCAAGCTTCTTACCGGAAATTTCCGTTCCGGCAAAGTTCTTTTTCTGCTTCTCTGCAGTCTTTGCGATATTTTCATCAGACTGATTGTCAAGGCACCACTTGATACCGCCCACAAGGTCACGAGCCGCATAAAGCATTCCCGCAAAAACGAGTTCTTTAACACCGTTTGCATTTGCTCCGGGAGTATTGAATACCACAATACCCTTCTTTGCGCATTCGTCGATGGGAATATTGTTTACACCGGCACCGGCTCTTGCAATGCAAAGAACCTTATCCGAAAATTCAGTTTCATGCATATCGGCACTTCTTACAAGAATACCGTCCGCATCGTTGATATCCTCGGTACGGGTATACCCTTCGGTAAACTCCGATAAACCGACGTTTGAAATTGCATTCAGGCAATTATACTTAAACATTTCCGTTCTCCTCCTCATACTTCTTAAGGAACTCTACCAAGGCTTCAACACCTTCGATAGGCATAGCATTGTAAATGGAAGCCCTCAATCCGCCGACCGACTTGTGTCCCTTAAGATTGTCAAAACCTGCGGCCTTTGTAGCGGCTACAACCTTTGCATCCTCTTCCGCACTGGCTGTTACAAAAGGAACATTCATAAGTGAACGGAATTCCTTCTCAACTGCGCCGTGGAACATCTTGCTTGAGTCGATGAAATCATAAAGGATCTTTGCCTTCTTTTCATTGATCTCATTCATCTTTTCAAGTCCGCCGAGACTCTTTAAATACTTGAATACCTTACCGCAGCAATAAATAGCCCAGCAGTTCGGAGTGTTGTATAAAGAATTGTTGTCGGCATGAGTATCGTATCTCAGATAAATAGGCGTATTTTCGGGAACGTCCTTTCTGATGAGATCTTCCCTGATAATAACAATAGCAAGGCCTGCGGGTCCGACGTTCTTCTGAACACCGCCGAAAATAATGCCGTAATCGGAAACATTGCAAGGCTTGGAGAGGAACATTGAAGACTGATCCGCTACCAAGATCTTACCCTTTGTGTTGGGAAGTTTCTGATAAGTGGTTCCGTGAATTGTTTCGTTTTCGCAGATATATACATAGTCTGCATCATCATCTATCGGAAGATCGGAGCAATCGGGAATATAGCTGTAGTTCTTGTCTTCGCTTGTGGCAATGACATTTACACGGCCGAACTTCTTTGCTTCCGTAGCAGCTTTCTTTGACCATGCGCCCGTTACGATATAATCAAAAACACCGTTTTTGCAAAGGTTAATGGGAACCATGGAGAACTGGACCGTTCCGCCGCCCTGGATAAACAACACCTTATAATTGTCGGGAATATTCATTAATTCCCTCAAATCACTTTCAGCCTCTTCAATGATGGTCTGGAAAACCTTCGATCTGTGAGACATTTCCATGACACTCATTCCGCTTCCCTTGTAATCAAGAAGCTCTTCCTGAATCTCCTTTAAAACAGGTAAAGGCATCATGGCCGGACCTGCACTGAAATTATAAACTCTCGACATTTCCATATCCTCCGTAAATGTATAAAAATGAATTTCAAAAAGTTTTTTTCGCGATAAATTAAATGATACGCCTGCGTTAAATCATTGTCAATGAACGTTATTTGTATACAATAACCGGTGTACCCACTTCAATATTCTCATAAAGTTTCTTTGCATCTTCTTTTTGCATATTTATGCAGCCGTGAGAACCGTACCTCAAATATCTGTCGCCGCCGTATTTTTTCTGCCAGCTGGCATCATGCATTCCGTCGGCCTTGTAAAAAGGCATCCAGTAATTCACAAAAGAAACATACCCCTCTCCGCGAAGGTAGACATTTTCATTCTTCTTGTAAAGATAACCCACGACTTCGGGAGTTGCATATCCCGTAGGACGTCCCGAAACAATATCGGTATCCATTATAAGCTCTCCGCTTTGCACGTAGTAAAGCTTCTGTTTGGTAAGATCCACTTCCACAAAGGTATCACCGATATCGTTTAGTCCCCTGTGAAAAGGCTTGTGTATGTATTCTGGAACCCGTGTTTCAAAAACCCCCGTTACAATCGCATTGTATAAATATTCTTTTTCTTTATTTACATTAATTTCCGTTCCGTAAATCGATAAAGAAATGTTTTTTTCGATTCCGGCATATGTCACATACGTCCTAGGCTGTCCGTATGTATAATATTTACTGCATAAACTCTCGACATAGGCATCTACGCTTTCTTTGTCTATGTAAAAAGAACCGTCTTCGTTTCTTAAAAAGTCATCTCCGTCTCTTTTAATAAAAAGACTCAACACGGCCCCGTCTATCGGGACCTGCTCATCGCCTAAATCATATGTAATCTTTGTGGAAAGAAAAGCTTCAAGCTCACCGAAAAGCTGTAGCGTCTCTTTCTGACCGGCATCCGGTGTGCGTTCATTTAAATCCTCATACTTAATTGCTACCACGCAATCGCCTTTAAGAGAAGAATCGGCAAGATTTAAAAGTTCATCCGTCGTAATATACGGATTGTTTTCGTTTACGAGATAATAACCCTTATCCGCCGAATAAAGGATTTCGGTTCTCGTCTCGCTGTCCGGTCCGTAGTTATTTAAAAGCTTAAGCTTACTAAGCTTACTTTCAAGCTTAGCGGAGTCATAAGAAATATCAGGTGAAATATTTTTGTTTACAATACTTTTAAAGAGTTCCAAAGGCCATCCCCAGGGATTCTGGCTATTCAAAATTTCCTGAAGCTTATTTAGATAATCCTCTTCGTAATCAATATCCGAGAGGCTTATATACTCATTACCCGCAAAATCCGTTTCAATCGTCAAGGTTTCCTTGGTATCAAGTGCTTTGAGCTTTGCATTTACCGTCTCCGCATCAAGCCCGGTACAGTAAATGCCGCAAATCCTTGTTCCGTAGGCAAAGCCCTCATTGTAGTACAAAGAAACAAGCACATAAAAGCAGGTACAGGTAAAAAGAATTGTTATTAAAAGCCCAAGAAAAAAGCCTTTGATTTTCTTCTTCATAAAATCTACTTATTCAATAAATCCTTTTCATCGAATACATCGCTTAAGGGTGCTCCGCCGGGAACCATGGGGAAGACCTTGTCATCCTCATCAATTACGCAGTCTATTACGGCTGGGCGTTTGTTTTTAAGGCAGGCTTCAAGAGCAGGCGCAAATTCTTCCTTTTTCGTGACTCTGTAAGCGTCGCAGCCAAGGCCCTTTGCCACCATACAATAATCTACCGAATCATTAAGCACCGTCTGTGAGTAGCGTCCTTCGTAAAACAAAGTCTGCCACTGACGCACCATCCCAAGCACATGATTATTGATTATAACCGATACAATGGGAATATTAAAGCGAGACGCGGTTGCAAGTTCGTTCATATTCATACGGAAGCAGCCGTCTCCGCCGATATTGATACAGGTTTTTTCGGGATTGCCGACCTTTGCGCCTATGCAGGCGCCGAGTCCGTATCCCATCGTGCCGAGTCCTCCCGAAGAAAGAAAAGTACGCGGCTTTGTAAAATGAAAATACTGTGAGGTCCACATCTGATGCTGACCTACATCAGTTGAAATAATTGCATCGCCCTTTGTAATACGATCGATTTCTTCGATTACATAAGGACAGGTAAGCCTACTGTGATCATAATCAAGCGGATATTTCTCTTTAAGCGACTCCACATATTTAAGCCATTCGGAGTGATCCTGCTGTTTAAGCTTTGCGTTAACCTCTGTCAGTGCGGATTTTAAATCACCGACAACCGAAGCCTTTGTCTTGATGTTTTTGTCAATTTCGGCCGCATCTATATCAAAATGGATTACAGATGCCTTCGAAGCAAACGTCTTGACATTTCCTACAACTCTGTCTGAGAATCTTGCACCTAAGGCAATCAGCAAGTCGCAATCCGAAACTCCGAGATTGGAAGCTTTCGTTCCGTGCATTCCGAGCATTCCCGTATAACGTTCGGAATAGGAATCATAAGCTCCCTTTCCCATAAGGGTATCACAAACAGGTGCGTCAACAAGTTCCGAAAACTTCTTTACCTCTTTACAGGCGTCGCTCATGATTGCTCCGCCGCCTACGCATATGAAAGGTTTCTTTGACTTTTCGATAAGTTCAATAACCTTCGCGATATCATCTTCACTGTATTTGTTTTTACGTGTAATTGGCTTAGGCTCGGTCTTTACGTATTCGCATTTTGCCGCGGTTACATCCTTTGTAATATCGACTAAAACCGGACCGGGGCGGCCGCTTCTTGCAATATGAAAGGCCTTCCTGATGGTATCCGCAAGATTGTTTACATCCTTTACTATATAGCCGTGCTTTGTAATCGGCATGGTAACGCCGGCGATATCAACCTCCTGGAAGGTATCCTTTCCAAGCCACGGAAGCACTACGTTTGCCGTAATTGCGACCATGGGTACGGAGTCCATATATGCCGTGGCAATACCCGTTACAAGGTTTGTGGCACCGGGGCCGGAAGTTGCCATGCAGACACCGACCTTACCCGTAGACCTTGCATATCCGTCTGCCGCATGGGAAGCCCCCTGCTCATGGCTTGTTAGGATATGCTTTATCTCACTGTGAGAATACAAAGCATCATATACATTTAAGATTGTTCCGCCGGGATATCCGAATACCGTGTCGACTCCCTGCTCCTTTAAACATTCAACGACTATTTCCGCACCGGTTAAAAGCATTTTGGCCTCTCCTTTTTCATTTACGAATTCTTTGAAGGAACCCTTAATACGGCACCCTTTGCCGCACTGTCAACAAGTTCTCTGTATCTTAAAAGATATCCCGAAACAATATTTGTTTCTTTGGGTACAAAATTCTTTTTTCTTTCTTCAAGGGTCTTATCGTCTACCAGAAGTTCGATAAGATTGTCATTTATGTTGATATGAATCATGTCACCTTCATGTACAAAGGCAATCGGTCCGCCGGCATAAGCCTCGGGAGAAACATGTCCGATTGAAGCGCCCCTGGAAGCTCCGGAAAAACGACCGTCCGTGATAAGAGCAACGGTTGAACCGAGTCCCATTCCCGCTATTGCCGATGTGGGATTTAACATTTCTCTCATACCGGGGCCTCCCTTGGGGCCTTCGTATCTGATTACCACAACGTCACCGGCTACAATCTTTCCGCCCTTAATGGCAGCTATGGCATCTTCCTCACAGTCAAATACTCTTGCGGGACCCGTATGCTCCATCATTTCGGGTACTACCGCGGAACGCTTTACAACAGATCCTTCCGGAGCGAGATTTCCCTTTAATACGGCTATTCCGCCGGTCTTGCTGTAAGGATTGCTTACGGGCCTTATGACCTCGGGATTTAAGTTGACAGCATTCTTGATATTTTCGCCGAGAGTATTTCCGGTAACGGTCATTACATCAAGATTTAAAAGATTTATGGATGAAAGCTCCTTAAGCACTGCGTAGACACCGCCCGCTTCGTTTAAATCCTCCATATAAGTAGGACCTGCGGGAGCAAGATGACAAAGATTGGGAGTCTTCTTTGAAAGTTCATTTGCAATCTCAAGATTAAGTTCAACACCTGCCTCGTGCGCAATTGCGGGTAAATGAAGCATGGAGTTTGTGGAACATCCCAAAGCCATATCCGTGGTAAGGGCATTTATGAAAGCATCATGCGTCATAATGTCTCTCGGACGAATATTCCGCTCTACAAGCTTCATGATCTGATTGCCTGCGTGCTTTGCAAGTCTTATTCTTTCGCTGTAAACTGCGGGAATTGTTCCGTTTCCTCTAAGTCCCATTCCCAAAGCTTCCGTCAAGCAGTTCATGGAATTTGCCGTATACATACCCGAACAGGAACCGCAGGTAGGACAAACCTTTTCTTCGAATTCGTTTAACTCATCGAGAGTAATCTTGTCTGCCGCATAGGCACCTACTGCCTCAAACATCGAGGATAAGCTTCTCTTCTGTCCCTTTACATGTCCTGCAAGCATGGGGCCGCCCGACACAAAGATTGTGGGAATGTTTACTCTGGCAGCAGCCATGAGAAGGCCCGGAACATTTTTATCGCAGTTAGGAACCATTACAAGTCCGTCAAACTGATGGGCAATTGCCATACACTCTGTCGAATCGGCAATTAAATCTCTTGTCACAAGGGAATACTTCATACCGACATGTCCCATTGCAATTCCGTCGCAAACCGCAATTGCGGGAAAAACAACAGGCATTCCGCCTGCTTCCGCAACGCCTAATTTTACGGCTTCAACAATCTTGTCAAGATTCATATGTCCGGGAACTATCTCGTTGTAAGAAGAAACAATACCTATCATGGGTTTCTTTCTTTCTTCTTCCGTAAATCCCAAAGCATTAAATAAACTTCTGTGCGGAGCCTGCTGGGAGCCGCATTTAACATTGTCGCTTATCATTTCCTTCTCCTCTTTGAAAATCAGATGTTTTCTGAAATAATCCTGCCCATCTCAGAGCATGAAACCTTTTTGGTACCTTCTGTATATATGTCAGACGTCCTGTATCCGTCTGAAAGCGCCTTCTTTACAGCCGATTCAAGTGCATCTGCCTCGTCGTTTAAGTCAAGGCTGAATCTAAGCAGCATCGCTGCAGAAAGAACAGTTGCTATCGGATTTGCAATATCTTTCCCCGCAATATCCGGAGCTGAACCGTGACTCGGCTCGTAAAGACCGAATTTGGTCTCATTGAGACTTGCACTTGAAAGCATTCCGATAGAACCGGTAATCATGCTTGCTTCGTCCGATAAAATATCTCCGAACATGTTCTCGGTAAGAATCACGTCGAACTGCTTAGGATCCTTTACAAGCTGCATTGCACAATTGTCAACAAGCATATGTTCCAAGGCAACATCGGGATAATCCTTTGAAACTTCCGTTACAACCTGCCTCCAGAGTCTTGACGAATCAAGAACGTTTGCCTTGTCAACACTCGTCACTTTCTTTTTCCGCTTCATAGCGCTTTCAAAAGCTTTAATTGCTATTCGCCTTATTTCCTCTTCGTTGTAAGTAAGGGTGTCCGTTGCGGTTCTTAAGCCGTTTACTACGGAAGTTTTTCTTTCTCCGAAATAAAGTCCGCCGGTAAGTTCACGGGCAATGATTAAGTCAAAGCCTTCACGACTTACCTCTTTTTTGAGTACGCATGCGTCCGAAAGCTCCGGAAAAAGAAAAGCGGGTCTCAAATTGCAAAACAGTCCCAACTCTTTTCTGATTTTTAAAAGTCCGGCCTCGGGGCGTTTAGTCGGCTCCAGTTTGTACCAGGGTGAAGTCTTTGCGTCTCCTCCGATGGAACCCATAAGTACCGCATCACCGGCCTTTGCTTTTTCTATGGTTTCGTCCGTCAGCGGAATCCCGTATGCATCAATGGAAGCTCCGCCCATCAGGACGTCTTCCATATCAAACTGATGACCGAATTTATTGCCGATTTTTTCAAGGCACTTCTTTGCAACCGCAACAATTTCCGGTCCGATTCCGTCACCCGGAATACATACGATTTTATAATTCATAGCCATACTTCCTTTTCACAATTTAAAATTTTAACGCAGTACAGTATGAAATCAATTTTAGTACAGTTAATCTGAAATATCAACATACTTTTACTATACAGGGGATTGCGGAACAATTTCCCATATAGCAAAAACCCCCTGCATGAAATGCAGGGGGCATGAAAATTAAATTACTGTTCTGCTTTCTCAACCTGTGAAATCGCACTCTTCTGCATGGGAATACGGCAGTTCTTGTTGTTACCGAACTCAACGATTACGGTGTCATCGGTAATGTCTATTACAACACCGTAAAATCCGCTGCTCGTAAGCACGCAATCACCGATTGCAAGATCCGAAAGCATTGAATTCATACGCTTCTGTTCTTTCTTCTGAGGTCTGATGATAGCGAAATAAAAGAAAAGACCGAGAATCAGGAAAGAAACAAGCATTGAAATAATTCCGCCGGTGGAACTCGCCGTTGTAGCGTCGGATGTAAGCAATAAAGTCATAATAATCCTCCAAAAAAGATATTTAAAATTCGCACAGGAGTCAGATTAAATCTTTAATTGACTCTGCCTTGTTTTTATTAAAAAACCTAAATAATCATACAGTTTCCGATGCCATACTGTCAAGCTTACTTTTCTTGTAAGAAGCAAAGTTTCCCGCATCAAGCGCATCCCTTATTTCTTCCATCATCTTATTGTAAAAATAAAGATTATGAAGCACGCAAAGTCTCATCCCGAGCATTTCTTTTGCCTTTAAAAGATGCCTGATGTAAGCCCTTGAATAAGACCTGCATGCAGGACAGCTGCAGCCTTCCTCTATCGGACGCATATCCTTTTCGTAGCGCTGATTGAAAAGATTGAGCTTTCCAAAGTTCGTATAAACATGACCGTGGCGACCGTTCCTCGAAGGATAAACGCAGTCAAAGAAATCAACGCCTCTTTCAACACCTTCTAAAATATTCTGAGGTGTACCGACACCCATCAGATAAGTCGGCTTATTCTTCGGAAGAATAGGTGTAACCTCCTCGATGATGTGATACATTTCCTCGTGAGTCTCGCCTACCGCAAGTCCGCCTATCGCATAGCCGTCAAGGTCCATCTCGGAAATGGCCTTTGCATGGTCTTTTCTGATATCTTCAAAAACAGCGCCTTGGTTGATACCGAAAAGCAGCTGATTTTTATTTATCGTTTCTTCCAATGAATTAAGACGCTTCATTTCCGTCTTGCATCTTTGAAGCCATCTGGTCGTACGGTTTACGGAATCTGTCACGTATTTTCTGTCTGCCTTGCTCGAGGGGCACTCATCGAATGCCATTGCAATCGTCGAGCCAAGGTTTGACTGAATCTGCATACTCTCTTCGGGACCCATGAAGATAATCTTCCCGTCAATATGAGAATGAAAAGTAACTCCTTCTTCTTTTATCTTGCGTAGCCCCGCCAAAGAAAAAACCTGGAAGCCGCCCGAATCCGTAAGAATGGGTCTGTCCCAGTTCATAAACTTATGAAGTCCGCCAAGTTCCTTTATGATTTCATCTCCCGTACGTACATGAAGATGATAGGTATTCGAAAGCTCTACCTGACATCCGATTTCCTTTAAATCAACGGTCGAAACCGCGCCCTTGATAGCCGCAACGGTTCCCACATTCATGAAAACCGGAGTCTGTATCGAGCCGTGTACCGTATGGAAAACCGCTCTTTTTGCGCTTCCTTCGGTTTTTAACAATTCATATTCTGCCATATATTATTCAAGTTCCTCGTGAAATTCTTCCAGTGTCAGTTCATTTTCTTTAATATAAGTCGCAGCTTCCACTCCGACAAATCTGTAATGCCAGGGTTCATATTCAATACCGGTGATGTCTTCCTTGCCTTCCGGATATCTTAAGATGAAACCGTACTTGTAGGCATTGTCGTAAAGCCATTTGCCGCCTTTTGTTTCTCCGAAGCCGGCATTTAAGACTTTGTAATCATCCGTAAACATATCAAAGGCAAGTCCCAGCTGATGTTCACTGGTGCCGGGCACGATGACATCCTGTGAAACAATCTTATATGCCTCAAGGTAGGAATAGCCCTTCTCCATATAGGCATTTACATTTCTGTTAAAAATCTTTACCTGAAGTTTGTAATCTCTGTAAGGCGAACAGACAATCAGATTCACCTTGTCTTTCTTGGCTGCGTTGAGCATTTCGTACAGATAGTCCAACGCCCTTTCATCGCACTTCATGGAGCCGGAAATCGTAGCAAGCGGAATTTCGTAATCGTCAGGCAGGGGATGAGTCTTGTTTACCAAGATCAAATTCCAGGAATCTTTATCAAACTTTGTATCCGTACTGCTGTCAACATCCGACGAATTATTTAATACATACTCAGAATAAAAGCTCTCAAGAGTGAAGGTTTCCACTCCATCCAAACTTTCCTTCGACTCATCTTCGTAAATTCCCGAATAATCCACATCGGCTTCTTCCGTAATGTTTGAACTTACATCCGAGACCTCAAAGCTCTCACCCTCAGGCACGAACGTATCTTCAATATCTTCAGTGGTATTTTTAACGAGATAAATTTCGCTGTCTTCTTCCGCATCAAGGAAAGAAAAGCTCGAACTGATTATAAAGAACAAACAAAGAACGCCCAAAGAAATGCACTTCTTTTGATTCTTAACAAGGGTTTCCCCGATTCCGTAAAAGAAAAGCACTATCCACAGTACGCCAATGATAAGCGGTGTAAAAATCTTATATTTTCTTTTTGTCCTGGCTGCAAGAATAACAGCCTTTTCCTTAAAGGTTCTCTTCAAAATAATCTTCCTCTGCTAAACACACTATTTAAACTATAGCACAAATAGATTAACTTAAACATATATAACCACTTCAAAAAATTTGTGGTATCATAACTCTAAACAAAACATTCAAGAGGTTTTCTATGAATAAATACGTGGCTTACGTTTCCAGCTATACGCAGGGAAACAAATTCGGAATTTCAATATTTGATGTCGATATGAAGAACGGACGCTTCACGGAAAAAGATCGTGTTATGGTATCCAATTCTTCGTACATCACAATTTCTCACAATCAAAAGTTTCTTTATTCAATCACCGATCTGGGTGTTGAAGCCTATGAAGTACTCGAAGACGGCGGTCTTAAGAATTTAAATATGCAGAGCATAAACGGCATGCGCGGCTGCTATCTCTCCACTTCCTATGACGACAAGTTTTTGTTTGTCGCAGGCTACCACGACGGAAAAATCACAGTTTTAAGACTCGAGGATGACGGTTCAATCGGTGAAATTACCGATGAAGTATTCTTAAAAGGCATGGGCACCGTTTCCGACCGCAACTATCGTCCTCACGTTAACTGCGTAAAGATGACTCGTGACAATCAGTACCTCCTCGCCGCCGATCTCGGCATGGATCACGTAAACGTTTATGACCTAAATCAAACGACCGGAAAAATAAAACTTTGTGACATCATCCGTTCCGATCAGGAATCCGCTCCGAGACACATTAAATTCTCAAAAGACGGAAAATACTTATACATCATTCATGAGTTAAAGAACAGCATCGATGTCTATACCTACACGAATATCGCCCATGGCAATCCTTCGTTTGAACTCATTCAGTCAGTTCCGACCCTGAATGCTTATCATACTCAGGGTTCAGCTTCGAGTGCACTTAATATATCGGAAGATTTTAAATATATAACAGCCTCCAATGCCGGTGATAACAGTGTATGTCTCTTTAAAATTTTAGAAGACGGCACACTTGAGAAACTCTTCTGTCTTCCCGTAAGCGGTGATTATCCAAAGGATGCCGCTCTCTTCCCCGATGACAAGCATCTTGTATCATGTAATCATGATTCGGATACGTTAACCTTCTTCTCTGTTGATGTCGAGAAGAAAACTTTAGTCATGAACGGTCCCGAGATGAAAGTCGAAAAGCCGAACTGCATTATCTTCCATAAGCTTGCCAAGTAAGGATTTAAATGTAACTCCTTAAAATAAAACTTATCCGAAACTACGAAGTAGTTTCAGGATAAAAGAGCCACGAAGTGGCTCGTATAATATATTTTGTGCATCATAATACCCGGTGTTTATACACCGGGTATTTATTAGTTAAACACGCATAAATTATATCTCTGTGTAACATTTCTTGATGCGACTGTAACTTTTTCAGAACGATTTTCGTTTCAGTAACGAATGCTTTAGTTGCTTGCCTTAACCTTTATCAAAAGTTCCGAAAGCTTCTTTCTCAGGAATTCATCATCATTAAATACTTCGTCCTTGTCGTAGCCCGCTCTCGGAAGGTAAGCCTCGTTGTCATAATAGATGCCGCCTTCTGCTGTTACTTCATCCAAGATGTCCTGTCTTACAGATGCATATCCGATTTCTTCGGTATTTGCATATGCCTCATCATAGCTGATTACAAAGTCGATAAACTTGTAGGCAAGTTCTTTATTCTCCGCATTTTTAGGAATTACCATGGCATCAACCCATACGTTTGTGCCGCACTCCGGAGCATAATAGGACATATCCTCATTCTCGTTTAGTATATAAGCTGCATCTCCGCTGTATACCAGTGCCAAAGCCTTACGTCCCTGAGCCATGTTGTCAATTACCTCATCCGTTACAAAAATCGGACTCATGGTCTTATTCATTTCAACAAGCCATTCATAGGCCGCATTTATCTCCGCTTCGTCGTTTGTGTTCATGGAATAGCCTAAAGCCTTGAAAGCAACCATGAATGCATCCCTTTCGGAATCATACATGTAAAGATTGTCTTTATAGTTTGTATCCTTAAAGATTTCGTAGCCCTTTGCCTTTATATCATCCTCGGATACCACGGTCTTATCATAAACAATTCCTACCGACCCCCAGAAATAAGGTACCGAATATGAATTCGAAGGATCGTAATTATTATAAGGAGCCGATAAAAGAGTTTCGGTAATATCCGAATAATTTGAAAGCTTACTCGTATCAAGCTCTTCAAGGTAATCTTCATTCATAAGTCTCTGAATCATGTAGTCTGAAGGAATCAGTACGTCATATACATCACCTGCACTGATTTTTGTGTACATCATTTCGTTTGAGTCAAAAAGTTCCACTTCCACATTGCAGTTATATTCTTTTTCAAAGTCCGGCACAAGCTGATCGCTCATATATTCACCGGGAAGGTAAATCTTGAGTGTCTCCTTGTTCCCGCATCCCGAAAACACACCCACAATCATTACAAGCATTAATCCAATCCAAAAGTTCTTTTTCATTCCATTCTCCTTAATAAGATATTTCTTCTTTCTTTTTCCTATCCTTAAGCATAGGCACCACGTTTGCAAGTGTTAGGCAAACCGTAATGATTAAAACAATAAGCGTTGACAACGCATTTATCGAAGGGTTAATCCTTCGTGACTCCGTATAAACCAAAATCGAAATATTCGAAACTCCGTTTCCGGTTACAAAGTACGAAATTACGAAATCATCAAAGGACATCGTAAAGGCAATAAGTGCTCCCGATATAATGCCCGGCATGCATTGCGGAACGATTACCTTCGTAAGAGCCTGAAAAGGTGTAGCTCCTAAGTCCATTGCAGCTTCCGCAAGATTTGGATTCAGTCTCCTGATTCGCGGCATTATACTTAAAATAACATACGGTATGCAAAACATTATGTGTGCCAGCAGCATTGTAAAGAAGCCCTTTTGAATATGCAGTGCCGAAAATAGCATGAGCAAACCTATGGCCGTTACAATTTCAGGATTCATAATAGGGAGCTGATTAATCTGCTCTACTGCATTCTTCATAACCTTCCTTGACTTTGAAAGGCCGATTGCCGTAATCGTCCCCACAACGGTTGAAACGGCAGTTGCAAGTATTGCACACAGAATCGTTACCATTAAAGCTTCCATCATGGTGTCCGACTGAAACATTTTCTCATACCATTTAAAGGAAAAGCCCGAAAACTTTGTAAGGGACTTGCCTTCATTAAACGAGAAAACTATCGTATAAAGAATCGGTGCATAAAGAAAGACAAGTAAAAGCACCATGAAAAAATTACGGCCTACGTGCTTCTTAACTTTCATCAGTCCTTCACCCCCTCTAAAGCTTCTCCCTTATCAATCTTCTTGGTGATAAACATTGAAACCATTATTATAATTGCCATTATGAAGGAAACGGCACTTCCGAAGTTCCAGTCTCCTGCCGTCAGGAACTGAGATTCAATCAGAGTACCCACCATTACGTATGAGCCTCCGCCGAGCATCCTCGGTATGCAGAAGCTTGATACGGAAGGTAAAAAAACAAGTGTTATTCCACTGATTATTCCGGGTACGGACAAAGGAAGTGTTACCCTTAAAAAGGCTTTTGTCGGAGTCGCTCCGAGATCGTTTGCCGCCTCTATAAGTGAATAATCCATTTTCGTAAGCGATGTGTAAATCTGGATGATCATAAACGGAAGGAAGTTATATACCATTCCGAGTATTACCGCAAAGTCCGTATACAGAAACTCTATGGGTCCTGCTCCGAATAGAGAAAGAACAGAGTTTATAATTCCGTCTTCCTGCAAGATTCCCGTCCATGCATAGGTGCGCACCAGCATGTTAATCCATGTGGGAAAGGTAATCAAGAGCACCCATCTTAATTTCACGGTTTCCGAAAACTTGGCAATTATATATGCGGCAGGATATCCGATCAGCAAACATACAACTGTCGTTTCAAGTGCAATCCTCAAAGAACGTCCGAGTACACTTAAAAAATCCTTATCCGTTAAAAATCTTTTGAAATTCGAAAGGCTGAATACAACCTTTGTGACCGAGTTGCCTTCTATCGTAAAAGCATAAAACAATATCAGAAGCATCGGTACCAATATCATAACGGCACTCCATACCACGTACGGATATACCATCTTTCTAAATTGCTTCATGGCTTCTCCTTAGAAATTCGACTTACTCATAATGTGAATGGCATCCGGTGTAAACTTAAGTCCCACCTGATCACCCACCTTCGTTTCCTTCGTGGTATCAACCTTATATTCGTAACCGTCGGTTTTAAAGGTAACATTATATACGCCGGGAGTAATGTTTTCGGGATCAAAGTCATAAATAACATCGGTTATCGTAACCGGATTTGAATCTTCCAGGCTCCAGGCCGAAGCATTTGCCCAGGTCTTTAAGTCTGTTTCAAGCGCAATACTCTCGGAAAGTTCGTCTGCCTTCTTAAAGAAATTAACAGCATAAATTTCTTCTTCATATTCGGTGCTTACGACTCTGTTTTCTTCATTGACTATCATCTTAACCGAAACGCTTGTCCCGTTTGCCGTTTCAAAAGTTATGGGATACTCGCCGTATTCGGGTTTCACTTCATAAATAACCCTGTGAATGGAAACTCTTTCGTCCGTATCCGGATTCCAGGCCTGCGCATCGGCTCTGTCAATGATAAATGTATCTGTCAGTTCTTCGAGGTCCGACAAATCCACATAGAAGTCGTTGGCGCTCATCTTTTCATTGGCCTCTGCATTGAACACAGGCTTGTCCAAAGAAACATTCATCTTAACCGTAATACTGGTTCCTGCTTTTGTTTCGACTATCGTTTCGTAGTGAACGCCTTTAAACAGAACAGATTTAACTATTCCCTTAAGGTTTCCGGCATTCGGAGCAACAATTTCAAGATCTTCGGGTCTTATTACAACATCGACGGGTTCATTCTTTGAAAATCCGGCATCAACGCATTCAAAAGTCTTGTCTTCAAAAATAACCTTATGGTCTTCAGCCATTATTCCGTCAACTATATTGCTTGCACCGATAAAGTCCGCAACGTATCTGTTGGCAGGCTCATTGTAAATGTCCATCGGAGTTCCGATCTGAAGGATTTCACCCGAGCGCATGACGACAATCTTGTCGGACATGGTAAGCGCTTCTTCCTGATCGTGGGTTACATAGATAAAGGTAATACCTACCTCTCTCTGTATCTTCTTAAGCTCATGCTGCATTTCTTTTCTGAGTTTAAGGTCAAGAGCGCCCAAAGGCTCGTCAAGCAGCAGGACCTTAGGCTCATTTACAAGTGCTCTTGCGATTGCAACTCTCTGCTGCTGTCCGCCGGACATCTCGTTAACGCTCCTTTTTCCGTATTCATCAAGGCCCACGAGTTTAAGCATACGGGCAACCTTCTGAGCAATGATGTCCTCAGGCTCTTTCTTTATGCGAAGGCCGAAGGCAATGTTATCATAAACATTCATATGCGGGAAAAGCGCATACTTCTGGAATACCGTGTTTAAATCGCGCTTATACGGAGGCACAAGGGTAATGTCCTCGTCATCGAAGATGACCTTGCCTTCATTGGGTTCAAGGAAACCGCCGAGGATTCTTAAAAGCGTTGTTTTTCCGCATCCTGAAGGGCCAAGCAGGGTTACGAATTCATTTTCATATATATCCAAATTAATGCCTTTTAAAACGAGCTGACCGTCAAATTCCTTGACGATATTCTGAAACTGAATAAGCTTGTGCATGGCTTCCTCCTAAAACAACGGTGGGGTCGAAACCCAGATAACCCGCGCGTCCTTTTTATTTACATTTATAATCTTGTGAAACTCCTTACCCGTTAAGTAAAAAGTTTCACCCTTGTGTACCGTCTGCTTCTTTTCTCCTAAGATAAGCACTATGCTTCCTTCAAGCACATATCCGAATTCCTCTCCGGAATGCGGCTGCATTTCAAAGCTTTCCCCACCCTCGTGAAGTGTTAAAAGAATCGGTTCCATCTCATTTTTCTGAGTGTTTGGGACGATCCAGGATATCGTGTAATTTTCTTTTTCGTCTTCAAAAAAGTCCGCTTTCTTAAAAACCGTCTGGACCTGTTTTTCTTCATTGAAAAATTCAGGCAGGGAACTGCCGAGTGCTTCCAAAATATCTTCAAGCGTGGCAATCGACGGTGAAGAAATATCATTCTCCAACTGGCTTAAAAAGCCTTTTGTAAGCTCACACCGTGACGCAAGCTCCTCCTGCGTCAGATTCTTCTGAATTCGTAACTGTTTTATCTTGTGTCCGATATTCAAGGTAAGCCCCCTCCTAAGGGTTGTTTCGTGATACTAAACTTTTTGCTTATTTTTTTTAAACCAAACGATATATGTTTATCACATTTACTATATAAATGCAATAGAAAATTAGATATTTCTAAACTTTTTGTTTAGAATAGGTCATTAAAAAAGAGTTTCGCTTGCGAAACTCCGGCGTCTTATGCGCCCTCTCCGTCCTCGCTT
>CAVJJQ010000038.1:13817-19134 GCA_963649755.1 bacterium | reverse complement strand
CCATCAACCAAGTACGGACGGGCTATTAAGTATGCCTTAAATCAAGAAGAAAAGGTCATGCACCTATTTGAAGACGGACGACTTGATTTTTTTTTACAGGCAATAATACAATATAAAAAAGCGTTCCGTAAACGGAACGCTTTTTTACAAATTCCGAATTATTTTTTGAAAACCTGGGGTCATTGCTTTATCAGGATTTTGATACCGGGGTGTTTCCATTCCGAAAAGTAGAGTAATTGCACCACATTTCGGAATAAGTAACCGATAAATAGCATTGTTAAAAAATATAGTGAACAGAATCCTCTTTTTATTACGGTATCAAGTGCATACACCCCCTCACTCGGAATAAAAAAGCCTTCCTCTATTGACTATTACATTGAATATTAGGCATAATATATTCCGACAGTGGGTGCAAGTGCACCGGATTTCGGAATGGAGGATACGTTATGGAAATAAAACGTGATGTTTACCTGAATAAATTGATACGGAAAAAGAAAAACGGACTGATAAAAGTAGTGACGGGTGTAAGAAGATGTGGAAAATCATATCTGCTGTTTCATCTTTTTCATGATCATCTGTTAGACAGCGGTGTTGCAGAGAATCATATCATTGAAATAGCACTCGATGACCGCAGTAATAAAAGCTTTCGCAATCCGGATGTCATCTTAAAGTTCATAAAGGAAAGCATTAAGGATAACGATGATTATTATATTATTCTTGATGAGGTTCAATATCTGGACGAGTTTGAAGATGTCTTAAATAGCCTATTGCATATTCGCAATGCGGATGTATATGTGACGGGCAGCAATTCGAAATTTCTTTCGTCCGATGTTATTACTCAATTTCGTGGAAGGGGAGATGAGATTCGGGTCTATCCTTTGAGTTTTTCTGAATATGTGTCAGTATACCCGGGCTCACAGGATGAAGCGTGGGATGACTTCCTTGTTTATGGAGGTTTGCCGCTTATCTTAACAATGGAAGAATCCGAGGATAAAGCGGAGTATCTTAATTCGCTGTTTCAGAAGGTTTATATTTCGGATATCGTTGAGCGCCACAATGTGCGAAATAAAGCAGAGCTGGATGAACTGGTAGATGTTCTTGCTTCTGCGATAGGAAGCTATACGAATCCAAATAAACTTGTACGGACATTCAAAAGTGTCAAGAATAAGAATATCAGCGATAAGACGATTAAAAACTATACAGACTATCTGATAGATTCGTATCTTATCAGCAGAGCGGATCGCTATGATATTAAGGGGAAAAAGTACATTGGAAAGTTATCAAAGTACTATTTTGAAGATGTAGGACTGAGAAATGCAAGATTAGGCTTCCGTCAGATTGAAGAAACGCATTTAATGGAAAATATTATCTACAATGAACTGAGGGTTCGAGGATATCATGTGGATGTCGGTGTGGTGGAATATTATGAAACCAAGGCAGACGGAAAACGAGGTAAGAAGCAATTGGAGGTGGATTTCGTTGCCACAAAGGGAAGCGAGAAATATTATATTCAATCTGCTTTTGCGCTTCCGACCGCAGATAAAGTTAAACAGGAACAACGAGGACTTTTAAGTATTCCGGATTTCTTCAGAAAAATCGTTGTGGTGGGGGATAATATTAAAGTGCGCCGCGATGAAAACGGAATTATTACAATTGGACTGAGAAATTTTTTGCTGGATGAAAATAGTCTGAAACTGTAATCAAAAAAGAGCGGATTGACCGCTCTTTTCAATTTATCAAGTACCGGACACCGCTGTTGGATACGTAGATGAGGAGAAAGAAAAGGATGAGGGGTTCGTCCAAGACTTAAGTGTGTTTGATTTACCGGTTTTGGTGCGAAACTTGCCCGGCGTTGTATTGTAATACTTATGAAAAAGTTCACAGAAATAACTGCTATTTGAAAAACCACAGGCATATGCTATCTCAGTAACAGACATTGTGGTATTTCGAAGAAGAAAAACAGATTTCTCCAGACGATAACGGTTCAGATAGACCATAGGGGAAGTATTTAAATATTTCTGAAAAAGGGAAGTACACTTTGTCTTGCAGCAATTTCCGGAAGAGGAAATATCTTTTAACAAAATTTTATTTGGATAATTTTTTTGTACATATCCAATCATTGCAGTGAGAACCAAAATGTCTTCCGTATCTTTATCATAGTCAGAAATATAGTTCATATTTTCAGCAAGTAATCGGAAAATATGAACTGTTTTTTCCAGAGTAAAAAACGGTTGTATTTTGTCCATGTTTTTTTCGTAAAGCATTTCAAGGTCATGAAGAATAGAATTTTGCCACTGAATCGATGGGTTCAGTTTCTGATAAGGAAAATGAATATTCTGTAGCAGTGGATTTAAACAATTTTCTACAAAATAAGTAGTTACAGAAAGTAGCAGCGGGGATAAAAGAATACAGATAAAGAGACATTCTGTATGTGCATCGGAATAGCCATAATGAAAGCAGCGGCTGTTTACGAAAATCCCCTCGCCTGTTTGCAAAGAAATTTTCTGCCCATTCACATCATAAAACATCTGTCCCTCTAAAATTAGAATAAATTCCAGATCGTCATGCCAATGGCTGACAGCACGAAAATCAGGATAGCTCGAAAGCTGTCCTTTTTTTATATATGCAGGAAAATCCGGAATGTTATAGACAACATTTTCAGATGCATCTGAATTTAAAACAGTGTTTGGACATGCCTCCATTAAAATCCCTTCCTTTGCGAACGTTTGTTATATTATTATGATGGATTCTGGTATAAAAATCAATAAAATTTGTATATCTTTATATTGTGCACAGGAGGAAAAATAATATGACTATGAGAGAACGTATTGCGGCAGGAAAATTATTTACAGATTATTGCGAAGGACTTCCGGAAGACCGGACAAATTGTAAGAAAAGAATAATTCAGTTTAATTCTACTATGCCTGATGATGTAAAGGCAAGAATGACGGCATTAAATGAACTTTTAGGAAAAGAAACAAATGCGTGGGTGGAACCGCCATTTTACTGCTGCTATGGAACTAATATTACCATAGGGGAAGGCTCTTACCTGAATTTTAATTGTAATTTTGTTGATGATGGGAAAATTATCATTGGCAAAAAAGTAATGTTTGGTCCGGCAGTTACAATAGCTGCGGTAGGGCATCCTGTTAATCCAAAGATGAGGGAATATATGTATACAGATCCGGTAATAATTGAGGATAACTGCTGGATCGGAGCCGGCGTAACAATTTGTCCGGGCGTTCATATAGGTGAAAACAGTGTGATTGGAGCCGGAAGTGTGGTAGTCCATGACATTCCGGCTAATTCAGTTGCAGCAGGAAATCCATGTAAAGTGATCCGTGAAATTGGAGAGCAGGATCAGATTTATTATTATAAAGATCGTATGATCGAGGAGGGGGATTTGGAAGAAGAACGTAAACTACGATAGGAAACGGAAGCGAAAAATAGAACGATGAAGGCAGATTATCATGTGCATACAGAGTTTTGTACTTTTGATAAAATGTGTAAAAGTGTCTGACACCCTTTTAGAGGATGTATGGTCCCTCTTGCAATGAGCAAGAGGGATTTTTAACAAACTGGATTATATATATTTTTTAACCTCAGTGTCTTTTTTCACCAATCAATAATAACCATCTATGATCGAACATAATTTGTGATTCTTTTACAGAATTATATGGTGAAAAACCGGTTTTACTGCCACCTGCCAATTCATCTTTCATCAAATTTGTTATCTCTTTTTGCACATCTTCCGGAGTATCAGTCAGTTCCATCCAGCTTTTTAGATTCACCGGCACCAGTATGGTTTCTTCACATTGCAGTACGAAATCTTTCTTGAACATTTCTTCAGTAAGATCCAGGCAGGTAATATCCTTTACGAAAGGAGACAGTGCCCTGCCGCAAATACAGGTTCCGGCAGCCACCTCCAGGGCATGTTCCGTTCCTTTTGCCCCGATTCGTTTCATCAAATAATCGGTATATTCCGTTTTTGACATATGATAAGCTGCAAACTTTTCAGCCTGTTTTTTGAATGATTGTTTGACTGTATCGTTGTGATTTTTAATCAATGAATTATACATCGTCTACGCCTTCACGTCTCTGTGGGCAATAGCATATAAGAGATAAACCTGAAAAACCGGAATGAAGACAATCAATGCAATACCCGGTGTCATTTTTAGATGCACGATAATGCTTGCAAGAATTAAGTTCCGTCACAATCGGCCAACCACCAACGTTGTATGTCGTGCAGGCACCGCCTCCGGATACCATGTCGAGCTCATCGTCCGCAAGCTCTTTACTTTTTTCATTCTTTGCTTTAATAAAACTTTCAACTTCTGCCTCGGTTGCATCACAATCATGTGCCTTCAGGAAATCAATAATTTTCTTGTCTTCGGCTGCTTTAACGTATTCCTTTTTAAGCTCGGAATCAGCCTGAATTTCTTTATATAATTTTTCAAGTGTCTTCATCAGTAACCCTCCGTGTATTTTCTTGATGAGCCAATTATAAGATTACATGCATAACCAAAACGTAACCGATAGACATTACCGAAAACATCTGTGGGAAAAACCTTGGTACCATCAGGAGCTCTATAAATAAACTTGATATAATGCAAACCAATTCACATTGAAACAGCTTAACTTGTTTGTACACTCTGAACGAACAAGCTAATAATTCCCCTGCTCCTTAATTATTTTTTTAAGCCTGCCGTTATTGTCAAATACGTCCCCTGTTATGTCATTTAAATTTAATAAGTTTTCTATACACCATTCCGGGTCCTGAGTATGATAGGCATAATACACCTCGTTCATTTGTCTGTGACCGAACAACTTCATAACATAGCTTGTTTCCTGCTCTCTGGTATAGGCAATATACCTATACATATATCCGATCCAAAATAGCGCGGCTTTTGAATATTTTTCCCTGCCGTATGAAGTATCTCCGAACTGATCTAAAATATTCTTAATACCTTCGTTGACATCATACGATATCAACTTACTGTTATCCAGTTTATTTAGTAAATCGGAATGCAAAAATCTTCTTATGAAAATTGGGCTGGAACAATTCAACTCTTCCGATTTTTCAAACAACTTTCCCTGATATTCTGCCAACAATAATCCGTTATGGTCAAATTCTCTCATTTTAATATTTCCTCAATATATAGCCCCGTTTTATATTCCCGTTTCGAAAGTTTTAATTTTGTATCAATTTCAAAACCTCTTTCGATTAAGGCATTTCTGCAATCTTCACGTTCCGATTTACAAATATAGTATTTTTCAATCGGGACCAATTTATCAATTGCTTTATCGGTCTTAAAAA
>CAVJJQ010000038.1:0-13807 GCA_963649755.1 bacterium | reverse complement strand
TTTGGATGCAGACAACGAGTGCAATGCAACATCCGCATTAATATCGCCATCCGTAAACTGAGCCATAATATAAAACATTTTATTGTCAGCTATCGGTGCTATTACCACATCAGCCTCTTCAACATCTGCTATTATTTTTTTTATTATTTCGTTATTCTTAAACTCATTAATGCTTCCCCTGTAACAGCAGATTGCAAGCATCCATTCCAAGTCGCATTCAAACTGCTTTACCTTTAATCCGTCAAGTGAATACCTAAAAGAATAAACAGACGATTTTTCTTTTTCACACACAAACGATAATGCTTGACGGTATGTCTCCCCCAAATAAAACCCCTTACCAAAATCACAATTTTCCCTTGATCCGTTTTCCGAAATCATTGACAAGCCGTCTTTTGATCCATGAAATAAAACCGTCTGATACTTTTCTCTGATTAGTTCTTCCTTTACAGAATTAAAACGATAATTTTTATTGTATGCGTAAGAATATATTTTCTCATATACTTCATTTGCGGCATTACCGTTTTTCAAAATTTCGAGCAATGTGGTACGAGATATCTTTGTTCTACCGGCAAACTCCGTATTGTTTATTTGTTCTGCCTCCATCAAGAACCCAACATCTTCGGCAATATTATAATTACAATTAATTATCATCATACCCGTTTCACCTTTCTTTTCCGACTTTTATTATAAGTCAAAAGACTTGTTTGCTCAAGTTGGACAAACAAGTCTTTGACGACTGTGATGTGAATTGAAGAAATGCTGAAAAAAGAGCGGATTGACCGCTCTTTCCATAAGTTGTATTAAAGATAAAAGGTGAAACGCAATCGACGAATTATATATCACACTGTAATATTCATTTGTTTCATCCAAGATATAAGGTGTTCAGTCTTTACGGGGCTGTCCCGCATGTTTCTTTACTGCAAGCAATAATGCGTTCTCATAATCGCTATTATTCATAGGCTTCTCCT
The DNA here is from genome assembly GCA_963649755.1 of bacterium. Taxonomy (GTDB): domain Bacteria; phylum Bacillota; class Clostridia; order Lachnospirales; family Lachnospiraceae; genus UBA1258. The sequence goes on along the minus strand of CAVJJQ010000038.1, from coordinate 12,839 downwards.
TTTTAAGCTAAATTATACATGTTTCAAGCCTGCGTTCAAGTTTTCGGCATGAAAATAATTCTTTATGCATAGGCGCCTGACTGATAAAAAGATTAGATTATCATGCTGAAGTTATTGTAAATAAGTTTGTATTTTTGCCCGCCGCAGAATAGATTTACTGCTATGACAACCTGTGCTATCCTAATTTTCAGAGATAAAGAGGATAGGAGTTTGAAAATCATGGAAAAGAAACAAAGCAGCTTCTCCGGGCAGATCGGATTTGTACTTGCTGCCGCCGGAAGTGCGGTGGGCGTCGGTAACCTGTGGCGGTTCCCGTATCTCGCCGCAAAGGATGGCGGCGGTTTGTTTTTGCTGGTGTATCTAGTGCTGGTGCTGACTGTTATTTATCTGACCGCTTCTGCAGTCATTGCATTGGGCTACAGCATCTTCTATCTTGAGGTACACTTGCCCAACGGTTCGGTGGGGCAACTGTTAGACATCATGGACTACATCAGCAACAGCATTATGATGCCTTTCATCGCTTTACTGTCCACCATTCTGATTGGCTGGGTCATGACGCCGGACTATGTCATTGACGAGGTGCAGCGTAACGGCGAAAAGTTCCGCCGCAAAAAGCTCTACCGTGTGATGATTCGCTATGTTGCCCCGGTGATGATGTTCGTGTTGTTTTTGCAGTCTACGGGAATCTTGACTTAAGTTCAAAAAGCCCTGCAGATTAAAAAATCGGACGATATAATTTGGGGGAGGTGTGGTTATGACGGTAAAAGAAGCAAGAAAAATCGCAGAAAGTTTTTCGGATAATACTAAAAAGGTTACGGATGATGATTTCTTTATGTTTTCCGAAGCAATGGATTTTCTGATTAATGAAGAGCATAAACCACAGGATATGATGTATCTCGGCGGTGTTTATTATGAGATGAAAAGATTTGATCTTGCCCTTAAATATTATGAGATGGCGGCCTCTTACGATTATGACGAGGCTTATGAGTGTCTTGGATATATCTGGTATTACGGACGTACCGGGCAGAAGGATTACAAGAAGGCATTTGAATATTTTTCAAAGATGATGGACAAAGGAAATCTTGTTGCGACATATAAGGTGGCCGATATGTACAAAAACGGCTACTATGTGGAGCGTAATCTTAAAAAGTACGAGCAGATCATCGAAGAGCTTTATCCAAAAGTTACGAAATGCAGGAATGTTTTCGATCCGTTGCCGGAAGTATATACAAGACTTGCGAGAATCCGTAAAGATCAGGGCAAGCCGGATGATGCCATAGACCTTTATTTAGGTGCCAAAGATTTTCTTGCTCAGAGAATCAGATACAATGCTTTTTTTGGAAATTTGAATATTATGAAATGGCTCATCGATGATTTGTATAAGTTACTTGAATTTGATGAGGATTACTTTGATTTTTACGATTTGTATTACTTACTTAAGTCACCGCACGTGATTTCGTTTGGCTATGAGGATAAAACGTATCGGTTGGAATCGGTAATGGAAGGCGATGAGTGTGCCGTCAATTTCAATGGCAAATGGTTCCATGGCAGAGACGATTTCTTTGCGGATGCCGTTATCGGAGACACCAAGCTGACAACTGTTTACGATGACCTGTACGGTTTTGAGGTGCTGAAGCAATGAATGAGATTATCCATGTCAAGAATGATTCATATAAACGGTACGAAGAACTTTTAATGCGACGGGATGCTGTCAGAAAAGAAGCTTTCATGTGTGAGAGAGCCTATACAAGAGAGTTTGGCGATTTAATACTTGAAATATTTCGGATGAAGATAGAATGCATCAGGAAAAAGAAAACAATAGAGTTTTGCCAAGCTGCGGCAAACCATGGCAAGAGCGTTGATCAAAATCAATTACAGGAATATTTGAAACAGGAACTTGCCGCTTTTCAAAAGCAGCTGGATGCAATGATAAAGGATACCGCCACCGCTAAAAACTATGGGAAGGTAACGGAAACGGAACTTCTTAAGATAAAGAAAATCTATCACAAAATCGTAAAACAGATTCACCCGGATATTAATCCTATGGTAGAAAAATCCGAGGAGCTTAAAAGCCTTTGGCAACGCGTTGTAGCAGCATATAACTGCAATGATTTGAAAGAACTTCAAGAGACGGAGATACTTGTAAATAAGGTGCTTGAACAGCCGGGTAACGGTAAAATCAATGTTGAAATTCCTGATATTGACAAAAAGATAGAAGAATTGGAAGCTGAAATTACAAAAATCCGGGAAACGGATCCTTATCAATATAAATTTCTGCTTGATGACGTCGAAGCTGTTCAGGCTAAAAAGGATTCCTTAAATGAAGAAAAAAAGTCTTACGAAGAATACAGCAATCAGTTGGAAGAAATCCTTAAAGGACTGCTTGAAAGCGGGGTGAGCTTTACATGGTGCATGAATTAACCCAAAAAGAGGAGACAATGGTCTCCGTTGTGCAGGGAAACGAACTCGGAGATATTATCAAACCTCTGATTAAAGAGATACATCTGTTTGATTCGTATATCGCCGGTACTACTCACTTGAAAGATAAGTCTGCCCTGGATGAAATAAAAGTCGGTGATATGCTGACACTTCAGCGCGAAGAAAACAAGTTTGACAGCAACGCAATTATGATTCTTACGGCAGATAAGAAGAAACTCGGTTATGTTCCGGAAAAGGACAACATTATTTTTGCGAGACTGATGGATGCAGGAAAACTGCTTAAGGCCAAGATTACCCAAATTCAAAATAAAGGTGATTGTTTCAAACAGATTAATGTCGGAATATATTTGGTAGATATCTGATGTAAAAATGATTATTACAATTCTCCCGCCAATTATTACATTTACAGGCACGAAAAATAATAACTGATATGCTTGACTCAAAACTTTCTGAGAGGAGCAAATGTAAATGTATTTGATGCGAAGTATAATAACAAATATTGTATTTTTGTGTTCTGTTGTGTTTTTATGTTTTCTTTTGAGCATGATGACAGGATGCGGGGCTAAAGTTTCCGAGGAAGAAAGCAACACGGGAAATACGGAAATAACGGAAACGGAAAATACTGAGGAAACAAAAGAATGGGCAGTTACGCACACGGAGTTGGACAGGACACTTAATAAGGCCGTATTTTACGAAAACTCTTTGTTCGGGGCGACAGAGGAAGAGGGCGGCATCAGAATAACCGAATATGATTTGACGGAAATGGATAAAAAACAGGACTTTTTTGTTGATGCCATAGACAATGTGTCAACAATTTCGGCAAAAGGAAACGGCAATGTCGTGGTACTCGGACAAAAAGGAGAAGGCTTCGCGCTTCTTGAAATATCGGAAGAAGGGGTAGTCAGCGAAACTAACGATATCCAACTTGAGAAAATGGGCTTGTGGCCTGAGTTAAGAGGCGTTTTCTTCTCCGATGACGGATATTGTTTTATATGGTACGGAATGTCTGTGCTTAGTACGGAAGTTTTGGAAATTGGGGAGGAAGGCGTATATTCGCTGGTGGATCGCATCTATGTGTTAAATGAAGACATGGAGACAGTATCTTATGACGAGGTACCGGGCTCCTACGGTTACAGGCTGATAAGCCTTCTGTTTGATGACAAGGGGCACCCTATTTTTCTTGCAAAGGATGAGGAAGGGTATTTCGAAAAGACCGTACGCTTAAGCGACGAGGAAGATAAAGAGATTGTAAGACTTGATTTGGATTTTTATAATTTTGATCTTACAAACTGCAGCAATATTATTATGGCGGAAAACGGGTTCGCCTACATTTCGAAGGGGGATATTTGTTCTTTTTCGACGGAAACAGGAACCGAAGAACGATTATTTCACCTGTCTACTGCAGGGTTAAGCGAAACTGATATCGTATCCTGGCAAATGAACGACGGAGAGATAAAGATTGTCGATAACTACTCAGGTGGAGAAAACACTGAGGTGACAACAATACGCGAGGGTGAAAGCGACAAGACAGTCCTTAAAATTGCGGTGATGTCCTTGGATGAAAGTACAAGAAATATCATATCCTCGTTCAACCGTTATTCGGACACCATTCAATTGGAACCTGTTGTTTATATGGAAAACTACGACTATGACGGCGGGGCTGAGAAACTCAGGCTTGATATTATACAAGGCAAGGCTCCGGACCTTTTCTTCGGAGGAGATGAAGAACTGGCGGCAAAGGGTGCATTCGTAAATCTGAATGACTACATAAAGAACGACGATGAACTTACAAGTGACAAGATTGTAAGCAGCATATTTGATGCTTATGGGTCGGGTGATAATCTATATGTACTTGCGCCGGCGTTTATAATTCATACCATGTGGGGCGCACAAAGCACCGTTGGAGATATTTCAGGCGTCAATCTGGATGAGCTTACGAAAATTTTGGATGCAAAAGGGAAAAATATAAACAGTATATACGGTTTGGCGACCGGGGATGAGAGCGCGCTTAGGGCGTTAACGTCAATGGAAATGGATTCCTTTATTGACTGGAATACAGCTACCTGCAATTTTGCATGCGAGGAATTTTACGATTTATTAAGAATCGTCAAGAGTTACGAAGGGGCGGATATAGGCGGTAGCCTTTATAATGCAATACATTCGGGAAATGTTCTTTTTACATTCAGTACAATCACTTCTGTGGAGGATTACTGCCTTCAGTGTGAAATGTATGGCGAAAAGGTAAGCTTTATAGGATATCCTACAGATACGGGATTCGGCTCGGCAATGACTCTCATAGGTGCTGTCTCAATAAATTCAAAATCGGAAAATAAAGATGCGGCATGGGAATTCGTCAAATATTATGTAATTAACGGCGGAACAACCGGGTTTCCGGTTTATGTGCCAAGGTATGAGAAAATGCTTAACGATTCGCTTGAAATTCAATATTATGAAGATGAATATACATCACCGTCAAAAATATCAAAGGCTGCCTACAGTGAGGCGGACGGCGTGAGACTGGAAGTTTACTGCGCTGATGCCGAAGATGTGGAAGTTGTAAGGAAACTTGTAGAAAAAACAGGCAAAAAATACGAATACGAAACGGATATTCAATTGATAATCGAAGAAGAAGCGGAAGCTTTCTTGCAAGGTCAGAAGACGGTTCAGGAGATAGCCGAAATTGTCCAAAGCAGAGTCAGTATGTATCTTGCGGAAAAAGAACAATAAGTTTAATAATGGAAAAACACGAACAGGGGAGGCGACAGATTGATTGACGGAGCAATTAATATAGCAATATGTGATGATGAAGCGTCTACCTGTTCGAGTGTTGAAAATATGCTTTTGGCATTAAAGGATAAACTCGGCAGGGGTATCGATGCGGATGTGTATTACTCGGGCGAAGGACTTATTAATGGTCTGCGTGCCGGAAATGATTATGAGTTCATAATTATTGATATAGAATTGGACGAATTAAACGGTGTGGACGTGGGTAAATTCATTCGCGAAGAAATACATAACTTTCACACCCAGATAATTTACATTTCCTCGAAGACTACTTATGCCATGCAGCTGTTCTCCGTGCAACCGCTTGATTTCCTCGTAAAACCGATATCGGAAGATAAGCTTTTATCCGCAATTAAGCGGGGACTTGAAGTGATAGACTGTTCGGAAACAATTTTTACGTGTAAATCCGGCAAGGAAAATATCTTGATTGAGTGCCGCAATATTCTTTATTTCGAAAGTAACCTGCGGACAGTTACAGTGATATGCAAGGACGAGAAAATTTCTTTTTACGGGAAAATCGCGGAATGCCTTTCCAAACTTCCGGCAAATTTTGTCAGAACGCATAATTCCTATATTGTAAACATGAATGCCGTAAAAAGATGCGGTAAGGACTATGTCATTATGAACAATGGTGATGAGCTTCGGATAAGCAGGAAATTCAGCAATGAGTTTTCGGATAAGCTGCTTAACAGAATGAAGTGTTTGCAGGGAGAAATTTAGATGGAATATGCTTTAACGTTCATTTGTGATCTATGTCTGCTGCTTATTATCGGACAACTGCTGGATGATTTTTTTGAAAATATCGACAAGGGAAAAAGAAAAAACATCTATCACTTGCTTTGTTTTTTCTGGCTTGCGGGTACATTGACGGTAAATGAATTTTTTCACATACCGGTACTGAACCTGCTTGCCAATTTCGGACTTACATTTGCACTGGCTTGCATTCATGACGGAAGCACTATCAAAAAGCTTCTGGTATCGATTCTGATATCGGTAATCAGTGCGGCCAGCGACATGTGTGCATATCTGCTCACGGAATCGATACTTGATGTTGAGAGTTACATAAGTTTTATTTTTACGGTAATTTTCATGCTTGTGATTGAAAGAGTTTTCGGAGGCGTCCTGCGTAAGGGGCGGGCGTGGAAAATTGTCGGACGTGAACTTGTCCTTATGATAGGCTTTCCAATTTTATCGGCGGTTATCCTGTTTTGTATTACGGCTATGGAAGACAGCAGCTATAAGCTTGTCGCCGGCATTGCTGTTCTTTTTATTTCAATTCTTTCAATCGTGGTCTATGAAAGAATGATAGAAAGAATTGAGTCAAGTTGGGAAAAAGAACTCCTCGAGAAACGGATAGACGGATACAGACATGAACTTGACACAATGAAAAATTCCGAACGGAGAATGCAGAATCTCAGACATGATTTAAGACATCATTTTATCGAGATGGAGAGTCTTGCAAACCAAGGCAAGACAGATGAATTATGCGAATATATTCATGACATGGAAGAGACATTTGCGGATACCAAAAGAATAGTTCACACAGGAGAATATGAGACGGACAGTCTGGTGAATTTTCTGCTTGCCGATGCACAAAACCGCGGTATAGACATAAGTGCCGGAATCAGTATGCCGGAAGACCTTAATATTTCAAAATTCAAGATAAATGTGATCCTGGGTAATCTCTTGGAAAATGCAATAGAAGCCGCATCCAAGTCGCAGGATAAAAAACTTGTTCTTAAGATGAACTATGCAGGCGGGACAATCCTTTTGACTGTAAAGAATACATATTCCGGAAATATAATTATTGAGAACGGAAATGTTAAGGGTAGGAACACCGCCCGTGAACACGGAATCGGCCTTAGAAGCGTTCGTGATATTGTAGAAGAACAGGGCGGCAGAATGGAGATTTATACGGATGGTGAATGGTTCACTGCAGAGATAATGATCGTGACAGAGCAGTAAAGCGTAATTTTGACCATAACCGGGGGTTTGTCTTTCTTGCTATATAGGAAATTGCTCCGCGTGGGAGAGCCAAGGGGGGAGAGCCAAGAGGCTGCACCTAATACTTGCCTCTCCCTTTGGGAGAGGTGGCCGAGCGAAGCGAGGACGGAGAGGGCGAGGACGGCGCGTGAGCGTTCCGTAAACGGAACGCTTTTTTTATATCGTGATACAGGATTTGCACCGTTATGTCAGGCTGATATAATAAGTGTAAGTCTTACAAGAAGGAACGACCGGTAAAATGATTGTTTATTCAGGTTTGAAAAGTGATTTTCTTTCTGCGGTTGAACAGGATTCAATTGCTCAGGAAATTGAAGAAAATATTTACAATAAAATGCATAGGCGATCTGCCCAAAATGAGTTCCGGTCCTGGGAGAACTCTTTGGAATATATGTATAAGGTTATGAATGATGATGAGATTCCGTTAAATGCCGGGATTGCAATAGAGTACAATATTCCTCAGACATCCAAACGTGTGGATTTCATGGTTTCCGGGTACGATGAAAGCAACAAGCCGAATGTCGTGATTATCGAGCTTAAGCAGTGGGATAAGGTTGAAACTGTGGAGGGGCAGGACGCAATTGTGGAAACTTTTACGGGCGGAGCCCTGCGCAAGGTCGTTCACCCGTCGTATCAGGCCTGGTCATATGCCGCAATGATTTATGACTACAACCAAAATGTGCAGATGGGCAACATCGTTCTTTATCCATGCGCGTACATGCACAACTATCGAAAAAGTACGCCGGAAAAATTGGAGCAGAATCAGTACAAAGAGTATGTGGATGATGCACCGATTTTCGCAAGAGGAGAGGTTTCCAAACTCAGGAAATTTATAAAGAAAGCCGTAAAGCACGGCGACGACAAACAGCTTCTTTATGAGATAGATAACGGAAGGATTAAGCCTTCGAAGAGTTTACAGGATTCCATTAAAAGCATGATTGATGGAAATCGGGAATTCATCATGCTTGACGATCAGAAGGTTGTTTACGAAGAAATCCTGAAAAAGTCGCTTGAGTGCATGAACGATCACAGAAAAAGAACGATAATCGTAAAAGGCGGTCCGGGCACCGGAAAGACCGTCGTGGCTATAAATCTGTTAGCCAGGCTCACGAACGAAGGCCAGTTTGCTCAATATACATCCAAGAACAGTGCTCCGAGAAGCGTTTATTTAAAAAAGCTTGCCGGTTACAAAAAGAGCAGTATAAACAACATGTTTAAGGGTTCCGGCTCCTATGTGGATGCCGATGCGAATATGGTGGACACCATTCTGTGTGATGAAGCGCATAGACTAAATGATAAATCTGGAATGTTTCACAATCTTGGTGAAAATCAGATTAAAGAAATCATCAATGCCGGTTTGTGCAGTGTGTTTTTTATCGATGAAAGCCAAAGGGTGACTTTGAGCGATATCGGCTCTGTCGGAGAAATAAAAAAATGGGCAGCAAAGCTTGGCTCGGCCGTTTCTGAAATGGAACTTACGTCACAGTTTCGGTGCAACGGTTCGGACGGTTATTTGGCTTGGCTTGATGATGTTTTGGAAATCAGGGACACTGCAAATCCCGATATGAAGGACATCGATTACGATATCAGAATTGTTGATTCTCCGAGTGAGCTTAAAAATCTGATCGTAGAGCGGAATAAGACGGTAAATCATTCAAGAATACTGGCGGGTTACTGTTGGGCGTGGCTTAAGTCCGGTCAAAACGATACCAATGTTCATGACATAAAAATCGGTGATTTTGAGATGAGCTGGAATCTCGGCAACACTTCAACGTTTGCAATTGATGAAGACTCGGTAAACGAGGTCGGGTGTATTCATACATCTCAGGGGCTTGAATTTGATTATGCCGGGGTAATTATCGGCGACGATATGAGATATGAAAACGGGCATATTGTTACGGATTTTACCAAGCGGGCAAGTACAGATCAATCTTTAAAAGGCATAAAGAAACTGTATAAAGAAAATCCGGAGTTTGCTTTAAAAGAAGCCGACGAAATTATAAAGAACACATACAGAACCCTGATGACCAGAGGCATGAAGGGCTGTTACGTATATTGCACGGATACGAATCTTTCAAATTATTTGAGAGAACGTCTCAAATAGGCGGAGGGAAAGATGAAACAGGAAACTATAGACAGGATTAGGAAATTTACGGAAGACAGAGATTGGGATCAGTTTCATTCTCCGGAAAATCTTGCAAAGTCAATCGTAATCGAAGCGGCCGAACTCTTGGAGTGCTTTCAATGGTCGGATGAATACGATCTTCAGCATGTTAAAGAGGAACTGGCTGATGTGATGGTTTACAGTCAAAACCTTTTGGATAAATTGGGCTTGGATGCCGATGAAATTATCAATATGAAGATGGCACAAAACGAAGCAAAGTATCCGGTGGAAAAGGCAAAAGGCAATGCCGCCAAGTATGACCGGCTGTAAAGGAAAATACAGATTCGGTAGGGTTTTACATTGCTGCTTAATACAGGAATAAGGATAAAACTGATTACAGAGGAGGTCTCATGTCACGGGGAACAAACCAGAAGTTTAAATTTATCTACCTGATGAAAATGATGCAGGAAAAAACGGACGACGAGCATGCTCTCACCATGCCGCAGATTATGGATGAGCTTGCAAAGTATGACGTTACCGCAGAAAGAAAAAGCATCTACGCAGACTTCCAGGATATGACCGAGAGGTTCGGAATCGAGATTATCAAAGAGCAAATCGGACGTGAAACCTATTATCATGTCGGAAACAGAGAATTCGAACTTGCTGAGGTAAAACTGCTTATTGATGCAATTCAGTCCTCAAAGTTTATTACGCAGACAAAATCCAAGGAGCTTATCACGAAGTTACGCAGATTTGTCAGTGAATATCAGGCCAAGCAGTTGCAGCGACAAATCTTCATCAATGACCGCGTGAAGACTATGAATGAATCCGTATATTACAATGTGGATGATATCCATACGGCCATCGGTCAAAATAAAAAGATTCGTTTCAAGTATTACAAGTGGGATATTAATAAGAATCTTGTTCCCCGTCATAACGGCGATTGGTTCGTCGTAAGCCCATGGGGTCTGGTTTGGGATGATGAAAATTATTACATGGTGGCCTTCGATGAACTGGATCGCAAGATTAAGCACTATCGCGTCGACAAGATGATGCACTTGTCCATCGAAGAAGAAAAGCGTGACGGCAAGGAAGAATTTAAAAACTTTGACATGGGCGAGTACTCAAAGGCAACCTTTGGAATGTATAATGGTAAGAAGACCAAGGTAAAAATTGAATTTGCCAATTATATGTGCGGTGTTTTCATAGACCGGTTTGGCAAAGATGTTTCTTTCTGCCCTGTGGATGATGAACACAGCGAACTTATGGCAGATGTAAATGTCAGTCCACAGTTCTTCGGCTGGATCTTCAGTTTGGGCAAGGATGTGAAGGTGACCGGCCCGCAGGAAGTAGTTGAACAGATGCAAAAGGCAGCCGATGACTTCAGATCAAATTATCGGAATAAGGAGAGTAATCATGACTAAAGATCAGGAAAACAAGGTAAGAAATTATAAGGCTTTGAATAAAATGGCAAAGAAAGGCCAAATAGTTTTTACAGGCAGTTCTCTTATGGAAATGTTCCCTATAGAGGAGATGGCGATGAGCTTGGATTTGCCTTTAAAGGTTTATAACCGCGGCATAGGAGGTTATACCACGGATGATTTTTTGCGTGAGATAGATACCATGCTGTTGGATTTGGAGCCATCCAAGTTCTTTATCAACATAGGAACCAACGATATGACGGACAGGGTCTATGGGGATAAATGGATGGACCGGCTTTTTGAAAATTATGAGTCTATCATAAGTCTGGCAAGGGAGAGACTACCTGAGGCGGTGATTTATATGATGGCCTATTATCCGACAAACCGTCATTTTCCGTCTGCCCGGGATTGGGCCAAGGAGCGTACTTTGGACAATGTCAGAGCTTGCAATGAGAGAGTGGCAGCCTTGGCAAAAAAGTATGGCTGCCATTATATAGACTGTAATTCGGGGCTCTGCGATGAGACCGGTGATCAGAGAGCGGAGTTTTCCATAGACGGTGTTCACATGTTTGCCGAAGCCTATGCGATTGTTTTTGATAATCTTAAAAAGTATTTATAAAAATTAAACGGCAATGGGTGGTTATTACCCCTGCGTCATTTCCTTCGTCATCCTCTTTCTTTTTCCTTTAATAAACAGATTTTGACGGTTAAATTGAGAGTATATCTTCACAGTTATAAAAAGTTCGCTTCGTCTTGACAGGCTGTGGTCGTAGTTTGATAATTCAATCGATGAAAATACGGAAAGGAAGCATAGATATATGTATTACGTACCTGACGGCACCAAACAGTGCGGATATTATGAATGCGAGGAGTGCGGGAGCAGATTCTTAAACTTAAAGATCGGACCGGCTATCGTTTGCCCTTATTGCGGGGAAGAACCCGATATGGAGATAGGGCCGGATGAAATAATGCCGACAGTTAAAGAATCCGCAAAACTTGTTGAAATGATCAGCGGAGCAGAGAAAGTCGAAAAGATGGATACGCTGCTTTCTCTTGCCATAACGGGCGGAGATTACAATTGGATTTAAGTAGACGTTAATGTCGGCTGAGTAAATATAGTATCGAAAAAGAAAGGTCAAAAGGGTATTAATAAATATGAAAAAAGCAACAAAAATAGCAGCTTTGATGGTTGCGCTGCTTGCATTTACGGCATGTGGCAGCAAAGAGGACACGAATGTAAAGATAGAAAGCGAACCGATTGATCAAACCGAAACTGTAACTGAAACGACTACGGAGAAGACCGGCGTAGAGGAAAACGTTACGGAGGAAACCACTTCGGAAGAATCCGGTGTAACATCTGCAGAGGAAACAACGGAAGAAACCGTTGCAATAAATCCTGCCGATTATGTGGGCCACTACAATAATGAAGGCGACGATGTAATGGATATTGAACTTGCCGATGACGGCTCCTATAAGATTTCGGTATTCCTTTACAAGTTGTGGGGAGACGATGAGGCAGTACTCAGCGTAGAAGGAGACAAGATGGTGTTTGATTCCGAGGACGGAAACGGTGAACCGATAAAGTGCGCCGTATATCCGGAAGATGGAACGCTTACCTTTGAATTGCTTGATGCAAACTGGACATATTTCAAGACCGGCGACAAATTCACCGGATTTACGTTGGCAGAATAAGCAGATAAAAAAAGGAGGATGATTATGCACGGACATGGACCTGGGCCCGGAGGACCGGGCATGGGAGGCGGACCGGGAGGTCCGGGTATGGGAGATCGCGGAATGGGCGGACCGAGAAGAGGCGGCGGAGCCTGGGGAGCACCTCCACCACCACCGAGGAGGGGTGGCTGCGGTTGTTGCCTGATGCCATTTGCCATGATAATAGGACTTATTGTGGCTGCCATCGCGGTAATTATATAAAAATCTTATAGAGAGATTGTCATGTTTATATGGCAGTCTCTCTTTTTTTAACTATATAGGAAATTGCTCCGCGTGGGAGAGCCAAGTCCCTCTCAGTCACCTTCGGTGACAGCTCTCCCAGAGGGAGAGCCAAGGGGGAGAGCCAAGAGGCTGCACCT
>CAVJJQ010000037.1:0-19396 GCA_963649755.1 bacterium | reverse complement strand
GCCTCTCCCTTTGGGAGAGGTGGCCGAGCGAAGCGAGGACGGAGAGGGCGCGCTAGTTTCCAAGCCATTTATTAAATCTCTGATTGAATTGTTCGTAAAAAGAAGAATTCAAATCGTAAGGCTTAATAAAGAAAATGTTAAGAAGGTTCATATTTGCCTCCTTAAGTGCATCGGGTTCATCCTTAAAATCTTCGGAAACGGTCTTTATCACAAAGTGCCAGTTTCTGATGAAAGCTTCATACTTTAAAGGTTCATCAATTGAAAGCCAGTCACTTACCCTGACCGTTTTTTTACTTTCATACGGACATTCATGTACCTGAATGAAATATTTAAAACTTCCGTCATCCTCGTAAATGCGCCCCAAAGGGAAGAGCCTGCAAAATCCGGGGCGAAATTTGTGAATTTCACACCTTCCGTTTGATAAAAAAACACAGGTTCCGGATTCTTTCTTTTTCAAGAGGAAAGGTGTTATTACGCCGTCAACCACAGTGAGATTTATGTAGGAATCAAGCATTTTTGTAAAACCCTTATTTAAGGCTTTGCTTAAATTGAATATATCCAAAGGGTCCAAATGAATGGTATCGTCCGTGAATTTACAGCATTCGGAACAACCAACACAGCCACCGCAGTCTGCATTTACATAATCGTTAAGCCTGTATTTCTCACCGTCTGAAATTTCTTCAAAAGTCAAATACCTTTTCATGGGAGTGATTATATCACATATAGGCGATTACTTGTGGTACAATCTTTTCATGAAAAAAATTGTTACGGGAATTTTGGCGCACGTAGATGCGGGAAAAACTACACTTTCGGAAGCTTTGCTTTACGAAAGCGGGATGCTTAAGAAGCTCGGAAGAGTCGACAATCGGGACAGCTTTCTCGATACCTTTGAAAGCGAAAGATTAAGGGGTATTACCATCTTTTCAAAAACCGCGAGGTTTGCGTATAAAGACACCGAGATCGTCATGATAGACACTCCGGGTCATGTGGATTTTTCCGCGGAAACGGAGAGAGCGCTTTTGGCTTTGGATGAAGCAATCTTACTGATAAATGCGGGAGACGGGGTTCAGGCGCATACAAAGACCCTATGGAAACTATTAAGAGAAAGAAAAATTCCGACCTTTATCTTTGTAAACAAGATGGATTTGTACAACGCTGACAAGGCAGAGGTCCTGTGCCATTTAAAAAAAGAACTTTCAGGCGACATTGTGGATTTTACCGATACCGGTTCGGATATCTTTTATGAAGAGGCGGCAACCGCGTCCGAGGAACTTTTAAACTCCTACATGGAAACGGGTAAGATTGATGACGGTGATTTAAGGACGGCAGTTTCAAACAGCCGGATTTTCCCCGTGTATTTCGGGTCAGCCTTGAAAAATACGGGTATTAAGGAGTTTTTGGAAGGGTTTGTTTCTTTTTCCACGGAAGGTAAGCCTTTAAAAAATTTCTCCGCTCTTTGTATAAAGATTACAAGAGACAAGGCAGGGAACAGATTAACCTGGCTCAAGCTCCTGGGGGGAAGTCTTAAGGTTAAAGATGAGCTTGCGGGCGAAAAGATTAATGAGATAAGACTTTATTCGGGCGAAAAGTATGAGTCCGTAAAGGAGCTTTCCGGGACCGATGTCTGTGCGGTTACGGGACTGAAGAATTCAGCGGTTGGAAAAACATACGGAGAAGCACTCTCAGAGTACAAGCCGACACTTGAACCGGTTCTTACCTATGCCGTTATTTATCCAAAAGAAGTCGATGCCGTAACAATGCATCGAAACTTAAAAGAACTTGAGGCTGAGGAACCGAGCCTCGGAGTTTCGTACAACGAGGCCACAGGGGATATTTTCGTAAATCTCTTCGGCGATGTTCAGACGGAAATCCTGACAGGGCAGATAGAGAAGAGGTTCGGCATTAAGGTATCCTTCGGAACGGGGCGTATACTTTATAAAGAAACTATTTCGGACACGGTAGAGGGTGTCGGACACTTTGAACCCTTAAGGCACTATGCCGAGGTACATTTAAGGCTCGAGCCTTTGCCGCTTGGCGAAGGGCTTAAATTTGACACTGAGGTTTCGGAAAATGATTTAGCCCTTAACTGGCAGAGACTTGTGCTTACTCACCTAAATGAAAAGGTGCATAAGGGTGTTCTTACCGGCTCGCCTATTACGGATATGAAGATTACACTGGTGGCGGGAAAGGCTCATTTAAAGCATACCGAGGGCGGGGATTTCAGACAGGCAACCTACCGTGCGGTGAGGCAGGGTCTTATGATGGCAGAATCCGTTCTGTTGGAGCCGTTTTACGATTATGAGCTCACCGTTCCGAATACTTCCGTAGGACGGGCAATGAACGACATTGACAGGATGTGGGGCAGTGCAGTCGTTACGAAACAAACGGATAAAGAATCCGTAATAGAAGGCCGTGCACCCGTTGCCACGCTTAATGGGTATGCCACAGAGGTTTCTTCTTACACGAAGGGACTCGGAAGACTATCTTTAAGTCTGTCGGGGTACGGGCTTTGCCATAATCCCGAGGAGGTGATTTCCGCACGCATGTATTCGCCCGAGGGAGACGTAAGGAACCCTGCCGACTCCGTGTTTACATCGGGAGGAAGCAGTAATATAATTCCTTGGAATGAAGTTTACAAATATATGCACTTGCCGCTTAGCTTCCTTGAAAAAGAAAACGGATTAAAGTCTCAGGAGATAAAGAAAAATCCCGAAAGACTCAACATTACGGTTACGACCGAGGAAGTTGACGATATCATCAAGAAAGCTTCTTTTTCAAATCAAAACGGACGTGAGGAAAGCTATAAAGGCATAAGCCGTGAACTTCTTGAAAAAAGAAGGGTCGGAGGCAGAAAGGAAGAAAAACCGGTCATATATAAGGGTACAAAAGAGACGACCAGTTTTTTGCTGATTGACGGATACAACGTGGTACACGCCTGGAAGGAACTTGCGGGTATAGCGGAAAGAGACATAAATGCGGCAGCGGGAAGGCTTATCGATATAGTCAGCAACTATGCGGCTATGACGGGCTATCAGACGATTCTTGTTTTTGATGCCTACAGGGTGCCGGGACATTCAAGAGAGGTTATTAATTATCATAACATTTGTGTGGTTTATACTGAGGAATGTGAAACTGCGGACAGATACATAGAGAGATATGCGCACGCAAACGCGAAAAAGAAGGACGTCTCAGTAATTACGAGCGACGGAGTCGAGCAGGTGATAATACGCGGCGAAGGCTGCAGACTGATGTCTTCGAGAGACTTTGAGGCAGATTACTTGAGACGCACGGAGCTTTTAAAGGAAAGCAGCTTGGGTGAAGGAATAAGAATCTCAAGTGATGAATAGAGAGGTAAACAGATGCTTGAATTAAAAAATATAAGCTTTACGGTTGAAGATAATACCGAAATCATTAAGGACATAAGCTTAAAGATTGACAACGGGTTTACTGCAATAACGGGACCTAACGGCGGTGGAAAATCAACACTTGCAAAGATTATTGCGGGCATTGTAAAGCCTACCGGCGGACAGATTATTTTGGACGGAGAGGACATTACCGATTTGTCCATTACCGACAGGGCAAATAAGGGAATAAGCTTTGCTTTTCAGCAGCCCGTAAGGTTTAAGGGTCTGACCGTAAAGGATTTACTGAGGCTTGCCGCAGGAAAGGATACAAACATCAATGCAGCCTGTGACATTTTGTCGGAGGTGGGACTTTGCGCACGCGATTATATTGACAGAGAAGTGAATGCTTCTTTATCCGGAGGAGAGCTTAAGAGGATCGAAATTGCCATGATACTCGCAAGAGGGACAAAGGTTTCAATTTTTGACGAACCCGAGGCAGGAATCGATCTTTGGAGCTTTAACAATCTCATCAAGGTATTTGAAAAGATGCATGAAACGATAAACGGATCAATCGTTGTTATTTCTCATCAGGAGCGTATTTTGAAGACCGCAGACAGGATAATAGTTCTTTCGGGCGGAGAAATTACCGCAGACGGAAGCAAGGATGAGATTTATCCGAAATTACTCGGCGGAATCGGAAATTTTGCGTGCTCAAGACTTGAAAAGGGAGGAAGCAACTAATGGATCAGGTAGAATTAAATCTTTTGGAAGAAGTTGCGGGAATTCATAAGGTGCCGGAAGGCGCTTACAATATAAGGGCAAACGGCAAGCTTTCAAGCAGAAATACGACCGCAAACATAAATATCGTCACAAAGACGGACAATCCGGGAATCGATATAATAATCGCTCCCAATACAAAGAACGAGAGTGTCCATATCCCCGTTATCATCAGTGAGACAGGTCTTAAGGACTTGGTCTACAATGATTTTTACGTAGGTGAAAACGCAGATGTGATAATTGTTGCCGGCTGTGGAATACATAACTGCGGAGATCAGGAGTCTTCCCACGACGGTATTCACACCTTTCATTTGGCAAAGAACAGCCGTGTAAAGTACATCGAGAAGCACTATGGAGAAGGCGACGGAAACGGCGAAAATGTCATGAATCCGACGACAGTTGTTTACCTTGAAGAGGGCGCCTACATGGAAATGGAGACGACTCAGATCAAGGGAATAGACTCAACCGTCCGTACCACAAAGGGCGAGCTTAAAGACAATGCAAGCCTTATCATTCACGAAAAAATCATGACTCACGGAAAACAGTATGCTCGCACGGATTTTTCCGTAGACTTAAACGGTGAAGGTTCAAGTGCAAATGTAGTTTCAAGATCTGTTGCAAAGGGGTCGTCCAAGCAGGAGTTTTCTTCTTCCATAAACGGAAATGCCCCCTGCACCGGCCATTCCGAATGCGATGCCATCATCATGGACAATGCAATCGTAACCGCCACACCGTCCCTTGTGGCAGCAAACCTCGACGCAAGTCTGATTCACGAGGCGGCAATCGGCAAGATTGCAGGAGAGCAGCTCATCAAATTAATGACGCTTGGATTAACCGAAGAGGAAGCAGAAGAGCAGATAGTAAATGGGTTCTTAAAGTAAAATAAGAGGGCTATAAATTCGCAAATTGACAAAAGACTATGTAAATTAGCAGCTTGAGCCAAAACACATAGTCTTTTGGCTCAAGCTGCCTTTTAATTACAGACTTAAGTGTTTCTCTATCTTACTGAAGTTAATTCGTCTTTCTATTCCACTATTCATTTTAACAGTAATCGGCCCGTAAGCACCATTTTGGTGTCTAATGTCAGTGAAAGTAATATCCTTTATTGCAAAGACTTCATCTTCGGTGAAGTCTTTTTCAGATTCGCTTGTGATGACCTGTGAGATGAGTACGTAGGGTTCGGAGGCGTCGTACATGTTGTCAAGGGTTACTTCGGCAAAGAGTACGATTGAGCTTTCACTATCGGGGTTTGTGCCGTGAGAGTGAGTGAGCTTAATATCGGTGAAGCCCGTGTATATGGTCATTGCAAGCTGTTTTGGCTTACCCAAAGAGTCCTTGCCTTTTAGGATGATTGCCTTTGCATTGCCTTTTTCTTTATACGAAACGCTTGTGCCGTTATCGGGGAAACCGTAGGAGCCGAGCGTTACCAAAACAGGGCGTCTGTACAGGCGAAGCTTGTCTACTCGCACGAGCCCTTTCTCAATCGGGAAGTCCGCAAGGTTGATTGCCTGATTCCAATGATTTTCCGTTTCCATGTCAAAATCAAAGTAAAGCCTTCTGTAGAGTACCTGATCTTTTTCACCGGAGTAGAGGTTTACGTTTCCGTAAAGCACATTTGAGGTTGTTAAATCCTTGATAATGTAGGCTTCGCTTTCAACATCTCCTTTACAGAGGCTTGTTTCTTTATCCATGTCCGGAGTTGATTCCCAGGGAAATTTTGAATTGTAGGAAAGCTTCATGTAGTTCCACATTCCGTGAAGATCGCGCTTTTCCTTTCTGACCTTGCCGGTTCTTAAAATCGTTTCGCCGTTTGCCTTGTGATTGGAAAAAGAAAGAGCCGGGCCGTTAAGGGTCGTTACCTTTACTTCGTCGTGACTAAGCTTTTCCCAGGTACCGTTATTTTCTTTTTCATTCCAGAAGGGATGGTCCTTTGGAAGGTGCAGGCACATAAAGGCCTTTCCGAACCAATAGGGTGATTCGGCGCAGGAGTACCCCTGAACAAGAGGCTTGAACTCGCCGTAGAATCCAAGAGTCGGAACCCCTTTATAAAGAAAATCATCGCGACATAAAAACTGCAGAAGAGAGCCGGAAGCGATTCTTCTTGCAAGTCCCGGATTTACGGTTGAATTAGGAAGCAGGAGGTTTCCTTCAAAGGCGCTTGTGGCGGCGTTTCTGTATATGCAGCTTCGACCCCACATGTTGGTATGGCCGTCTTCGTCGAAGAAATCGGGATAGGTCTGCATGAGGGCATTTGAATACTTTTCAAAGCGCTTTGCGATGTAAGGTTCATGCTCGTATCCGTACCAAAGGTTCCAAAGAGGGGCGTACATATTAAAGGCCCAGCAGGAATAATAGTCAAAGCACTGGCCGTCCCTGTACCAGCCGTCGCCTACGTAGTAGGCTAAAATAGCCTGAGCATGGTCGAGCATGATGTCTTTGTTGATTTCGTAACCGTTCATACTTAAGAATGCAAGGTCAAGCATATTGAATAGACGCCAGTTCTGAGGAACGGTTGCGGCATTGGCAAAGCCGTTTAAGAACGAGGCTATGAGATCCTTTTCATCCTTCGTATAGGTATCCCAGATTTCCTCTTTGGAAAGCCAAAGGCCGATTACGAGGGCGCAGGTTTCAACGGTTTGCTGGTAGGTGCGGGTCGGGTCAACCGTCTTTGTAATCGCGGTTAACGATTCGTAGCTTCCGACGAATAAGGAATCCTTGGGATTGACTACTCTTAAAATATGCTTCTTATAGTATTCTCTTATTGAAATTCCGTTTATGGTAAGGTCCGGACGCTCATGAATGATTACAGAGGAGATAAAGAAAGTTCTTGTAAGCCCCTCGAATATCTCGGCAAGGCGTTGAACAGCCTGCTCACTTTCACTGTCCTTTAGGTGAGGGTAGGAAATTTCTTTATCCTTACGAGGCATGACGACGGGATCGTCAATCGATGCGATATTGTTAAAACAACCTTCAAGAATGTAAATTCCCGCTTCAATCCAGGAATCGCGGGTGAGTCCGGTATAGGGACTCAAAGTAAAGTCTGTTGTTTGCGATTTGAATGCCATATTAACCTCCTACCAAATGAAGAGCTCATCACCCTGCAACTTAAGCAAAGCTTCCAAGTAATAGTAATCCCCGTAAATGATAGCAAAGTGGTGATTTTTGTCATGATAGGAAGCGGTGCAGTAGTTAACGATATTGTCCTGATCCAAGGTAAAGTCGCAGCGCTTTTCGGTGAGCGCACGTAAAAGCTTAAGGGCACTTGAAAGGAAAAGCTTGCCTTCAGAGCCGGTTGTAACCTTTGAAAGTTCAATAAGACCGCAGGCTGCAATTGCCGCAGCGGTTGAGTCTTCGTAGGAAGGTTCCTTCGGCTGCCTAAAATCAACCGGAATAAGTCCGGACTCGGGGATGTTTTCAATAAAGTAATGAGCCACTTTCTTTGAGGCATCGAGGTATCTTTCTTCGCCCGTATGCATGTAACTTAAAAAGAAACCGTATAGGGCCCAAGCTTGACCTCTTGTCCAGGAAGAACCGTGGGCATAGCCCTGTCCGCCGAAACTTTGCACAAATTCGCCGGTTTCGGGATTTAATTCAACTATGTGATTTACCGAGCCGTCCTCGCGTAAGAAGTTCTTTATCGCCATATCGGCATGACGCATTGCAACGTGCTTAAAGCGGGGATCGTGGGTTTCTTCACTTGCCCAGTAAAGAAGCGGAAGATTCATAAGGCAGTCGATGATGCACCAGCCGACATTTGAAGTAGGCCCGTTTTCTTTACCTATTCCGTCGTTCCATGCCCTTATATATGAGCCTGCGGGGTTAAAACGACCTGCCATGATGTTTGCGGCATGAAGCCCTCTTTTACGCCCGTCCGCAAAGCCTGTTTCTTTGTACGCGGCTACATCCGTGGGAAGCCAGAGAAAACCGCAGTCGTGATCGAGATTGTAAAAACGGTCAAAGCAGACGCTCAGTTTCTCACCTATTTCAAGAGCGGCTTCTTTATACTTTTCTTCATGAGTTTCGTGATACATAAGCCACATGATGCCGCCGTAAAAACCGTTTGTCCACCAGTTAATATCGTTTGGCGAGGATTTATCGTCAAAACGTGAATCAATCGTGGTATAGGGAATGATTCCGCGACTCCTGTCTGCCACATGGCTTATTTTGTCCATCGTTTTCTTTAAGGCTTCGTCCAAGAAGGCCTTATCTGAAGTATTAAGATTCATTAAGAAATTTCTCCTTACGTTTGTGCCGTGTTTTGCTTTTATTATACGGGAAATGACTTTAAAAACCATATAATATTTTGCTTAAACGTGTAATTTTTTTGAAAGAATTACGAACAAACGTTTGACAAAATGCAAAAAGAAGATATACTTGATTTATAGAAAGAATTTTCGATTGCATTGTTCGCAAACTGTTTTTTCATGGAGGAATTACGTGAAACTTTTACATTGTGCCGATTTACATCTCGATTCAAGTCTCAGCATGAATTTTACCGTGGACTCCGGGCGTGAAAGAAAGGCGGAGCTTTTAAATAATTTTGTAAGGCTTACGGATTACGCAAATGACCATGAAATCTTTCATATTCTGATTGCGGGCGATCTTTTTGACAGGGCAAATGTTTCAAGGACGGCTTCGGATATTGTATTCGGCTGCATGCGGTCAAATCCGCATATTTCTTATTACTGGCTTAAGGGAAATCACGATGGGACATGTGTATATGAAGCCGATATGCCGTGTAATCTATATACATTTACGAATGAATGGACTTCTTACGAACTCTTAAGGTCGGAAAACCGCAGCATTATGCTTTACGGGGTTTGTCTGAATTCGGATAATTCCCCGGCTGTTTTGCAGAGTTTTACGGCGAATCCGGCAAATGTAAATATAGTGACGCTTCACGGAAACATTTATGATTCAATCGGTAATTTCGCTCCCGATGCCGTCAATTTAAGATGTTTTAAGAATAAGAATGTTTCATATATGGCACTTGGTCATATACACGAGTACAGGACCGGAATATTGGAGGGAAAGGCGAAATTCTGTTACCCCGGTTGCCTTGAGGCAAGAGGATTTGACGAACCGGGAGAGCACGGCTTTGTGGTGCTTGGTATTGATGAAGATACCGGGCGGGTCACGGATACCTTTGTACCGTTTGCAAGACGCCACGTATTTGAAGTGAGTGTGGATGTTGCCGGTTCTTTGGGTACGGAAGAAATTTACAGAAGGGTATCGGAAGAAATTTCACTTACGAAGGCGGAACCTTGCGATTTTATCAAGGTTATCCTGAAGGGCGCGGTTGATGCGGAAAGTGACCTTGATACAGAGTATCTTAAGAAGGCAATTGAAGGAAGATTTGCCGCGGTAAGGATAGATGATGAGACAAAAGTGTATATCGATCCTGCGCGGTACAGATACGACAATACTTTAAAGGGAGAGTTTGTCCGTCTTATTTCCGAAGAGGATTTACCGGAAGCGGACAAAGACGAAATCATTAAAATCGGAATCAGGGCACTTAAGGGAGAACTTTGATGATATTAAAAAGCTGTACCGTAGAGCACTTCGGCTGCTTAAACCTTTTGAAAATTGATTTTTCGGACGGGTTAAACATTGTCAATAAAGAAAACGGGTGGGGTAAAAGCACCCTTGCTTTCTTCTTAAAAGCGATGTTTTACGGCCTGGATGCGAGCAAGAGAAACTTTAACGAGCGTGAGCGATTCCTTCCCTGGAATGGGGAAAGGTGCGGAGGAAAGCTTATATTTGAGGCTAAGGGAAAGGCTTATGAGGTTACGCGATTTTTTGACAGGAAGTCTTCAAAGAACGATGAGTTTATTCTTACTGACTTGTCGACTGACTTACCCTCGACGGACTTTTCAAAGAATATCGGAGAAGAACTCTTTCATATTGACAGCGAAGGTTTTTTTAAGACTTTCTTTATCTCGCAGAGCAGTGTAAAGTACGACGGCATCAATGACGGTATCAGTGCACTTATTTCGAACAATGAGGAAGCCTTTGACATAAGTGCGTACGAGGAAGCCGACGAGAGTCTTAAGAACTTGACAAACAGCCTTTCCGATACACGTAAGACCGGTGAAATATACAGGCTGCGGGAGGAATACAGCCTTGTCAAAGCTTCACTGTTAAATAAGGGTGAAGTTGAAGAACGCATTAACGCACTAAAAAACACTATCGGAGAGGCAAAGCTTGAACGCGAAAGTTTAAGGGCACAAATCAGAGAATGTAACCTTCAAAAAACGGAAACCTTAAAGCTTATAAGCTTACAGAAAGACAGGGAAGCCTATTACGAACTTAAAGCCGACGCGAAAATGCTTGAGAGGGAATTGTCCGTCAGAATGGATTTCTTTAACGGGCATGAGCCTGATGAGAAACTGCTTGATAAACTGGAAGGTCATATCAAAGAGGTAAATGAACTTGGTTTGGAGCTTGAAAAGAATTCTTTTACAGACGAGGAAACATTAGAATTTGAAGAGCTTAAGGATAAATTCCCGGATGGAAAGCTTACCGAAGCGGATATATTACGGTACGAGGAAAAAGCATCTCTTTTGGAAAAGCTTAAGGACGAATGGGGAACCGGGGAGGACAGCAGTAAGAGAAGTTTTAATGCATTTCTGCTCATAGGATGTTTGGGGTTCATATTTGGCATTTATGCTTTTGCGTCAAAATTTTTTGATAAAGTTTCCGCGTACTCCGGGAATATTCTTGCGACTGTATTTATTGCGGCAGCAGTATTTACGCTTGTAGGAATTTTAAAGTTAAAGCACAGGGGAAAGGAAGAAGATGATGAGTTCGACTTCGGTTTTAAGTTGCAGAGTGAGATAGAAGAATTTTTGTCGGATCATAACTTGGAGTCAGACGAAAATTATGTGGAGACGTTTGAAGAACTCAGGAATGAATTGAGGCAGCTTAATTGTTTAAAGGATCGCAAAGCCAAGTTTGAAGCACTTCGTTTGAAAAGGGAGAAAATGCTTGATGAAGTTTTGGATATTCTAAAGGTTTACGAGCTTACCGACAGAATTGAAATAATAACGGACAGCGTATCAGGGAAGACTACAGTAAGTGTTGATTCAATTCTCGATGTGTGTGCCGAATACTCGTCAATTTGTACAGATTTATCAAAAGCACGAAACAGGCTTTTGCAATTTGAAAAAACTCATGATGTTGGGAAACTTTACAATCTTCCTTTGGACAGTGTCATTTCATATGAAGAGACAGACAGAAAGATGGAGAGGTTAAATTCGAAAATTGACGACCTCGACTTACTTCTTAAAAATGACACAGCACTGCTTAGTGAAGAATCTTCAAAACTTGATGACCTTACGGAGAGGGAAGACAGGTTAAAAGTTCTTGAAGGAGAAATTTCGGAAAAGTCAAAATATCTTGAACACGTAAGACAGGCTCAGAATATCTTAACGAAAGCGTATGAGAGTTACTCTTCGAAATATGTGGGTCCCGTCAAAGAAGCCTTTTTAAAGTACTGCGGTTTATTTTTGAAGGATGAAGTAAGTCATTTCAGGTTTGATGCCAATATGGAAATTTCAAGTGAGGAAATGTGCAAGTTACGAAAAATCGATACGTTTAGCTGCGGGTACAAGGATCTGATAGGATTCTGTATGAGACTGGCGCTTACCGATGTCATGTACAGGGATGAAAAGCCTATGCTGGTACTCGACGATCCGTTTGTGAATCTTGACAACGGAAAGGATGAGGGGGTAAGTCGAATTTTGAATGAGCTTAAGGAAAATTATCAGATTATCTATATGACTTGCAGGGATGAGAGGGTGTTTTAAGCTTGGTGAGATGATTTATTTACAATGATACCGGATTGCTCCGCACTGCGTGCTCTCGCAATCCGCCCCCGACATTCGTAATCCGCTCATTTTTCTTCGAAAAATGGCTACTTACTCATGTTGGGGCGGGTTTCAAGGTCAAACCATCTCTGGCAAGCAAGCTTGCAGAGATGGTTTGGACTTTGAAACCCTTGGTATCATTGTATACAATTATTCAATTTTCTATTGACACTAAAAAATTCCTTCGGTACAATGGTTAAAGTTTTAGAGAGAATTTTGAATTTTGACTATCATTAAAGATAAGCCTGTGAGAGCGCGGCTTATTAGTATCCGGAGGTAAATTTATGTCACTTTCTTTATCGGAAAAGGCAAAAGCGGTTAAGCCGTCATCAACTCTTGCAATCACGGCAAAGGCGAAGGAACTTAAGAAAAGCGGAGTAGACGTTGTGGGATTCGGAGCAGGAGAGCCTGACTTCGATACTCCCAAGAATATCTGCGATGCAGCTATTAAGGCTATCGAGACCGGCTTTACCAAATATACGCCGGCATCGGGCACAAATGAACTTAAGGCCGCAATCTCAAAGAAATTCAGAGAGTTTAACGGACTTGACTATGCACCCAATCAGATTGTTATTTCAAACGGCGGTAAGCATGCTCTGACCAATATATTCAATGCTCTTATTAATCCGGGTGACGAGGTTATTATTCCGGCACCTTTCTGGCTTTCCTATCCCGAAATGGTAAAGATGTCGGGCGGTGTACCTGTTATAGTTTATGCCAAAAAGGAAAATGGATATAAGATTACGGCTTCCGAACTTAAAGCTGCCGTTACGGACAAGACAAAGGCCTTCGTGCTTAATTCGCCCAATAACCCCACCGGTTCCGTTTATTCAAGGGAGGAACTTGAGGCAATTGCACAGGTAGCAATTGATTGTGATTTCTATGTGGTTTCCGATGAAATGTATGAGAACCTCATATATGACGGACTTAAGCCTGTAAGTATTGCTTCATTGAACGATGAAATATACAAAAGGACGATTACCTGTTCCGGACTTTCAAAGGCTTATGCAATGACAGGTTGGAGAATCGGATATACGGGATCAAGCGTTGAAATCGCAAAGTATATGTCGGCAATGCAGTCACATGCAACCTCAAACCCTAACTCCATTGCTCAGTACGCTTCGGTTGAGGCACTTAACGGCCCTCAGGATGCCGTATATGCTATGTGCAAAGAATTTGATAAGCGCAGGCTCTATATGTATGACAGAGTTTCGAAGATGCCTTACGTAGATGTCATGAAGCCCGAAGGTGCTTTCTACGTATTCATCGATATTTCGGAGGCTCTTAAGAAGTCTTACAAGGGAGAAAAGCTTGAAACAGCTTTGAAGCTTTCCGAGTGTCTGTTAAACGACTATGCGGTTGCCGTTATTCCCTGTGCGGATTTCGGTTTTCCGACTCATATCCGTCTTTCCTATGCAATCAGCATTGAACAGATTGCTAAGGGACTTGACAGAATTGAGGAGTTTTTACTTTCGCTCAAATGAATCTGTTAAAAGTATTGAAACGGTGTTATCGTTACAGGTAACGCCGCTTTTTTATTTTTTTACGAGGTCTTACTTTATGGATGACAGAATTTATTTCGATCACGCAGCAACAACTCCGATAGACGAAAGCATACTTAAGGATATGCTTGAAACCGCAAAAAACTGCTATGGGAATCCCTCGGCAGTCTATTCGGAAGGCGTTTTTGCAAAAAGAATCGTTAACGAGGCAAGAAGTGCCGTAGCAAAAGACCTTAAAGCCTACGAAAAAGAAATTATCTTTACAAGCGGGGGTTCTGAAGCGGATAATCTTGCTCTTGTCGGTGTGATGAAGGCAAACAAAGACAAAGGACGTCACCTTATCACGACTTCCTTTGAACACAAGGCAGTACTCGAAAGTGCGGAATATCTTAAAAAAGAGGGCTTCAGAGTCACGTACATAGAACCTGAATCAAACGGAATAATCGATGTCAGCAAGATAGAGCGCGCAATCTGCAGTGATACGGTTTTAATTTCCGTGATGAGTGTAAACAATGAGCTCGGCACGATTCAGCCGATAGAGGAAATCGGAAAGCTTTCAAAAGAAAGAAATGTTTATTTTCATACCGATGCCGTTCAGGCCTTCGGAAAACTTGATATTAATCCGTCAAAGCTCGGTATTGACTTACTGAGCGCTTCGGGACATAAAATCGGCGGACCGAAGGGAACGGGCTTTTTATACGTAAAGCGCGGAACAAGGATAGAAAGCCTTATTCACGGAGGCAGTCAGGAATACGGTTTAAGAGCCGGAACCGAAAATGTAATAGGACTTTTGGGACTTAAAGATGCCGTAGAAGTTTCTTTTTCCAGGAGAAAAGAGAATCTTCAATATGTAAAAGAACTTACGGAAAGTTTTGGAAACGGACTTAAAGAAAATATTGAAGGAATTGAATGTAACAATGAAATTTCAAATTCTCTGCCCGGATTTGTAAATGTGTCTTTTGAGGGTGTTGAGGGTTCGTCTCTCTTGATTCAGCTTGATATTAAAGGACTTTGCGCGTCTTCGGGTTCTGCCTGTACGTTAATTGACGACAAGCCTTCACACGTGCTTAAAGCAATCGGACTTTCAAATGAAAGAATCAGAAGTTCGGTAAGATTTTCACTCGGCGCGGACAATACGCCTTCCGAGGTTGAAAGGGCAGTCGAAATAATAAAGGATTCGGTTGAATACTTAAGAAAAATAAAAAGGGGATTCTGAATTTTTCAAATCCGGAAGAGCAGGAAAGCGTGAGCACGGAGGCAGTAAGCACTGAGGTTTTTAAAAGTGCAGATACAGTCGTGTAAAATTTTTCAAAAAAAATGCTTGACAAGTTAGCACAAGCTAACTATTATAGTTAGCAGAGACAAACCAAGAGTCTCAAGAATAAAAACATTTCTTTACTCCTAAGTAAAAGCCGCTCAATGAGCGGCTTTTATGATTATAAAGGTTTAAAAGTCAAAGCATGATTACAAGTTTGCATGTAAATTATGTCTTAACCTCGGAAATATTTTCATGCCCTTTACAACTTTAACATTTGAGGCTCTCTTTTACAGTAAACCGTCATATACTTAAAACCGTTATTAATCAAGATATCATTTGCAATGTTAAAATTGCCGCCGACGTTTTCGGGAGAATGGGCGTCTGAACCGATTGTGATGAGCTCACCGCCTTTTTCTTTATACCTTTTTACAATATCCGTATGGGGATTCGGATTCTTAAATCCCTTGACAAGCGCGGATGTGTTGATTTCAAGACTTTTTTGATTGTCAATAAGGTATAAAAGAATTTCATCTATGTAGTCAAGATAATCGGAAGGTTTATATACGCCTTCGCCGCCGGGAACAGTTCTTACGATGTAATCCATATGCCCGAGCACATCGAAATTGTTGAAAGACTTGATGTTATTTGACATTTCTTCAAAGTATCCGCTTATGGCCTGCTTGTCCGTCAAACCTTCAAAACACTTTTTATCGTAGGTATCTGTATTGTTTAGAAGATGTTGCGAGGCGATTACAAGATCGAAATCATAGGAAGAAACAAGCTTTTTATTTTTGCTTACAGCGGATTCTTTCAAGCCAATCTCAACCCCGAAACCGACAGCAAGGTCGTTTCCGTATTTTTCGCGCAGGCACAGAAGATCGTAAAGATACGAGTCGATATTGCATTCAAAGGCTCCCTTGGGAGTTTCTTCCGATTCCGGAAAATCAAAATCCACGTGCTCCGTGAAAGTGATATGAGAGAGTTTATTTTTAACCGCAGCATCAGCCATGTCCGTCATTTTTGCCTTTGAATCGAAGCTGTGAAGCGAGTGCATATGCTGGTCCGAATATACAGCCATTTGTTTATCCTCCGTTAACTGAATGTATTTAGATTGGGTCACAGGAAGTATCTTAATCCTTTTGAGTATTTTTTACAAAGCAAAAGCCATTACTTTTAAATTTTTTTAACTAAATAAGTATTGAATTTTAAGGATAGATACTATAAAATAATGGCGCTGACAAAATTTTGACAATCTAAATAAAAAGAAGTGTCAAAATCAAATATAAAAATTTTCTAGGAGGAAATTAAAAATGGCAGTAAGAGTAGCAATTAATGGTTTCGGCCGTATCGGTCGTCTTGCATTCAGACAGATGTTTGGTGCAGAAGGTTATGACGTTGTAGCAATCAACGACTTAACTTCTCCTAAGATGTTAGCTCATCTTTTAAAGTATGACTCATCTCAGGGCAACTACGCAAAGAATCACACTGTTGAAGCAGGTGAGGACAACATCGTAGTTGATGGCAAGAAGATTACCATTTATAAAGAAGCAGATGCTAACAACCTTCCTTGGGGCGAACTTAAGGTTGACGTTGTTCTTGAGTGCACAGGCTTCTATACTTCTAAGGATAAGGCACAGGCTCATATCAATGCAGGCGCAAGAAAGGTTGTTATTTCAGCTCCCGCAGGAAATGACCTTCCTACAATCGTTTACAATGTAAACCACAAGACCTTAAAGCCTGAAGATACTATCATTTCAGCTGCATCCTGCACCACAAACTGCTTAGCACCTATGGCTAAGGCACTTAACGATTTGGCAGGCATCAAGTCCGGTATCATGAGCACAATTCACGCTTACACCGGTGACCAGATGATCCTTGACGGACCTCAGAGAAAGGGCGATTTAAGAAGAAGCCGTGCAGGCGCTATCAACATCGTTCCCAACTCAACAGGTGCTGCAAAGGCAATCGGCCTTGTTATTCCTGAATTAAACGGAAAGCTCATCGGATCCGCTCAGCGTGTTCCTACTCCTACAGGTTCAACAACAATCCTTGTTGCAACAGTAGAGAAGTCCGTTACAAAGGAAGAAATCAACGCTGCTATGAAGGCTGCTGCAACTGAGTCCTTCGGCTACAACGAAGATGAAATCGTTTCTTCCGATATCGTTGGATCAACCTATGGTTCAATCTTCGATGCTACCCAGACAATGGTTGGCGCTGACAATCTTGTACAGGTTGTTTCATGGTATGACAACGAGAATTCTTACACCTCTCAGATGGTTCGTACAATTAAGTACTTCTCAGAGTTAAAGTAATTTTCGTCTGATTAAAGACCTAAAGGGTCCGGTCGAACAGGACCGGACCTTTTTTTCAATTATAAACTCAAACATGGAGGATACTAAAATGGCTTTAAATAAGAAATCAGTTGATGATTTTTCCGCAAAGGGCAAGCGCGTTTTGGTTCGTTGTGACTTCAACGTTCCTTTAAAGAACGGTGTTATCACAGATGATACCCGTATCGTTGCAGCTTTACCTACTATCAAGAAGTTAATTAACGACGGTGGCAAGGTTATTCTTTGCTCCCACTTAGGCAAGGTTAAGGAAGGACCCAATGAAAAAGAATCTTTGGCTCCCGTAGCAAAGGCTTTATCTGAAAAGCTCGGCAAGGAAGTTAAGTTCATTTCCGATTACAACGTAACAGGTCCCGAGACCACAGCTGCAGTTAATGCAATGAAGGACGGAGATGTTATCCTTCTTCAGAATACACGTTTCCGTATGGAAGAGGAAACAAAGCCCGCAAAGGCAGGCGAGAAGTTCGCTGAAGAACTCGCAGATCTTGCTGACGATTATGTATGCGATGCATTTGGTTCTTCACACAGAGCACATGCTTCCGTTTCCGTTGTTACAAAGTACATCACCAAGAAGGGCGGAGTTAACGCAGTCGGTTACTTAATGCAGAAAGAAATCGACTTCCTCGGCAATGCAGTTGAGAACCCCGTCAGACCTTTCGTAGCTATCCTCGGCGGTGCAAAGGTTGCAGACAAACTTAATGTTATCAACAACCTCCTTGAGAAGTGCGACACTCTTATCATTGGCGGCGGCATGGCCTTTACTTTCTTAAAGGCTCAGGGCTATGAAATCGGTAAGTCACTTGTTGACGATGAAAAGCTTGATTATTGTAAGGAAATGATGGCAAAGGCCGAAAAGCTCGGAAAGAAGCTTTTACTTCCCGTAGATACAACCGTTGCAGCAGGTTTCCCCGATCCTATCGACGATCCCAACATTGCAGTTTCCGTAGTCCCTTCAAATGCTATTCCTGCAGACAAGGAAGGTCTTGATATCGGACCTGAAACCGCAAAGCTTTATGCAGATGCTGTTAAGAGCGCAAAGACCGTTGTTTGGAATGGACCTATGGGCGTATTTGAGAACCCCGTACTTGCAAAGGGTACTTTATCCGTAGCTCAGGCACTTGCTGATGCAGATGCTACAACCATCATCGGCGGCGGCGATTCCGCAGCAGCTGTTAACCAGATGGGCCTTGCTTCAAAGATGAGCCACATCTCAACAGGTGGCGGCGCTTCTCTTGAATTCTTAGAGGGCAAGGAACTTCCCGGTGTTTATGCAGCTGATGATCGGCTTTAATCACTTAGCGAATGCGAGCGGTAGTAAAGCATGAGGTTAGTGCGGAGCCGTTCTCGAAACTTAGAGAAACCGAGCCGAAGGCGAAGGTTGAAATTAGTTGAGAGAACATACCCGTATTACTTAGCCAATTCAAATTAATAAAAATATTTTCAGAAAGAGGACAAATAAATGGCAAGAAGACGTATTATTGCCGGTAACTGGAAGATGAACAAGACTCCCAGCGAGGCAGTTGAACTTTGCGCTACATTAAAGGACCTTGTTAAGAACGATGCAGTAGATGTAGTTTACTGTGTTCCCGCTATTGACATTGTTCCCGTAGCAGGTGCTATCAAGGGCACAAACGTACACCTTGGAGCAGAGAACTTTTATATCGAAGATAAGGGTGCTTTCACAGGCGAAATTTCAGCTCCCATGTTAAAGGATGCAGGTGTTGAGTATATCATCATCGGTCATTCGGAGAGAAGAGATATCTTCGGTGAGAACGATATCCTCATCAATGCAAAGGTAAAAAAAGCTTTTGCTTCAGGCTTAAAGCCCATTCTTTGCTGTGGTGAGTCACTTGCTTTAAGAAAAGCAGGCACTTATGCAGAATGGATTAAGAGACAGATTACCTGGGATCTTTCAGGTGTTACAGCAGATCAGGTTAAGGAGCTTGTAATCGCTTATGAACCTATCTGGGCTATCGGCACAGGCGAAACCGCTACAGCTGATCAGGCTGAAGAGGTTTGCAAGATGATCAGAGAGACCATCGCCGAGATGTACGATGCTCCCACGGCTGAAGCTGTTCGCATCCAGTACGGCGGCTCCATGAACGCTTCGAATGCAGCTGAGCTTCTTTCAAAGCCCAACATCGATGGCGGTCTTATCGGCGGCGCAGCATTAAAGCCTGATTTCGGTCAGATTGTAAATGCATAAATAAAACTTTTTTAAAGGTGCAGTCCTCACGGACCGCACCTTTTTTACTATATAGGAAATTGCTCCGCGTGGGAGAGCCAAGTCCCTCTCAGT
>CAVJJQ010000036.1:0-19436 GCA_963649755.1 bacterium | reverse complement strand
ATATAGGCTACCGGGTTTAGCTTCATAATAAGCTGCCATGTCCTCGGAAGACTGTCTATATTCCAAAGAATCGGTGTTGCCCACATCCCAATCTGCAAAAGAATCTGTATTATCTGGCTTAGATCCCTGAAAAACACCACCACGGAGGAAGTAAAGTACGAAAGCGCCGCCAAAAGCACAAACATACAAAAGCTGTAATACACGAGCTGAAACGTAATCAGGCTTGGGTAATACCCATATATCGCGGCAATTATTAATAGCACAAACAGGAAAAATACGTGGATAAAAGAAGCTGAAATTACCTTGATGACAGGAAGAACATCTATGTTGAAGACAACCTTTTTAACCAGGTAATTGTACTGAAGAAGCGCATTCGTGCCGTTTGAAAGACCTTCGGAAAAATAAAACCACGGCACCAAGCCAAGGGTTAAGAAAAGCACGTAAGGAATTTCTATTCCGCCCGCAACGGCCTGCGCACGTGATTTAAAAATCTTGTCAAAGACTATATAGTACATAAGGACCGTAATAACCGGCTGTACCATTGCCCAAAGGGCACCAAGATAAGAGCCTGCAAATCTGGCTTTAAAGTCATTGCGGGCAAGCTTCCATATGAGTCCCTTTGTTTTTTTATCTGTTAGCTTTAACATAGTCAGATAAACCGCCCCATTTAGTGTCCTTGTCGCTCATAATAAGCTCTAAGCCGTCCTCAATAGGCCATTCAACGCCGATTTCCGGATCATTGTAAATGATACCGCCCTCATCACCGGGATGGTAGAAATCGGAACATTTATAAACAAACTCCGCATAGTCGGAAAGTACTAAAAAGCCGTGTGCAAAGCCCTTCGGGATAAAGAACTGTTTTTTATTTGCTTCGGAAAGCTCCACTCCGATCCATTTTCCGAAGGTCTTTGAGCCCGCACGAAGGTCAACTGCCACATCGTATACTGAGCCCCTTATGACACGTACAAGCTTGTCCTGAGGGTACTGTTTCTGAAAGTGAAGTCCTCTCAAAACCCCCTTCTTGGAAGCTGACTGATTGTCCTGTACGAAATCAAGATCTATCCCCGCTTTCACGAAATCTTCTTTTTGATAAGTCTCCATAAAGTAACCGCGCTCATCGGGAAATACCCTTGGAGTTATAATCTTTATTCCTTCAATTTCACAGGTTTCAACCGTAATCTTTCCAAACTGTTCTGTCATTTAACTGCCTCTTTTAATCTATATTTATTCACTTGTTCCGAATCTGAGTTCCATATATGAAACGTTCAAACAAACCGGTTCGTTAATGCCGTCAACCGTTCCGTTATCAGTATACTGCCACAGGTCGTAGTAATAATCCTTGCTTGACTGGTTTTTCTTAAACTCGGCAAGCCAGATGTGTTCTTTTTCCAAACTTTGTGCATCAAGGTTTGTGTTAAACCAGGCTGCCGAGGAATAGGCTCCCGTTTCGTAGCCCGCGTTTGCAATTGTTTCTTCAAAGGCAAGCGCAATTTCCGTGCGGGTCTTAGCATCCAGCGAATCGGCGCGTCCGTCACCGCCCGCCTGATCGAGCCTTATATAAACCGGATAGGTAATGTTTAGCTCGCTCATCAGGTAAATTACAAGGCTTGCTTCCTCGATGGCCTCTTTTCTGTTTACGGCCTGCGAGTCAAAATAAACTCCTACGCCGAGTCCGTTTCTGTTTGCCGCATGGGCATATTCCGTAAACGTTTCGTCCACTGTGAGGTCGCCCGAAATCGCACCTCTGTAACCGGCTCGTAACATCACAAAGCGGATACCGGAACTGTAAACCTTTTTAAAATCAACGTCTTCGTTCTTATCCGATAAATCGACCCCATATTGAAGATTCGTTTCTGTACCGTAGGTATTATCTGACTTTTTGTCGGCATCAAGGGAAGCAGCTCTTATCAGGGCGTCCTCATACTGAGCCTGAGCTTCGGTCTTCTCTTTGACAAGAAGGTTGATGTCCTCTATATAGGTGCACTCGGCTTTTTCCGGTACCTTGACTTTCAAGGGTTCGTCCGGCACCTCGTAATCGCCCAACGCCTCAAGACTGACCGTGTAATCTCCGGGCTCAAGACTGTCTATGATAATGATGCCGTCTTTGTCTGAGTCCTCGTAAGTACTTGCCTTTCCGCCTAAAGAAACGCTTACCTTAAAGGCTTCACCGGTTTTAAGCTCACCTTGGTAATCAAGAATCCGGATGCGCATGTCCTTTTCAACCGAAACGGCCTTGACAGTGAGCCGGTTCATTTCTTCCATGATCTGCATGGCAAGGGTGTCCGCCTTCGTATCAAAGAAGGTCTCGTCGCTCTTCCATGCATCCGGGTCGTTACCAAGCTGAAGTGATGAGCATTCGTCAACCTCTTCCGCTACTTCCGTTGAAACGCTCACGGTATTTTTAAATCGTCTTGAAATAGACTTCCAATTGGCCAAGGTAACTATTCCCACAACGGCTATGCACATGAAAACAGAAAGAAAAATCACCGTCCGTTTCAGCTTAGAGTCCATTTGCAACCTCTGTAAGGTATTTGCCGTATGCGGTCTTCATAAGAGGCTCGGCAAGCTTTAAAAGCTCATCCTTGGTGATAAAACCTCTCTTGTAGGCAATCTCTTCGATGCAGGATACGTAAAGACCCTGACGTTTCTGGAAGGTTGCCACGAAGTTTGCCGCATCAAGAAGCGCATCGTGATTGCCCGTATCAAGCCATGCAAAGCCTCTTCCCATGGTCTCCACGTGAAGGGTTCCGCGATTCAAATATTCGTTGTTTATACTTGTAATCTCTATCTCGCCCCGGGCCGAAGGCAAAACGCTCTTGGCGATTTCGACTACGTCATTGTCGTAAAAATAAAGACCGGGAACAGCGTAGTTTGACTTGGGATTGGCAGGCTTCTCCTCAATTGAGATAGCCTTTCCGTCCTTGTCAAATTCAACCACTCCGTATTCCTTGGGATCTCTTACGTAGTAGCCGAAGATTGTAGCGCCCTTTTCTTTTTCCGTGCGAGCGGCAACCTGAAGAAGGAGCTTTGAAAAGCTCTGTCCGTAGAAGATATTGTCGCCGAGTACCAGCGAAACGGCGTCGTTTCCTATAAACTTGTCTCCGATTATGAAGGCATCGGCAAGTCCGCGGGGCTTCTCCTGAATGGCATATTCAAAACGCATGCCAAGCTGACTTCCGTCGCCGAATAACTCCTTGAAAGTCGGAAGGTCGCGGGGAGTCGAGATGATGAGCACCTCGCGGATACCCGCAAGCATGAGGGTCGAAAGCGGATAATAAATCATCGGCTTGTCATATACGGGCATAATCTGCTTTGAAATTGCGCGTGTTAAAGGGTAAAGCCTGGTGCCGGAGCCTCCGGCAAGAATAATACCTTTCATGGAATCGCCTTTCTTTAAGTACGTGTTTCCTATGTCGTGGGATATCCCACCGGCGGATACCTAACTGCGTTATGCAGTATCCTTTTGTTTATTTATCCTTGTACATTTCTTTGTAATAGTTTACGTAATCGCCGCTGGTCACATTCTTCATCCAGTCTTCGTGCTCAAAGTACCACTTGATGGTAAGCTTGATGCCGTCCTTGAACATGGTCTCGGGTTCCCAGCCGATTTCGGACTTGATCTTGTCGGGTGCAATCGCATAACGGCGGTCGTGGCCCTTTCTGTCCTCTACGTAGGTGATAAGGTCGCTGTTGATGTGAGCCTTACGAGGATCGGAATCAGGAAGCATTTCGTTTAGGGTATCGAGAATGATATGGATGATCTCGATGTTTTGTTTTTCATTGTGGCCGCCGACATTGTAGGTTTCGAAGAGTCTGCCCTTGTTGATGACCATATCGATGGCCTTAGCGTGGTCCATTACATAGAGCCAGTCGCGGACGTTCTTGCCGTCGCCGTAAACGGGGAGTTTCTTTCCGGAAAGCGCGTTGTTGATGATAAGCGGAATGAGCTTCTCGGGAAACTGGTAAGGGCCGTAGTTGTTCGAGCAGTTCGTGATGTTTGCGGGGAAATGATAGGTGTCCATGTATGCCTTAACCAGCATATCCGAACTTGCCTTGGAAGCCGAGTAGGGGCTGTGCGGCTGATAAGGGGTCGTCTCGTAGAAGTAGCCTCCGTCCTCGGATAAAGAACCGTATACCTCGTCCGTTGAGACATGAAGGAATCTCTTGCCCTCCTTAAAGGTTCCGTCCGGAAGCTCCCAGGCAGCCTTCGCGTTATTGAGCATTACAAGGGTTCCAAGCACGTTGGTCTTTACGAAGACCTCGGGATTTTTAATGGATCTGTCAACATGGCTTTCTGCGGCAAAATGAACGACCACATCAACATCGTGGTCTTCAAATACCTTTCCGATAGCGTCGCTGTCACAGATATCTGCCTTTACAAAGGTATAATTGTCTTTGGTCTCGACATCCTTAAGATTTTCAAGGTTGCCGGCATAGGTAAGCTTGTCGACATTTACGATCTTGATATCGTCGCCGTACTTTTTAAACATATAGTGAATGAAATTAGAGCCTATAAAGCCGGCACCGCCGGTTACAAGGTATGTCCTCATAGAAACTCTCCTTTAAATATTTAAGATTCGGCTAAGGCATGTAACCTTAGCCGAAAATAATGTTTTGTAAAGTGAGCCTCAAAAGATCCGTTTTAACTTTTGAGACGCAAGTTTGTTGGAATGCTTTAGTGTAGCTATCCTATATCATCTTAGTTTAGTAGCCTAAATAACTCAAATCAAGGTCTACGCTTCCGCTTATGCCGCTTAAAGATCCCGAATCCGAATACTGCCATATATCGTAACGTGTTGCGGTATATGTAGGTGAAGATGCGTACTGAGCAAGCCAGATTACATAGCTTGTAAGCTCGGAAGCATTAATCTTTGTTGTGAGCCAGCTCTTGTTTGCATAAACACCCGCTTTGTAACCTGCGTTTGTAATGGTCTTGCAGAAAGCCTTTATAACTGCGGTACGCTCGTCCTTGGTAAGTCCGTTTGCGCGTCCGCCCGAAGCGCTCTCAACGTCTATGAAGATAGGATAGCTAAGTTTGTAGCCTTCCACCATGGTCAGACACATTGAAGCTTCTTCGACTGCCTCGACTTCATTAACAGCCTGGGTAAAGAAATAAACTCCGACCTTAATGCCGTTGTCCGTGGCATTCTTGATATTGGTGGCAAACTTGGCATCCTCAACGAGGCCGCCAATTGTCGAACCTCTGAAGCCGCATCGAAGAATAGCATAGCTGACACCCGACTTTGCAACCTTGCTCCAGTCAATTGTTCCGTTCCACTTTGAAACGTCGATACCGAAGGTTCCTGTTCCGCTCTTTAAAACTCCGTTTGAATCAAAGGAGTACTTGGCCCCTAAGATTACCTGATCGCCGGTAACCTTGTTTCCGTTCTTGTCAAAGTAGTAGGTCTTTCCGTCTATCGTCCACCAGCCCTGATACTTGTAGGTGGCGGTTCCGGATACTATGTAAAGGTTGGTGCCTGAATAGTAGTCTGCGTAAGTAGCCTCTACATATTTTCCGCTTGAATCCTTCTTGTATACCTGATTGTTTGAACCGTCGACAAGCTTTGTAACCGTATCCTTTGCGGGGTGAACGGATACCACAACCGTCAAGGACTGCTTAACAGTTGAATCTTCATCGCTTGTAGCGGTAATCGTAACCGTACCTGCCTTTAAAGCCGTAACGGTACACTTTGAAACGCCCTTCTCGGTCGTAACTGTCTCGGACTCTTCTACAGTTGCAATCGAAGTATCGGATGAAGACCAGGTCACACGATTGCCCTTTGTGGTGTCGGATGAGTTGCCGCCTGTAGTGGTGGCGGTAAGTACGAACTTGTCACTTCCGTCTGAAGTATATCCGGCAAACAGAGCTTTCTTTGACGTCCTGTCGAGTGAAATCTTTAATTCATTAACCGTTAACGCAAAGGTCTGAGTAACGGTCTTTGCGGAATCTCCGTCAATAGTTGCCGTACACTGAATCGTAACGCTTCCGGACTTTGTACCCTTAACCGTCAAGGAGTTTTCCGAAGGTGTAAGTGATACGAGGTCGGAGCCTACTGTTGCTTTCCAGGTGTAGCTGTATGTATGTGTAGCCGAATCGGAAGCGGTAATGGTTGCCTTCAAAGCAGCTGTTCCGTTAACTGCTATGGCTGTCTTCGAGCTTGACTCGGTGATTGCCATGGAGTAGGTGGTTGCTGCCTTTATGGTGCCGCCGCAAACATCGCAGACACCGTCATTGTTTGAATCGGTGCAGGCTACGTCTGTAATTGTGTAGCCGCATGCTGAACATGTGCCGGAGTGGGTCTTGTCGGAAACGGTGCCTGTCTTAGAGAAGGTATATGAACATTTTGCATCCTTATCTGTGGATGCTACGTAGCCACAAACATCACAGGATAAGTTGTGGGTGCCGTCGTTGTTGGAGATATATTTATCCTTATTGCAGGTTTCGGTAATATCGCCATTACAGAGAGTACAGGTATATGTGTGATGCCCGTCATTTGTGGATGTAGCAGTGTCGCCCTTAGTGCAGTTCTCGGTTTGCGTTTCGCTGCATCCGTCAACCTTACATTTCTTGGTATGCGTCCCGTTTGAGCCAGTCACATATTCCCATTGGTGATCATGGCTTTCGCCGGGATCCGGGGCTACACTACTTGCAAGTCTTCTGAACCTTGCAAGCCCCGCCTCGTTCTTTGTCGTCAGGGTCTTAACGGGATCTGTAATCTGAGTCTTCGCTATTACGGTATATCCGTCGGAAGCCGCCGTCTTTGAAGAAATCACATAAGCAACCGTATCGGTAAGCTTTGATTCCTCGGTAGTGTCATTCTCCGCAGCATCTTCGGATTCGGAAACCTGAGATGCCGACTTAATCTCGTTCTTTACATCAACTTTCTGGTAATCAAGAGTTGACTTTACGGAAACGGACTGAGCCGCACTGTTTGTCGTAAAATCGTAATATTCGGAAAGAGCAGAAAGAGCCACAAGCTTTACGCTGTATGTGCCCGAAAGATCGGTCTTGTAAATGATTCCGTCCTTGTCATCGTCAGTCCAGGTCTCGGTATTTCCCTTAGAGTCCGTTACCTCAACCTCAAAAGGAACATTTCCTATGAGCTTGCCCTTCGAATTTACAAACTTAACCTTTAAGTCTTTAAGTATAGAGGTCAACGTAACCGAAACGGTTGTGATACCCGTCTCCTCGTCTGCCTCGTCATAATCATAATTCTTCACAACATCATAGAGCGCATCCAGAAGCTCTCCCCTGGCTGATGTAATCGCCACGATATTGTCGCGTCCTATTGTTCCGATTTCGGCGACATTCACTCCGACTTCGGAAAAATCAACGCTTTCCGAGCTTCCTCCGCGCTTTGCAAAGCAGGCAACGCCGACGATAATGGCGATGAGAGCAATCGTGACTCCAAGTACCAGCATCAGCCTGTTTGCCACAAGCCCCATAATGCCGGAACCCTCTTCTGAATCATAGTCTTCGTCCGTATCGTCTTCTTCAAAGGACTCATAGGAATCGTAATCATTTAACGAGCCGTCAACTTCCGGAGCATATTCCTCTTCGAGCACCACCTCGTCCCCGAGTCCTTCTTCAATCAAAGTTTGATCGCCCGGTTCTTCTTCACCCTGAAGGTCCTCCGGGTTTCTTTCAAATTCGCTTTCATCAACAAGAATCTCATTGCCGTCTTCGTCTACGAAGACATAATTCTCGTTTTCAGCATCGTTTGTATTGTTCATACAACCCTCCGTAATACATAGGTTCAAAAGCCAATATCAAGCATTATCGCCTTTAGGCAATAACCTTTCTGATTATAGCATCAGTAAGCCCTTTTAGCAATTTTTAGGGGCTTTTCTTTTTTGAATATTTCCTTAAAGTTTTCTGATTTTATGGATTTATGCGTTTTTTCGCATTATAATGGGCACACTTAAATTTGAAAAGGAAAGAAGCATGAACGAGAAAAAGAAATTTAAGATTAATCTGCATATTCTGATACTGGTTCCGATTGTTTTGATCGTTGCCTTTGTAATAATAAGGCTGAACATTTGGAACAAGCAGACGACTTCGGTGGACCTTTCCGATATTTCGGAAGGCGACTACGATATGGAATGCAATGACTGTTATTTTTACCCGGATCCCGATGCCGGACCTTATGAGAATCACGTTGATAACGGAGTGAACGATATCCTCCTCATCGGAGACCACATCCTCAACAATTACGGCAAAGATCACTCGATTCTCAACATCTTGAAAGAGAATCTTGATGCAAACATCATCGATTTGACTTGTGAAAAAGTAAAGCTTACCGCCACCTACGGCAATCCGGATGTCGGAACGAATTCATTTTCTCTTTACAGCGTTGTTTCAGCACTCGTCAACAAAGACTTTAAGAACATGTATCTTACCGATTACGTGGAAGGATTTGCAACCGAGGAACGATATGATGCATACATGAATACGATTGAAAATATTGACTTAAACGAAGTGGATACGGTCATCATCATGTACTCGATGCACGACTACCTCGAAGTGATTCCGGAGATGCTCTTTGACTCTGAAAATGTTTACGGTTACCACGGAGCGCTTTACACTTCGATTAAAACGCTTCAGGAGAATTACCCGCATCTGCAAATCATCCTTTCATCGCCTACGCCGATTTATGTAGACAACGGTGACGGAGATATCAAGCTTGGGTCAAATACGGATTACGGTGCCGGCTGCGAAACCGTCTACACGGTTCACCAGTACGCCGTTGCCAACGAGCTCTACATTTCCTACATTGACAACTACTATTACAAGATTAACGAATCGAATATCACAGAGTATGTTGATGGGGTTTATCTCGGCGATGCCGGAATTGATTTGACGGCGGAGCATATGTTGGAATTCTTAAATACGTTGATGAAATAAAAATAGGCTTTCGCCCAAAAGGCGAAAGCCTATTCATTATCTATCTTTCTCTTTCAATTTTCCCGTTTTGTACCCTGTAAACCATGTCACACTTTTCAATAGTTTGCAGCCTGTGGGCTACGATAACGAGTGTTTTTTTACCGTGGAGGGCGTTGATGGAATCCATTATCTGGGCTTCGGTGTCGTTGTCGAGGGCTGAGGTTGCTTCGTCTAAGATGAGGACCTCGGGGTCATTGTAAAGGGCACGGGCTATGCCGATTCTCTGACGCTGACCGCCTGAAATGCGAACTCCTCTTTCACCGATCCGGGTGTCGAGTCCTGCAGGAAGGCTTCTTACAAATTCGTCAAGATGGGCTTCCCTGAGAGCTTCCCAAACCTTTTCTTCGTCTATGTCGTCACCGGTTACGCCGAAGGCAACGTTCTCTCTGATGGAACCGTCAAGCATGTAAATCATCTGAGGAATGTAGCCGACGTTTTTAAGCCAGTTTCTGTAGCAGGTCTTGGTGTCGACGTCATCTGCGTAGACCGCGCCGCCTTCAAGCTTTAAGAGTCCCAAGAGTACGTCCACGATTGTTGTTTTTCCGGAGCCGGATTCACCGACTATGCCGACGGACGAGCCTATCGGAATCTCCATTTCGGCGTGCTCAAATATATATTTCTCGGTCTGAGGATACTTGTAGGTAATGTCCTTTAGGTAAATCCCGTTCTTTATCGAAAGCTTCTCGTAATTTTCATAAGCAAAGCTCAAATCCGTGTTCTTGGCGCTTGTTTCGTCAATCAAATTGTCCGAAACGTGCATCAGGAAAGGTTCGAAGTAGGAAATCGAGTTAAGCTGGTTGTTTATCTTGTTTGCGCTCGGCATGAGCTTCATCGCCGCAACGGCTATCGTTCCAAGCGTCGGAATTGAGGAAGAAACATCGTTTCCCTGAAGCACTCCCACCAGGAGATACCCAATCATTCCGGCCACGCAGACCGTTTCTATCAGGAGCTTCGGGGTATTATTGTACAAAGAATATCTCTCGACGGCATTTACGTATCCGTTTCCGCATTTTCCGTACTCGGAGACAAAGAACTTTTCTTTGCCGCTTACCTTTACTTCCTTTATGCCCTGCACTATCTCGGAAATCCACTTAAACAGTGCCGAATAGAAGTCCTGATTTTCTTTACCGGACCGCCTCATGACCGGCTTTAGAATCTTCGTGATAAAGAACATCGTAAGCAATAAAAGAGCCGCAATTACAAGGCAAAGCACCGGGTCGATTAAAAAAATCACGACTACCAAGGCGATAAATACAATTCCCTCGGACACAATCGTAAGGAGTGATAAGATCAGGCCGTACATGTTGTTTACGTCGGCGGTAATGCTTCTTTGCACAACCGCGGTGTCCGCAAAAAGAAAATATTCGTAATCACGTCTTAAGTAGCTCTTCAGCATCCTTTCGGAGGTCCTGAACTGATTCCTGTATACAAAGGCGTACTGAACCTTCCATTGGATGAATAAATAAACGTTTTTCAGCACGTACGCAGCGATTAAGAGTGCCATTACCGTGACCGTAAAGGAGGTCATGCTCGTAAAATGAAAGGCATTGTATACAAAGGCCACGTACTTGTTCGATTCCACGGCATCGGGCGTTGCGATTGCGGTGATGACAGAAAGGACAAGGGCAATGCTCGCAGTTTCCAATACCGCTCCGACTAACATCATCGGAACCAGTAAGAGCATCTGGCGTTTTTGTTTTTTATCCAGCAGTATATTTAACTTCTTTAAAATTCTTCTCATTCAATCTCATCCTTGGTGAAATGAATATTTATAAGAGTCTGTTCGAAATCACGACGGTTCTTGTTGGCCATCGTCGAAAGGATAAGGCCCGCAAAGAAAGCCTGAATTGCGGCAACCATCACGAATCCGCACACAATAAGGGTGGGGAAGCGCTCAACCAGACCGGTCTTAAAGTAGTCCGCAAAAACGGGAATCACGAAGCCGACCGCAAGAGCCATCAGGATAATCGCTATCGTATTGAAAAAAGCAAAAGGCTTGTAGTTCTTAAAGAGTTTCACGATGGTCATGATGACCTTGGCGCCGTCCGAATACGTCGAAAGCTTTGAAACCGACCCCTCCGGACGATCCCTGTACTCGACGATGACGTTCTGCACGTCCATGTTGTTGTAAACCGCATGAATGGTCATCTCGGTCTCGATTTCAAAGCCTTTAGAAAGAACAGGGAAGGTCTTTGCAAAATTGAAACCGAAGGCTCTGTAGCCCGTCATGATGTCCTTGATGTTTGACTTAAAGATATGATTTATCAAAAACCTTACCAAGCTGTTTCCGAAATTGTGGAAAGGCCGTTTATTTTCCGTAAAATAAGTGCTTGAAAGCCTGTCGCCGACCACCATATCCGCCTGCCTGTCAAGCACGAGTGAGCACATTTCGGGTGCAAACTCCAAAGGATAGGTATCGTCTCCGTCAATCATCAGATAACATTCGGCGTCGATATCGCGGAACATGCGTCTGATTACGTTTCCTTTTCCCTGAAGGTATTCATGCCTTACAATTGCTCCGGCATCGGCGGCAATTTTAGCCGTATCGTCCGAAGAATTGTTGTCGTATACATAAATAACGGCTTCGGGCAGGTATTTCCTTGCATCCGTTACCACCTTTCCGATGGTCTGCGCCTCGTTGTAACAGGGTATCAAAACCGCAATTTTATCCATAAAAGCCTCCGTCACTTCCGGGTCTTCACCTAACAGGCACCGGAATGTTTCAAATATCGTCAGCCGACAGTTAAATCGGCATAATCATCCTTGTAAACCAAATAATCTCCTACAGTAAAGCATAAAGAAAAATCATAATCGCAAATATCTTCGCTGAGCTTCGTATCCTTTGAAACGACAAAGTACGGCGTATCCGAGCGCCTCAACTCGTCAGCAAGATCTTTTGTGTCGATAACCTCTTCATCGAGAATCGAGGCTATATTGCTGTACGCATCATAATCCGTGCCCCACAGGAGGTTGTCGCGACCGTAGGGTTGGCAAATGCGGGTGTTGTACTGGCGCACGTACTGAACCATTTCTATCGGAAAACAAACTCGTACTTCGCGCCCGGGCAGCTCAAGCTCATCACATATTTTAACAATTTCGCTCGGAATATGGTAGATGTTTTGCGCCTTTGCAAACTGCGGATTCGAATAAATATACGTACCGCCCGAAATTATCAAAAGAACAGCCGCCGCGAAAGAAATAAATCTTGCCTTTGAGGGGAGCATAAAGATAACTTCAACCAGAGCATAAGCTACAACAAACCCCATCGGGATCATCCACAGAATTCTGTAAAGGATTTCCACATCGTCGCGCAAATTTTTGTAAATTATCCACATCGGGCA
Organism: bacterium; assembly: GCA_963649755.1. GTDB lineage: Bacteria > Bacillota > Clostridia > Lachnospirales > Lachnospiraceae > UBA1258. The sequence continues at coordinate 7,151 of CAVJJQ010000036.1, read as the reverse complement.
GAAATATATGCACATCACGAATACCGGAAACCGGACGAGGAGGGTCTTATTTGCCGAGGCTTTGAGCTTTATCCCCAGGAACAGGCAACCGATTAACAGAAGTAGAAACAAAAAGCCCTTACCGGAGAAGCTTATTAAGTTGTCTGTGAAAAAGGTAAGGTCCATATCGTCTCCCAAAATTATTTCAGGCAGTAAAACAGCTATGTAATCAAACTTTATAAGTTGCAGTCATCAAAGGAAGGCTTCGCTTCCGGCAAGATATGCATCTTAATAATATCTTTTTTCAAAGCAGCCAGTAAACCAAGCACATGCACGCATTCGGAATCACAAGTGCCGCCATTCCGGGCAGAAGTTTAAATTTCTTCTTGATAATCGAATAGATAAACAAAAACAGTATCATCAACGGTGCAAGGATGTTTCCTAAAACGCTTGTAAGTGCCGCTGCTATGAGTGTTATCAGCATCATGAGCCAATCCGCGGCTTTAAATTTCAAATCATTCTTTATAAGCATTAAAATCATCAAAAAGAGGAACGGTAAAATAATATCCGCCAAGGCTTCCTTTCCCTGACGCGCTCTCGTAAGGAGGAAAGTACCTTGAGTTGAAGTCGAAACATTTTCAAACATGAAAAATACGGAAAGCAAAGTTAAGAGCATATACTGCTTTTCTTTTTCTTTAAACAAAAGCTTTGAAATTTCGATGTATGAGACATACGTCACAAGCAGCAAAAATGCCGGAAGAAGCGTATGTGCTATGAAGGCCGTGTTAAAGCCCGACAGTCTTGTAAGACAGGAAATCCAGATAGGGAAAGGAGCAAGGGCATAACGGAAGTTTATGCTCGTCGGCATTCCCATGTAGGCATCAAGCCTGTACATCGTATCCGAGGACGCCGCCGATGCCGCTATGGAAATATAGTACGCATCGTCTCCGTCCTCATAGGCATAGAAAAGTGTCTTATAAAGTTGGAACAACACAACACCTATGAAAAGCGCCAAAAAGAGGATTTCATTCTTTGATAACGTTTGTTTTTTTATAAAAAAAAGCTTAATATCGCTCTTACGGCGCCAAATTTCCAAACGGATAATTCCTACGCAGGAAAGTGTAAGGCACAATGCAACCGTCAAAACAATCACTAAGGTCAAAGTAGTCTCTTTAATGATGCACGGAATGGCTATAACCGTGAGGACCGCCCACTCCGTAATGAGTCCGCGAACCACGGTTACGAAAACCGATTCGGAAGTTTCCATGGTTAACAGTCCCAGGAAAAACGGGATTATTAAAAGCGATGCAATTAATCCGATAATCCCAAGAACCATCAGCCGTCTTCTCCTTCAAAGTTTAAAACCGGAATCAATACAAACGCCGCCAATATAAGCAACGCATTCCTGTAGTCATAGCCCCGCAGACAGATGAAGGTCGCATACAGGGTGTTTATAATCATCAGATAGCAGATATAAATGTTGAGTCCAAGGTAAGCCGGACGTTTTTTCTCAATGAAGATTCTTTTGAAAAGGCAGACAAGCGCCAAAATTACTGTCAGTGCCGGCATTATCATGTGAAACAGAATGTAAATTCTTGCAAAATTCACATTCATGCCTTGCGAAAAGGAATAAAGCGGATTGAATATAAGCGTTCCGGATACGTTTTTGAGGCACACGTAAGCCACCGAAAAAGGCGTAAAGAGATAAAGAAAGAAATCCTTTATGATATCCCGGCCGTAATAGCCAAATCCCTTACTCAAAGAAACCTTTGAAAGGTAACGATACAGGCCCTTTGCTCCCTCCGCACCGACTGCGTTTTCAAAATTATAGCCGAAAGCACAAAAAAGATTCTCCGGTATCCTGTCTGCTTCAAGCATATCTCCGTACGTATCCACCTCGTAATTTACGAGAGCAATGTCACTTGACTCATTCAAATGTCCCTGGGTCGTCCGTTGAAGTAACAGTATACTCAGGCTCTTTTCCGCATTTCCGTAGGCATAAACAACCGAAATGTTACTGTTTACCTCAAGGCAAATCAAGAATGCCGCAATCACGGAAAGGAAAAAGAAAAGCGCATGTTTTTTCTTTTTCACGAGGAAAGCAACGCATAACGGAATCAGCGCAATCAGACTCAAATAAGTACAATCGGGATTTAAGAAACCAAGAATCAGGTCCAGCACAAAGAAAGTCTTAAGCTTCCAAAGCCTCACTGCCGCGAGCATAAAGAAAATATCCGCAAGTACAAAGGCATGCGGAAGCACGAGGCAGGTACACTGAAGCACAAAGGGACTTGTAAGTATGAACAAAGAAACCCACGCGCTTAAACTTTTTGACAGCGGAACAGATTTACAGAAGATGTACACGGAGGCAAAGATTACGACCAACTGCACTATATAAAGAAAAGTGCCGTGCCCCAATACACGCACGAAAAGGGCATAAAGTATGCCCATGTAATCGTCTACCGTAAGTGTCTTTGCGGCCTCTATGTAGTTGTTCGACAAAGCTTCTTCCGCATAGGTAAAAAGATGCCTTGAAAGCCAAAAACAGGCAAAAAATGTCTGTATCAGAGCAGTCAGCTTAAAAAGGCTTAAGAAGAGCTTTTTTAAACCGTTTTCTTTAGACATGATAGAAATCTTTGATAACCTTTATGACGAGATCGACTTCCTCTTCCTTGAGACCGTAGTACATGGGAAGACGGGTTAATCGCTCGCTTTCTTTGGTGGTATAAACGTCCTCGCCGTGGAAGCGTCCGAAACGCTTTCCCGCGGGTGAAGTGTGAAGCGGAATGTAATGGAAGGCTGAGTATATACCCTGCTGCTTCAAAAACTCGATCAAATCAGTACGTTCTTTTAAGTCCTTACACTTTATGTAGAACATGTGAGCATTGTGCTTGCAATGCTCGGGGATGTAAGGAAGCTCTAAGATTCCGCGTTCTTTAAGAGGCGTTAAACCTTCTTTATACTGCTCCCAAATCTTCAAGCGGGCGTCGTTAATCTCATCGGCCATTTCAAGCTGGGCATAGAGATAAGCCGCATTCATATCGGAAGGAAGGTAGGATGAACCGAAGTCCTGCCAGGTGTACTTGTCGATCTGGCCGCGGATGTACTTCGAACGGTCCGTTCCCTTTTCACGAAGAATCTCAGCCTCTTCGATGTCCTTGGGGTCTCTTATTAAGAGTGCTCCGCCCTCGCCCATCGAATAGTTCTTGGTCTCGTGGAAAGAAAGGCAGCCGTAGTCTCCGAAGGTGCCAAGTGCCTTACCCTTATACTCCGACATAATTCCCTGAGCCGCATCCTCGACCACCTTTAAATGATGACGGTTTGCTATGTCCATGATCTTGTCCATTTCACAGCCGACCCCGGCATAATGAACGGGAGCAATTGCGCGGGTTCTGTCCGTAATGGCGTCTTCGATTTTATTTTCATCTATATTCATGGTGTCGGGTCTGATATCTACGAACACCACCTTTGCACCTCGCAGTACAAAAGCGTCCGCGGTGGATACAAAGGTAAAGGACGGCATTATTACTTCGTCGCCCTCATGCATGTTGCAAAGCAGCGCGCCCATCTCAAGCGCGTGCGTGCAGGACGTCGTAAGAAGCGCCTTTGCGCAGCCGGTCTTAGCCTCCAGCCATGCATGGTCTTTCTTTGTAAAGGCTCCGTCTCCGCAAATTTTCATATTCGAAACCGCCTCGCGGATATATTCCATTTCTTTCCCTGTGAAGGGAGGTACGTTAAAATTAATCTTGTACTGCATAAGCATCTCCTAATTAATATTTACTCTGTATATATTAAGGCTGTCACAAGTATACAGCAAGGTAAGCCCATATTTATCTAAGAAAGTTTTAAGAATTTCTTGTTTTGCGGTCGGTGTTTCCGAAAGCATACCCTCTTCTTCGACTGACGAAATCACGAGTGTAAGCTTATCAGGCACGCCTTTTTCGTCAATCATACCCTCAATTTCTTTTAGTTCGGTCTCAAACTTTTTCACGGAAAAAGAATCAAGGCTCGGCCAGGAACTCGACAGCGCCGAGGGCGTTTCCATGTAAAAAGAAAGGCCGCAGACCTCGCCGTAGTAAATGGCTTCGCCGTCCGACAGTTCGTTTTCAGTCCAAACATCCGTAATCTCGGTTAGCATCTTTGCATTTTCACTCGTGGTGAGCATGCCTGTTAGAACCGAATTATTGGTAACAGCCGTATCCACCTCTCCGTCAAGACCGTCCCTGAATACGTAGGAAAGGCCAAACTTAAGTGAGAAAAGTACCCAAACACCTGTAAGTGTAAGGAGTCCCCACCTGATTCCGTTAAAAGCGAAGTGTTCTTTTTCCGAAAATCCGCATACGAAGTAAAGGAAGGTCGGAAGGACGATGAAAAGGTTGTTTAAATTCGAATAAATGTCATTGTTGCTTCCAAGCGGTGTAATCAGGATTACGAAAATCGAGAGAAGTGCTAAGAGTTTGTCGCTTTCGCTTCGGTTCTTATTAAAAAGAACGAGCAGGAAAGACAAAATTGCAAAAATCAGGATGAGCGCTCCGAACCTGTAAACCGGCTGGAACCAGTGAAAGTTTAGGTTAAAAAGGCCCTGTTTGTAAAGCAAAAGGGTAAACACGGCGGTATTTAAAACCGAAAGCAAGAGTTTTAAGTACAGGAAGCGGTCCTTAAAAAGCCTGAAAATAATTGCCGAAATCAAAAGGGTTGCAAGCGCAAGGGGCAGATACTTCGCGGTTTCAATATATTGGCGAATGATGCTTATCACCATCGAAACGCTGCTGTACCCTGCGGCCTCGTCGGTCATTTCAAACAGCTGCAAAATACCCGTAAAGTATGCATCAAATCCGCGCGTTACAAATATGAGGAGTGCCGCCGGAATAAAGGAAAGTACGTAGCCAAGGATGCAAAGAAGGGTTTCCTTTAGCCATTCTTTATCCTTGTAAATCAAGGCGTAAATCCAGAGCGTAACAATCAGCGCGCACTCGCAGATATTCGGAAGGCGCACGAAGAAGTTACACCCCAAGATGAAACCCGCGAATACAAGGCTTGCCTTGTTCTTTAGGATGATGCCTATGTACAAAAAGGCGCATCCCAGGAAAAAGAAAAGGTAGGTCAGGTAATTGTAAAGTATCGTGGACGGGCACCAGCAAAGAGCCGTCGACGCAAGCACGCCTATGAAGGCAAGCTCCTTCGGGATTTTTGTAATAATCGTAAAGAAGTAATACGCAAAAAGCGCAAGTGCAAGCTTTATAAGGCCGGTGTAAATGTTCAGGCCAAGGAGGGTCTCGCCGTAAGGAAGCTTAGTGAAAAGCTTTCCCAAGAGGTTTGCATAAAAGGTCGAATAGTACCACATCCCGTCAAGGCTGTTTAGATTCACAAAGTTTCCGGGGCTGTAGGCAGAATCAGAGATGTCTATACCCTTGTTAACCTTGAAGAAAGCGAAGAAAATGATTGCAAAAGGAAAGATAACGCTCGTTATCACGCTATAGGCTTTGCTTTCGCGTATTCTGTTTATGAATGTAAGTGTGGCGTTTTGGTTGGAATTCATGTTTGCTGTTTGTCTGTGTAACTCATGTATATGTTCGAGCTGCTTGCGGGTCCTATGTGCCGAGTATCAATCTGTTTCTACGGGTTAGGATCCTTGCAGGGCATCCGGCTTAGTTTGAGTTAAAATTTCCCTTTAAGGTTGTCCGTCGACTCTCTGATGATGTAACGGGGTCTGCCCTTTACCTCATCATAAATGCGGGCAATATAATGCCCTATGATGCCGAGGCTTACCATGATTGCTCCGCCGATTAGGAGCTGCAAAAGTATTACTGTGGGGAAGCCTTCTTTCGCGGTTCCGCAGAAATACTTTACCAAAGTTTCTATGCCGAGTATGATGCCGAAGACGATTGAAAAGGCTCCTAAAAATGTAACAATCTGAAGAGGTGCCGTCGAGAATCCCGTAGCGTTGTTAACAGCATAACGCATAAGACTTCCGAGTGACCATTTTGAAGTGCCGTAACGTCTCTCCTCTACCTGATATTCAATTTTTGTCGACTTAAAGCCCACCCAGAAGGTAAGTGCTCTGAAGAAGGTGTTGTGCTCAGAGAGTGTTAACAGAACGTCAATCACCTTTCTGTCAAGGAGCTTGTAATCCGAGGTCGAGCGCATGTCTACCTTGATAAGCTTACTCATGATCTTGTAAAAGAGACCTGCCGAAAGCTTGTGAAAAATGCTTTCTTTACCCCTGTCGGACTTAACGCCTTCCACCACTTCAAAACCTTCGCGCCAGAGCTTAACCATCTTCGGGATAAGGGTCGGCGGATGCTGAAGATCGCAGTCAATCACAATTGCGGCATCACCGGAAGCTGCGCTTAAACCCGCAAAGATAGCCGCTTCCTTGCCGAAGTTGCGACTGAAGGAAATGCCCTTTACGTGAGGGTCTTCTTTCGATGCTTTTAAAATTTCATCGTAGGTAGAGTCCTTTGAGCCGTCGTTTATGAACAGAAGCTCGTAGTCAAAGTCTTCTTTTGAAAGGATATCAGATAAGGTTTTAATTGTATTCGGAATGTTTTCCTGTTCGTTAAAGGATGGAATTATTAAAGAAACAAGCTCCATAGTTAACCTTTCTAAAGGTGCAATGATATTCACAGCCTCCCCCTGCATGCGCAAAACAAGCCGGATTCGTCCTCTTACGTGGTCTGGGAGACTAATGTTTTGCCGAGGTAAAGAGCAATGCTTTTAATGCATATTCTCTGTCTTTACATAAAGCACGCCGTCAACGACCTTCGTGCATCCTTCAAGCGGGAAGCTTGAAAGTGCGATATATTCGTCGGTATCGTAATAGTTTGCTTCATCGGGACTTAGGAAGTTAAAAGTAATCCCCATGTAATATTTGTAAAACAGTTCATAATTTTCACTCGTATATAAAAGCCAATCGCCGTTTATACCAATCAGATGATCCGTCACATCTCCCGTAATATCCGTACTCGGGAAATTATCGTCACCGACCACGCCTATCATGTAAATCGGGATGCCTTCGTAGTAGCCTTCGGTCTGTTCTATCCTGTCAGCAAGGCGGAGGCAGTAAGCGTAGGTCTTTTCATATTTCTTTGTAAGGTTATAGTACGCCACATTGCAGGTAAGCATATAGGTAAATATCAAAACCGAACCCGAGATAACCGATATCCACGCAA
>CAVJJQ010000035.1:0-19981 GCA_963649755.1 bacterium | reverse complement strand
CAAAAGGTTCAAAACTTCGATGCAAGCTCGCTTGCAAGAGAAGTTTTGACCTTGGTATCATTTGAGGACAAAATACCTTTTGGCCTCAACACTATATTAATGCGAGGTTATAATGGCACGTACAAAGAAAAAACTAATGGAGGACGATGAGATTATTGTCATGGACAACGTCTCAAAATCCTATCAGGCGGGAGTTTCGGCTCTTTCCAATGTTTCGTTACGTATTAAGAAGGGGGAGTTTGTCTTCGTGGTAGGCGATTCCGGATCCGGAAAGACCACTTTTATGAAGCTTTTGTTAAGAGAGCTTACCCCCACGAGCGGAAACATTTACATATTGAATTACAATCTCAATAAGATCAGACATGGGCGTATTCCCAAGTTTCGCAGAAACATAGGCGTGGTCTTTCAGGATTTCAGACTCCTAAAGGACAGAAACGTCTATGAGAACGTTGCTTTTGCGCAGCGTATCATTGAGGCAAAGGGCAGCGAGATTCGCTCGAACGTTCCCGCAATTTTGGCTCTTGTCGGCCTGGCCGGCAAGTACAAGGCAAAGCCCATGAAGCTTTCCGGAGGTGAGCAGCAAAGAGTCGCAATCGCAAGAGCTTTGGTCAATAAGCCCTCGATTCTTCTTGCAGACGAGCCTACCGGAAACTTGGATCCCCATACCTCTATGGAGATTATGAAGCTGCTTGAAGAGATTAATGAGAAGGGTACCACGGTAATCATGGTTACCCATAATAAGGATATCGTAAATGCGATGCAAAAGCGTGTTATCACGCTTAATAAGGGCGTCGTAGTAAGCGATGTCGAGAAAGGAGGGTACAGTAATGAAAATTAGTACGTTTTTCTATACCCTCTGGCAGGGCATCAAGAATATCTTCAGAAACAAGCTCTTTTCGCTTGCATCCGTTGCTACGATTGCCGCCTGCCTGTTCCTCTTCGGAATATTCTATTCGGTTATCATAAACTTTCAGAATATCGTAAAGACCGCCGAAGAAGGCGTCTGCGTAGTAGTGTTCTTTGATTCGGGCATTTCCGACAAACGTATCGAGGAAATCGGCGACATGATTAAGAGAAGGGCTGAGGTCTCGGAGGTTCATTTTGTTTCTGCGGACGAAGCCTGGGAAGAGTTTAAAGAAGAGTATCTCGGCGAGTACAGCGACGGTTTTACCGAAAATCCCCTTGCGGACTCGGCAAACTACGAGATTTATTTAAACGACGTTTCAATGCAGAGCGCTCTCGTCACCTATCTTGAATCGGTTGACGGAGTCAGGGAGGTAAAGAGGTCCGAGCTTACGGCTCTTACGCTTGACAATGCAAACAAGTTAATCGGATACGTATCCATCGGAATCATATTTATTCTTCTTGCCGTATCGATTTTCCTTATCAGCAACACCGTTACCATAGGAATTTCAGTTCGCAAAGAGGAAATTTCCATCATGAAATACATAGGCGCAACCGACTATTTCGTGCGAGCGCCCTTCGTAATAGAAGGTATGCTGATAGGTCTGATAGGCGCATCAATACCTCTTGCGATTATTTACTTTATATACAACAAAGCTCTCAACTTCGTCCGCGGGGAATTTTCAGTTCTTTCCACCTTACTTAATTTCCTTACGGTTGACCAGATTTTTGACACCCTTCTTCCGGTTTCACTCCTGCTTGGCGTCGGAATCGGCTTTTTGGGTAGCTTTGTGACGGTCAGAAAGCACTTAAGAGTTTAACGGAGGCTTTTTTTGAAACATATAAAGAGAATTGTTTCTTTAATATTGTTTTTTTCGTGTTTACTGTTTCTTTCTGCGGACACGAATGCCGGGACGTCCCTTTCTGCGATTACCAATGACAGTATCCGCGAAAAGCAGCAGCAGATTACCGAGTCAGAGAACGTTAAGAATCAGCTTGAACAGAATATCACCAATGCCAAGGCGATAAAGAAAGAGCTTGAAGGCTTGAAGCAGGACACGGCGGCCTACATAGAGAAGGTCGATGCCGAAATCGTTCAGATTCAGGAAAAGATTGAAGAGCTTAACACCCTCATCACGGAAAAAGAAACCGAAATAGAGGAAATCACAACCGAGCTTAACGAAGCCATCGAGGTTGAAAATGCCCAGTACGAGGCTATGAAGCAGCGTATCAAGTTCATGTATGAAAGGGGCGACAGCTTCTATCTGGAGCTGATGCTCAATGCTTCAAGCTACAGCGATTTGCTCACGAAGGCCGATTATATTGATATGATCGAAGCCTACGACAGGAAAATGCTTGACGAGTATACTAAGACCAGAGAGTGGACCGAACTTTGTAAAGAAACTTTGGAAGCGGAAAAAGAAACTCTCGACACCGCCAAGGCGACCCAGGAAGAGGAAGAGGCAAGTCTTCAGGAGCTTTTGGGTGAAAAAGAAGCACAGTTAACAAGCTACAATCAGCAGATTGACGCAAAGACGGCAGAGATTAATGAAAATCAGGAATCTTTAGAGGAAATGACCGAGGTAATCGAAGCTCTGGAAGCGGCAATTTTGGCCGAACAGAAGGCAATCGCTGCTGCAAACGGTGTAGTGATGAACTACGACGGCGGAAAGTTCAGCTGGCCGGCACCTTCGTATACACGTATTACGGATGATTTCGGATACAGAACTGACCCTATCAACGGTTCGACTTCTTACCACAGCGGTATAGATATGGCGGCACCTGCAGGCTCGGCAATTCTTGCGGCCTACGACGGCGTGGTGGTTGCGGCAGACTTTAACTGGTCCATGGGTAATTATGTCATGATCAATCACGGCGACGGGCTTTACACGGTTTACATGCATGCAAGTGCGCTTCTTGTCAGCAAGGACGATATCGTGGCGCGCGGCGAGCAGATTGCAAAGGTCGGAACGACAGGCCGTTCAACGGGTAACCATCTGCACTTCAGCGTGCGGCTTAACGGTTCCTACGTGAACCCCTGGCCATACCTCGGAGTAAACTAAAAGGACATATATTAAATGAACACAGGCAATGAAAAAAAGATAAAAGGCAAGTTTTTCCTGATAGGAATTTTAAGCGGGGTAGCGATTACCGCTATCCTGGCACTGGTGTTGGGAATCGGTATTTTTATTTATCAGGAAAATGCCTATAATGCGGCACTTACGGCATACAAGACCGCTGCGAGCGTTGACACGGCCGACAACCAGCTGATGGACCAAGAAACAGTCGACAAGGCCGAAATGCTTTATTCGGATATACTTCAGGTTTTTTATTTTGAAGAAGATATCGACACGGACCTTATGCGTGACAATATCTATAAGGCAATTGTCGATTCCCTCGGAGACCCTTATGCAGCCTATTATACGGCGGAAGAACTTGATGAAATGCTGACCGACTCGGAGGGCACTTACTTCGGAATCGGCTCATATGTTTCAATGGATGCGGAGACAGGCTACGCAAAGCTTTCGGGCATATTTAAGAATTCTCCTGCGGAGGAAGCGGGGCTTCGTGACGGAGACCTTATCATCGAAGCAGACGGAGAAAATCTTTCGGGGCTCACCTTAGACGAGGTTACCGCAAAGATTAAAGGGCCGGAAGGGACAACGGTCGAGCTTACGGTATACAGGGAAGGCGAGGAAAGCTACCTCTACTTTACCGTTGAACGCCGTAAGGTTGAAAATCAGACCGTCAACTCCGAAATGAAGGAAAACAGCATCGGCTATATTCAGATTACCGAATTTGACGATGTAACTTTGGATCAGTTTAAGAACGCATATTCAGACTTAAATACTCAGGGTATGAAAGCAATGATTCTTGATTTACGCAGCAATCCCGGAGGAAATCTCGATACCGTTCTTGATATTGCGCGCGAAATGCTACCCGAAGGCGTCATCACCTATACCTTGGATAAGAGCGGAAATCGAGAGGATTATACCTGCGAGGGTAAGAGCCCGATTACGATTCCGGTTGTAATCCTGGTAAACGGATACAGCGCAAGCGCTTCGGAGCTCCTTACGGGTGCCATGCATGACTATGGTCTTGCAACGGTCATCGGCACCAATACCTACGGAAAGGGCATAGTTCAGTCCATCTATCCTCTTACGGACGGTTCGGGTATCAAGCTTACGACGAGTCGCTACTACACTCCCAACGGAGTCTGCATTCACGAGACCGGCATAGCTCCGGACATCGAGGTCGAGTTTGATTCCGAGGCTTACTATGCAGAGGAGTCGGTGGACAATCAGCTTGAATATGCAATCAATTATTTAACTGAAAGTATCGGCAACTAACATGTACAGAAAAGCCTATGTTGAAATAGACAACTCCATAATCAAGCAGAACGCAAAGCTCATGTGCGACCTTTTTTCGCATAAATGGAATATTGCGGTCGTAAAGGGTAATGCCTACGGACACGGCTATGGCATCATACCTGCTTTAATAGATGGAGGCATGAATGCCTTTGCGGTATCAAACCTTGATGAAGCCTTAAAGGTGCGTGAGTATACAAAGGAGCATCCCGTTATAATGCTTCAGCCGGTGCCTTCGGAATATTTAAACGTTGCAAGCACAAACGACATTTCCGTCTGCGTAAACGACTTTGATACGTACCGGGAAATCGTCGAAAGCGGCCTTAAGTTAAAGCTTCAATTTAAGGTAAATTCCGGTATGAACCGTCTGGGATTTTCGGATAAAGAACTTCTTACGAAAGCCGTTAACGAAGCATCTGAAAATTTAAACCTTACCGTAGAAGGCATATTTACTCATTTTCATTCAAACGGCCTTAGGGATACCGAGTATGCAAGGGACAAAAAACGTTTTGAGGATTTGACTTCGGATATAGATTTGACCAAAATCCCCATGGTTCATTTGGACAGGACGCAGACAGTTTTTCTGCATGACGCTCCTGCCTATGAAAACGGGGTTCGCATAGGTATTTCTTTATACGGTTTTACAACTATATATCCTTACTCAAACAGCATAAAGGGAAGAATCAGAAAGCTTCAGAGAGGCCTTGAAAATAAGCTTCACGGAGTAGAGCCCACAAAGGAATTAAAGAAATACCCGGTAAAGACGGCGTTTTCTTTTTACACCGAGGTAATTCAGATCAATAAAGTTAACAAAGACGATTACGTCGGCTACGGACTCTTGCATAAGGCAACGGAAACCGAATATATTGCGGTTATAGACACGGGCTATTACGACGGTATCAACCGAAAGAGGTACTTGTCAAATGTAGCGATAAATGGTAAAAAGTATCCTATCATAGGCGAGGTCGGAATGGGTATGTGCGAAGTACGGGTTGACGAAAACGTCAAAAAACACGATAAAGTCACCGTTCTCGGAGGCGACATCCCAATCAGCGAGATTACCCGTCACGTAGGTACCACGATGTATGAGCTTTTGACAAGCATAAAGCCCGAGATAAGACGTGAGTACATAGGAGACTGATATGGAAAGAAATGTAGTGCTTCTTGGCTCTGACATAAATGTATATTATATGGCAAGGTGCTATTATGAGCTTTTTAATAAGCCGGTAGACGTCATTGCCACGGAGAAGATTCGTTTTACGGAGCATTCTTCCATCGTAAATATCGAGTATCATCCCGATTTAAAGACAAACGAGGGCTTCGTAAATGCCCTTACGGAATACGGAAAGAACCATCTTGACTCAGGCAGGAGTCTAATCGTTCCCTGCCATGATGTTTATGTGCGTCTGCTTCTTGAAAATCACGAGGCGATTGACAGTTATTTTGTGTATAACTGTCCTTCTCTTGAAATCGCAGACAGCTTCCTTGATAAAGAAAAATTCTACAAGACCTACGAAGGACGTCTTCCTTTCGTGCGCACGGTTTATTATGACTGTTCGGAGAGCGTAACCGCACCGATTCCCGTAGACATGGTCTATCCGCTTATCATCAAGCCCGGCGACGGAATCGAGTACGGAAAGCATCATTTCGAGGGGCAGCCAAAGGTCTTTAAAGCTACCACTCCGAAGAACGCAACGGACTTTATTGACCGGGTAAAGGCTTCGGGGTATGAGAAATCCTTAATCGTTCAGGAATTTATCCCCGGAGACGATTCCTGCCTTTGCGACTGCGTATTTTACTGTAATTCCAAGGGAAAGGCTGAACTTGCAACCTTTGCGCAAATCGGACTTCAGGAGCATACTCCTTCGGGTATAGGAAACTGTACGGTTCTGATTAACGGCTACAATCAGTACGGAAATACTTCGGAAACCGTCAACGGACTTAAAAATTTCCTTGAAAGCATAGGCTACAGAGGATTCTGCGAGTTTGACTTAAAGTATGATTCAAGGGAAAAAGACTTTAAGGTAATGGAGATTAATCCCCGACAGGCGCGCTCAAGCTATTACCTTTGTGCGCTCGGGCACAACCTTATAAAGATGTTGATAGATGATGTTTTTGATGGCAAGGAGCATGAGTTTGAGCTTCTTACCGAGGAATTTATGCTTCACATGGTTCCGAAGAACATCATTAAGAAATACATAGCAAACGATGAGTACAGGGCAGAAGCACTTAAACTTTGGAAAAAGCATAAACACGTAGATCCCATGCGCTTTAAGGAGGATAAATCCTTCAAGCAGAGATTCTATTTGAAGCTTCGTGCCATCAACTACAAAAAGAAATATAAGACCAATACTCATACGATTTAACGGAGACAGTATAAATGTGTGGTTTTGCAGGCTTTATCGACAGCACCGAAATTGAGAAAAAGAAAGAAATATTAAAGGCAATGACGGATTCCATTGCCCACAGAGGCCCCGACGGAGAGGGCTTTTTTACCGACAGTAAGGTAGCTATGGGATTCAGGCGTTTAAGCATCATTGACCTTGCGGGCGGTGACCAGCCTTTATTTAATGAGGACAAGACCTTAGTCATAAATTTCAACGGTGAGATTTACAATTATAAGGAGCTTAAAGAAGAGCTTATTAAGTGCGGTCACGTGTTTACGACCAACTCCGATACCGAGGTAATCGTACACGGCTACGAGGAATACGGCACGGACGTTGTCAACAAGCTTCGCGGAATGTTCGGTTTCGTAATCTGGGACACTAAGACCCAAACTCTTTTCGGAGCAAGAGACCCCTTTGGCATCAAGCCTTTTTACTACTACGATACAAAGGACCTCTTCATGTACGGTTCCGAGATTAAGGCATTTTTACATCATCCCGATTTCAAAAAGGAGCTTAACAAGAATGCTTTAAAGACCTACCTCTGCTATCAGTATTCCGTACCGACGGAGTCTTTCTTTGTAAATGTATACAAGCTTAATCCCGGACATTTCTTTATCTATAAAGACGGAAAGATAGACATAAAGCAGTACTTTTCAATCGATTACAGGAACAACGACGATGACCTCGAAACTGCGGTCAATAAGATAAATGACATCATGAAGGACTCAATCGAGCATCACAAGATTGCCGATGTTGAGGTCGGTTCTTTCCTTTCAAGCGGTGTCGATTCAAGCTATATCGTTGCAAATGCAAATGTTTCAAAGGCCTATACCGTAGGCTTTGAAGGCGAGCATGTTACGAACACGGGCTTTAATGAAAACGCCAATGCAGATGATCTTTGCAAGATCCTCGGTATGAAGCACAAGCAGAAAAACATCAATGCCGACATGTTCTTTGACATACTGCCTACCGTTCAGTATCATTCGGATGAGCCGCACGCAAACCTTTCGGCTGTTCCGCTTTATTATCTTGCAAACATGGCTTCGAAGGACGTAAAGGTCGTGCTTTCCGGAGAAGGTGCGGATGAGCTCTTCGGCGGCTATTACGAGTACGAAACTCCGAGAGAATATGCACGTTACAAAAAGCTCCCCTTCTGGTTCAGAAGAGGGATGAAAAACCTTGCGGAGAAGATGCCCAACATGAAGGGGCGCCACTTTCTCATCCGTGCAGGCTCAACCCTTTCTGAGTCCTACATAGGTCAGGCTTTCATCATGAACAACGAAGAAGCTGACAAGCTTTTAAAGCCCGAATACAGATGCGGCAAGTCCTACGAAGAGATTACGAAGCCGATTTTCGACGAGATTAAGGGAAAGCCCGAATTACTGCAAAAAATGTATCTTGATATGCATCTCTGGCTGCCCTATGATATACTCTTGAAAGCCGATAAGATGACAATGGCAAATTCTCTGGAATTAAGAGTACCTTTCCTTGACAGAGAGGTATTCAGGGTTTCCGAGGAAATACCGCTTAAATACATCATTTACGACTACACCACCAAGTACGCCTTCAGAATGGCGGCAAACAAGACCATCCCCGAAGAGTGGGCAAAGAGAAAGAAACTTGGTTTCCTTGTTCCCTTCAAGGATTGGATTAAAGAAGACAAGTGGTATGCAGTCGTAAAGGAAATGTTTGAAAAACCCTGGGTATCCGAGTTTTTCAACGTTGACGAGCTCATGCATTTACTTAATGAGCACAAGTCCGGCCGCTGGAACAACGGCAGACGTATTTATACGGTCTATGCCTTCCTTATCTGGTATGAAATTTATTTCATTAAAAACGAGGTTCCCAAAAAGCCTGCCTACGTGTAGGCAAAGCCTCATGCCGTAACCGGCAGAATGGAGATAATATGAGCTTTGACAAATCAATATTTGAGGAAAACGAATCCTCTGTTCGTTCCTATTGCAGAAAGTTCCCGAAGGTCTTTGAAAAGGCAAAGGGTTCATATATATATGCCGCAGACGGAAGCAAGTATCTTGATTTCCTCGCAGGTTGCGGTGCACTCAACTACGGACACAACAACGACGAGATTAAGGGTGCGGTAATCGATTACCTTGCAAACGACGGCATCACTCATGCCATGGATATGTATACCGAGGCAAAGGCCGAGTTTATAGATACCTTCAAGAAAGAAATCCTTGATAAGAGAGGACTTTCCTACCGTATCATGTTCCCCGGCCCCACAGGCACGAATGCCAATGAAGCCGCACTTAAGCTTTGCAGAAAGAACAAGAAGCGCTTAAATATTATTGCTTTCATGGGCGCCTTTCACGGCATGACCCTTGGCAGCCTTGCACTTACTACAGATCAGACTTCAAGAGAGGGCGCAGAGGTTTCTCTTGATAATGTTACCTTTATTCCTTATGAGAACGACAGGATTGATGCACTTGCTTACCTTGAGATGATTCTTCATGACGACCACTCGGGAGTTGAGAAGCCGGCAGCAGTCTTTGTGGAGACTACTCAGGCCGAGGGCGGTATCAATGTCGCATCGGTTGAATTTTTGCAGGGCCTTGAGAAGATTTGCCACGAGAATGACATCCTCTTGGTAGTTGACGATGTCCAGACAGGCTGCTCACGTACAGGATATTTCTTTAGCTTTGAAAGAGCGGGCATTCACCCCGATATGGTTACTCTTTCAAAGTCGATTGGCGGATACGGCTTCCCTATGTCACTTCTTTTGGTAAAGGATGAGCTTGATATCTTCAGACCCGCAGAGCACAACGGAACTTTCAGAGGCAACCAGCTTGCCTTTGTAGCCGCGAAGAAGGGCATTGAATACAACATTTCTCATGATATTAACGGTGGTGTTAAGAAGAAGGGCGAGTTTGTAAAGAAGTATGTCGAGGAGAAGATTCTTCCTCTTGATTCACGCATTACCCTTCGCGGAGTAGGACTTCTCTGGGGAATTGATTTTGCCGGAATCGACGCATCGGGAGATTTGTCTCACAGAATAGCCGACAAGTGCTTTGAGAAGGGACTCATCATCGAAAGAGCAGGAAGACACGACAGCGTATTGAAGATAATGCCTCCGCTTACAATTTCCGAAGAGGAGTTAAAGGATGGCATTGACATCATATGTGCCGCTGCAAAGGAAGAGCTCGACAAATGAAGCTTAGCGATTTGATTCCCTGCAAATTTGATACAGAGATTGAAAAAGTAACAGATGATTCACGTACAAAGGGGAGTAACATCCTCTTTGTCTGCGTTAAGGGCTTAACCGTCGACGGACATGATTTTGCGGCTAAGGCCATAGAAAACGGAGCGGTAGCCCTGGTAACAGAAAGAAAATTACCGGACGTCACGGTACCGCAGGTCGTCGTTAAGGATTCACAAAAGGCGATGAATCTGGTACTCAACCGTTTTTACGGGAATCCTATGGAGTCTATGAAGATCATAGGCGTTACCGGAACTGACGGAAAGACCACGACTGCTGAGATGATTTATCAGATATTGAATCGTCTTAACAAAAAAACCGGTTACATCGGCACAAACGGCATCAGGTCCGAAGGTTTTTCAATGGACTGTGAGTACACCACACCCCTGCAGGAAGATTTCTTTAAGGCTCTTAACGGCTTTAAGAAGGATAACTGCGAATTCGTGTCTATGGAAGCAAGCGGAGAAAGACTCGGCACCGGCAAGATGGAAGGCGTGCGTTTCGATGCTTCGATATTTACAAACCTTTCGCGTGACGCCCTGGATATATTCAAGACCATGGATAATTATGCTTTGGCAAAGGCCCGCCTCATGGCATATACCGATCCAAAGGGAATCTGCGTCATCAATAAGGATGATAAGTATGCGGATGTCTTCATAAAGGCTGCAAATGCAAAGGTCGTGACCTATGCCGTTAACGACAAAACAGCGGATGTATACGCAACCGACATAGAGATAGGATACAGAGATTTGAGCTTTAAGCTTAACGGGATCCTCGGAGAAAGAAAAATACACTGCAATCTTTCCGGTATTTTCAACGTCTACAATATTTGCGGAGTTTTGATTGCCCTAAGTCATTTCGGATTTTCAACAGATGAGCTGATTGAGGCTGTAAACTTATTGGAGCCTATAGATGCGCGCCAGGAAACGATAGATTTCGGACAGCCTTTTAAGGTAATAGTCGATTATGCACATACAGCAAATGCGGTAAAGAATTTAACCGAGTACATCAAGTCAACCCTCACGGACGGCTTCTTAAGAGTCGTAGTCGGAGCGGGCGGATCCCGTGATATTCACAGGCGAACCGATATGGCAGAGTACTGTACGGCAATTGCGGACTACAATTACTTTACCATCGAGGATGCCCGTTATGACGAGCCTCAGATGTTACTTGAAACCATGGTTTCGACTCTTAAGCCGGGTGTAAACAACTACGAGCTGATTGAAGACAGAGACGAAGCCATCAAGAAGGCCTTGAGCGATGCCCGTCCCGGCGATGCGGTTTTGATACTCGGAAAGGGTTCCGAAGCTTACATGCTTACAAAGGGAGTACTTGTTCCGAGATTAAATGATTTTGACAGTGCGAAAAAGGTGTTAAGGGAACTGGGATACAATTCATAGTGTGGGGAGCACTGGAAAAGGGTCGGCAGACCTTTTGAGATGAGGGATTGCACGTGGCAATCCGATATTCAAAGGAAACTTTTTACGGTAGAAACACAGATTGGAGCATATTTATGGAAAAAGATGCCAAGATATACGTAGCCGGACACAGAGGAATGGTCGGTTCCGCCATCGTGCGCGAGCTTAAACGTCAGGGTTATACAAATATAATCGGAAGGACTCATTCGGAGCTTGACCTTTGCAGACAGTCGGAGGTGGAGGCTTTCTTTAAAGAAGAGAAGCCCGAGTACGTATTCCTTGCGGCCGCCAAGGTCGGCGGAATCGTTGCAAACAGCGAAGCGCTTGCCGATTTCATGTACTACAACATGACGCTTGAGATGAACGTAATACATTCGGCCTTTGAAAACGGCTGTAAGAAGCTTGAGTTTTTAGGTTCCTCCTGCATCTATCCTCGCATGGCTCCCCAGCCCATGAAGGAATCCTGCCTTCTTACTTCCGAGCTTGAAAAAACAAACGAGGCCTATGCTCTTGCAAAGATTTCTGGACTTAAATATTGCGAATTTTTAAATAAGCAGTACGGGACGGACTATATTTCCGTAATGCCGACAAACTTATACGGACCAAACGACAATTATCATCCGACACATTCTCACGTGCTTCCCGCTCTCATAAGGCGTTTCCACGAAGCCAAGGTAAACGGTCTTACATCCGTCACCTGTTGGGGCGACGGTTCTCCTTTGCGTGAGTTTCTTTATGTGGACGATCTTGCAAATCTTTGCGTTTTCCTCATGAACAATTATTCCGGTGATGAAACGGTAAATGCCGGAACCGGCAAAGAGCTTACCATCAAAGAGCTTACGGAACTCGTTGCAAAGGTTATAGGCTACACCGGAGAAATAAAATGGGATGCAAGCAAGCCAAACGGAACTCCGAGGAAATTACTTGACGTATCCAAGGCCACGGCTCTCGGCTGGACCTACAAGACGGAACTTGAAGACGGCATCCGTCTTAGCTACGAAGATTTTTTAAACAACCCCATGCGCGCTGAAAGGTAAAGCTTGAAAGTGACTTTCAAACTTTGATTGGCGGTTCAAATATAAGTTCATGCAAGATGTAAACATGGCTTGCATGAGCTTGCATTTGAACCTAAAGGACATACTATGGATCATTTTGTGCTTCATTCGGAATATAAGCCCACGGGTGACCAGCCAAAGGCAATAGAGGAACTTGTCGCAGGCTTTAAGGAGGGGAATCAGTTTGAAACCCTTCTTGGCGTTACGGGTTCCGGCAAGACCTTTACCATGGCAAACGTCATTGAGGCCTTGAATGTGCCCACTCTTATTATTTCTCATAATAAGACGCTTGCGGGACAGCTTTATTCCGAGATGAAGGAATTCTTTCCCGAAAATGCCGTGGAATATTTCGTAAGCTACTATGATTACTATCAGCCCGAAGCCTACATTCCGAAGACCGACACCTATATCGAGAAAGATTCAGCCATAAATGACGAGATAGACAGATTACGTCTTTCGGCAACAGCCTCCCTTACGGAGAGGAAGGACGTCATAGTCGTAGCTTCGGTTTCCTGTATTTACGGCCTGGGTTCACCAAAGGAATTTAAGGCAATGTGCCTATCCCTCCGTCGCGGTCAGGAGATTGAGCGTGATGAGTGCATACGCGCGCTTATAAATATTCAGTACACCCGTAATGACATGGTAATGGAACGTAACAATTTCAGGGTCCACGGCGACACCGTCGAGGTCGTTCCGTCGCACGGTTCAAATTACCTTGTCAGAATAGAATTCTTCGGGGACGAAATCGACAGGATTTCAGAGGTCGATATCCTCACGGGTAAGTGTATACGCACGCTTGAGCATGTCATTCTTTTTCCGGCTTCCCATTATGTAGTGGAACCCGAGACGATGGACAGGGCACTTAAAGACATCGAAGAAGAAATGCATGCCAGGGTCAAAGAGTTTAAGGCAGACGACAAGCTCATTGAGGCGCAGAGAATTTCGGAGCGCACGAACTTTGACATGGAGATGCTTCGCGAAACGGGCTTTTGCTCCGGCATAGAGAATTATTCCCGTCACCTTGCGGGTACAAAGGCGGGAGAACCGCCGAAATGCCTGCTTGACTATTTTGACGGAGAGTTTTTGATAATAGTCGACGAGTCGCACATCACGCTTCCTCAGGTTCGAGGCATGTATGCGGGTGACAGGTCGCGAAAAACAACACTTGTCGAATACGGCTTCAGACTTCCTTCGGCACTTGACAACAGACCCCTTAATTTTGGTGAATTTGAATCGCACATAGACAGGATGCTCTTTGTTTCGGCAACTCCCGGCACCTACGAGGCAGATCACGAACTGCTTCGGACAGAGCAGGTAATCAGACCGACGGGACTTCTTGACCCTGAGATTACCGTTAAACCCATCGAAGGTCAGGTTGACGACCTTGTGGGAGAGATTCGAAAGACGGTTGAAAAGGGCTTCAAAGTTTTGGTCACGACCCTTACGAAGAAGATGGCAGAGGACCTGACAGAATATCTTGCCGAGGTCGGGATAAGGGTAAAGTATCTTCATTCGGACATTGACACGCTTGAGCGCTCTGAGATAATAAGAGATA
Source organism: bacterium (assembly GCA_963649755.1). Lineage (GTDB taxonomy): Bacteria > Bacillota > Clostridia > Lachnospirales > Lachnospiraceae > UBA1258. Next base: position 6,081 of record CAVJJQ010000035.1, on the reverse strand, counting down.
TGCGGCTTGACAAGTTTGACGTGCTGGTCGGCATTAACCTTTTAAGAGAGGGCCTCGACATTCCCGAGATTGCTCTTGTCGCCATTATGGACGCCGATAAAGAAGGCTTTTTGAGAAGTGCCACCAGTCTGATTCAGACGGTAGGTCGTGCCGCAAGAAATTCGGAAGGCCATGTCGTGATGTACGCCGATACCGTGACCGATTCGATGAAACAGTGTATAGACGAAACGATGCGCAGGCGGGCCATTCAGATGGCTTACAACAAGGAACACGGCATCACGCCCACGACCATTAAAAAGGCGGTTAGGGACGTTATCCGCATTTCAAGCACCGGAACCGAAAATGCCGAGCCGGATGTCAAGGAAACCGAATCCATGAGCCGTGACGAAATGGAAAAAGAAATCGTTACGTTGGAACGCAAGATGAAAAAGGCGGCAGCAGAGCTTAACTTCGAAGATGCGGTTATCCTACGCGACAGGATGCGTGAGTTAAAGACCGCACTTTTGGAAATAGAGTGATTATTGGCATGCAGCAAGAGATTGCCATGGGATTGGAAGGCACAAAGCCTTGGGCAATCCGGCATCACTTAAGTATTATACGGAGGTTACCATGAACATTCCCGCAAACAGAATGGACAGAGGATTTTTAAAATATCAGGATGAATTCGAGGCAAAGGCACTTTCCGTTCTTCGTTCGGGTTGGTACATTTTAGGACACGAGGTCGAAAGTTTTGAAGAAGAGTTTGCGGCTTATACCGGTGCAAAGTACTGCGTGGGCCTTGCAAGCGGGCTTGACGCGCTTTGGCTTGCCTTCAGGGTACTTGGAATCGGCAAGGGCGATGAAGTAATAGTTCAGGCAAACACTTACATCGCAAGCGTGATGGGCATTACCATAAACGGTGCAACCCCAATATTCTGTGAGCCCGACGAACATTACAATATCGATGCTTCAAAGATTGAAAGCCTTATTACCGACCGTACCAAGGCAATTTTAGTCGTTCACCTTTACGGACAGGCTTCGAAGATGGATACGGTAGTCGATCTTTGTAGGAAATACAATCTTCGCCTGGTCGAAGACTGCGCTCAGTCGCACGGAGCAAAGTTTAACGGTAAAATGACGGGAACCTTCGGAGATATAGGTTGTTTTTCTTTTTACCCGTCTAAAAATTTAGGCGCTTTCGGAGATGCCGGCGCGATAGTCACAAACGACGAATCCATCGCAAAGGACATGAAGGTTTACAGAAACTACGGAAGTGAGAAGCGTTACTACAACAAGGTCGTCGGTGCAAATTCGCGCCTTGACGAGCTTCAGGCAGGGTTACTGAGAGTAAGACTTTCGCACATCGAAGAGCTTACGAGGGAACGTGAATATTTGGGCGATACTTACAGCAAAGGAATTAACAATGAGCTTTTGCTCCTTCCCAAGGTGCGTGAAAATGCGACAACAGTCTGGCATCAGTTCGTGGTAAGGTGCAAAAAGCGCGACGAACTGATAGAATATTTAAAGGAAAAAGAAATCGGATCGATTATTCATTATCCGATTCCGCCTCATTTGTCCGAGGCTTATAAGTATCTGGGACACAAAGAAGGCGATTATCCGATTACGGAGGAGTATGCAAAGACGGTTCTTTCCATTCCGATGTTTAACGGAATGCTTCCGGAAGAACAGCAGGCGGTAATTGACGCGTTGAATGCGTTTAAGTAGAGGGTTATATGGCATTAAAAGACAAGATTAAAATAATAAGATTTCGAGATCTCGGCGACGAGAGGGGCAACCTTGTCGTAATCGAAGGGGACGGTATAGACATTCCCTTTGATATCAAGCGTGTTTTTTATATTTACGGGTCCGACGCGACGGTTGTGCGCGGAAAGCACGCAAACAGACAGTCGGAGTTCTTAATGGTAAACGTAAGCGGTACCAGCAAGGTGCGCGTTACGGACGGACACGAGGAAATGGTTGTTTCTTTGGACGAGCCCGGACTCGGACTTTACCTTCCCAAGATGCTTTGGAAGGATATGTACGATTTTTCGAAGGATTCTGTCCTCGTCGTAATGTCGAATATGCATTATGACGGCTCGGAATACATACGTGATTATGATGAGTATTTAAAAGAAATCGGAGTTAAGCATGAGTAAGCTTTCAATAGTGATTCCCGTATATTTTAACGAAGACACCCTGATGGATTTGTACAAAGACCTTAAGGAAAAAGTATTCGGCAAAGTTCCCGATTACGAGATAGTAATGGTCGATGACGGTTCCGGGGATTCATCATGGCAGGTCATGAACGAGATTAAGGCTCTTGATACGGAGCATGTGCGTCTTGTAAAGCTTTCGAGAAACTTCGGCGAGCATGCGGCTTTACTGGCGGGTTTAAGCGTCTGCACGGGTGACTGCGCCGTTACGAAGCAGGCGGATCTTCAGGAAGATTCCACTCTGATTCTTGAAATGTTTGAGTCCTGGCAGAAGGGCAACAAGGTCGTCCTTGCGGTGCGCCGTTCAAGGGACGAAAGCAAAGTGAAGGTATTCTTTGCAAACCGTTATTACGGGATTGTCAGAAAGTTTATAAACAAAAACATGCCGGCAGGCGGATGCGACTGCTATCTCATCGACAGACAGGTAATTGACGTCATCGAGAAGATGGACGAGAAAAACTCAAGCCTCACCCTTCAGGTAATGTGGGCGGGCTTTAAGACGGACATGATTTACTTTGACAGGAAGAACCGCGAGAAGGGTAAGTCACGTTGGACATTTGCAAAGAAGGTAAAACTTGTGATGGACTCGATGATGAGTTTTTCCTTTGCTCCGATTCGCTTTATGACGTATTTGGGTGTTATTTTCGATATTGTCGCACTCATTGCATTTATATGCATTCTGGTAGAGTACTTTAGCTCCGGTGTTCCGATTTCCGGTTGGGCGTCACTCATGACAGTTGTGTTACTGGCATCGGGACTTGTTCTTTCTATGCTCGGTGTCCTCGGCGAATACTTGTGGCGTACCTTGGATGCGGCAAGAAAGAGACCGACGTTCATCATCGACGAGCATATCAAGCCCGGAGAATGATATTTGAAATTGAAAGGTAAAGTTTGAAAGCAGACTTTCAAACTTTGATTGGCAGTTCAAATGCAAGCTCGTGTAAGCTGTGCTTGCGCTTGAACCCGGAGAACAATATATGACAAAGGTAAAAATGCTTCCGCCTTCGGAGGTCATCAGGGTCAGAGGAGCAAATGAACACAATTTGAAAAACTTGGATGTTGATATTCCGAGGAACAAGCTGGTCGTGATAACGGGTCTTTCGGGTTCCGGAAAATCTTCACTTGCTTTTGACACGATTTATGCAGAGGGACAGAGGCGTTACATGGAGTCCCTCTCTTCTTATGCAAGGCAGTTTTTGGGCATGATGGAAAAGCCCAATGTCGAAAGCATTGAAGGACTTTCACCCGCTATTTCCATAGACCAGAAGTCTACTAACAGAAACCCGAGATCCACGGTCGGGACCGTGACTGAGATTTACGATTATTTCAGGCTTCTTTATGCAAGAATCGGTATCGTTCACTGCCCCAACTGCGGCCGCGTCATCAACAAACAGTCCGTTGACCAGATTGTGGACCGCATAATGGCACTTCCCGAAGGCACGAAGATTCAGCTTCTTGCACCCGTCGTGCGCGGCAAAAAGGGTATGCATGAAAAACTCATCGATAAAGCACGTCGTTCGGGCTATGTGCGTGCCATAATCGACGGAAGCATGTATGAGCTTTCGGAAGATATTTCACTTGATAAAAATATAAAGCACAGCATCGATATAGTTGTTGACAGACTTGTCATAAAATCTGAGATGCAAAAGCGTCTGACGGATTCCGTTGAGAATGTAATCGACTTAACTTCCGGACTTTTGGACGTAGACGTGATAGGCGGAGAGAAACTTTCTTTTTCCACGAATTTCGCCTGCCCCGATTGCGAAATTTCCATACCGGAGGTCGAGACGCGTTCTTTCTCCTTTAATAATCCCTTCGGAGCCTGCCCTGCCTGCGCGGGACTGGGCTACAAGATGGAGTTTTCAAAGAATTTGATAATTCCGGACGACACACTTACCCTGAACGAGGGTGCGATTGCCGTGAACGGATTTAAGTCAATCATGGATCCGAAGAGCTGGCTTTATGCCATCATGCAGTCCCTGATGAAGGTTTACAATTTCGACATGGACACGCCTTTTAAGGACTATCCAGACGATATCAAGGACCTTCTGTGGAACGGAAACGGCGGAAAGAAATTCACCATTACCTACAAGAGTCAGCGCGGACAGGGTGTTTACGAGGTGAGCTGGGAAGGCATCCTCGAAGTTTGCAGGATGCGTTATCGCGAGACCTTTTCACAGACCGCAAAAGCGGAGTTTGAGTCATTTATGGATTTCACGCCCTGCGCGGAATGTAAGGGTATGCGTCTTAAGAAGGAGTCTCTTGCCGTTACCGTCGGAGATTTGAATATTTACGAGGTCACGCAGTTTTCGATTTTAAAGCTTCTTGATTTCATGAACGGTCTTGACCTAACGGAAAAAGAACACTTCATAGGCGACCAGATTATAAAGCAGATTCTTGCGAGAGTTAATTTTCTAAAGGACGTGGGACTTTCCTACCTGACGCTCTCGAGAGCCACCGCTTCGCTTTCGGGCGGCGAGGCTCAGAGAATCCGTCTTGCGACCCAGATAGGCTCGGGACTTGTGGGCGTTACCTACATACTCGACGAGCCCTCCATCGGACTTCATCAGCGCGATAATGACAAGCTTCTTGCTACCTTAAAGCATTTAAGGGACCTCGGAAATACGGTTCTTGTGGTCGAACATGACGAGGATACCATGCTTGAAGCAGACCACATCGTGGACATAGGCCCCGGCGCCGGCATTAACGGAGGTAAGCTTGTTGCCGAAGGAACTGCCGCAGAGATTATGAAGGTTAAGGAGTCCGTTACAGGTCAGTATTTAAGCGGAAAGAAATTTATACCGGTGCCTAAGACCCGCGTGGTTCCGACGGGATTTCTTACGATTCACGGAGCCAGAGAAAATAACCTTAAGAATATCGACGTCTCGATTCCGCTTGGAGTCTTTACCTGCATCACCGGTGTTTCCGGTTCAGGTAAGAGCTCGCTTACAAATGAGATTTTATATAAGTATCTTGCGAAAACGTTAAACAGGGCACATACGATTCCGGGTGATTTTGATTCGATGGACGGAATAGAACAGCTTGACAAGGTCATCGATATCGATCAGTCTCCCATCGGACGTACGCCTCGTTCCAATCCCGCGACCTACACGGGAGTCTTTGATCAGATAAGGGATTTGTTTGCCCTTACCAAGGAGGCCAAAGAACGCGGCTACAAGAAGGGACGTTTTTCTTTCAACGTCAAGGGCGGCCGATGCGAAGCCTGCCAGGGCGACGGTATCATCAAGATAGAAATGCACTTCCTGCCGGATGTCTACGTTCCCTGCGAGGTCTGCGGCGGAAAACGGTATAACCGCGAAACTTTAGAATGCCTCTATAAGGGCAAGTCCATCTACGATGTGCTTGATATGACGGTCGAAGAAGCGGTTACGTTCTTTGAAAATGTTCCCGCCATCCGTGACCGGATAAAGACACTTAACGAGGTGGGCCTTGGATATATTAAATTGGGCCAACCTTCCACGGAACTTTCGGGCGGCGAGGCACAGAGAGTTAAGCTCGCAACCGAGCTTAGTAAGCGTTCCACGGGACGTACGATTTACATCCTTGACGAGCCTACGACGGGACTTCATTTTGCAGATGTTCATCGCCTCACGGAGATGTTAAGACGCCTTGTCGAAGGCGGCAACACCGTCGTAGTCATCGAGCACAACCTTGATGTCATCAAGACCGCCGACTATATCATCGATATGGGCCCCGAAGGCGGAGACGGCGGAGGAACCGTTATCGCCAAAGGTACCCCGGAAGAAGTGTCTGAGGTCCAAGAATCCTTCACCGGACAGTATGTGAAGAAGGCGATAGAGAAAGCAAGGCGGTAGAGCCGGGAGGCCACACTTGCCTCTCCCATAGGGAGAGCCGGGAGGCCACACTT
>CAVJJQ010000034.1:0-20937 GCA_963649755.1 bacterium | reverse complement strand
CTCCCTCTGGGAGAGCTGTCACCGTAGGTGACTGAGAGGGCTAAAGCTGTCACCGAAGGTGACTGAGAGGGCTAGAGCTGTCACCGTAGGTGACTGAGAGGGACTTGGCTCTCCCACGCGGAGCAATTTCCTATATAGTAAAATAGAGTTTCGCTTGCGAAACTCTTACGCGCCGAGCGCGGTCGCGTTAGCGACATTTTCCCATCGCGCGAGTGCGCATCAGTGGCACGTAGTGCCTTTTTTGCTATATAGGGGATTGCGGAGCAATTTCCTATATAGCAAAAAAAGGGTTCCGGCAAGCCGGAACCCTTTAGAAACCGTGAATTATTCTATAACAGTAGCTACACGTCCTGAACCTACGGTACGTCCGCCTTCACGAATAGCGAAGGTAAGACCCTGCTCCATAGCGATGGGATGAATAAGTTCGATAGTCATCTCAACGTTATCACCGGGCATGCACATCTCTGTACCTGCGGGAAGGTTGCAAACACCTGTAACGTCGGTTGTTCTGAAATAGAACTGAGGACGATAGTTGTTGAAGAAAGGAGTATGACGTCCACCTTCATCCTTGGTAAGAACGTAAACCTGAGCGGTAAACTTCTTGTGGCACTTTACTGTGCCGGGCTTTGCAAGAACCTGACCTCTTTCGATATCGGTTCTGTTGATACCTCTAAGAAGAACACCGATGTTGTCGCCTGCCATAGCCTCATCAAGAAGCTTACGGAACATTTCAATACCGGTTACAACTGACTTCTGGGTCTCTTCCTTGATACCGATGATTTCAACTTCATCAGACATATGTAATGTACCACGCTCTACACGGCCGGTAGCAACTGTACCACGTCCGGTAATGGTGAATACATCTTCGATAGGCATAAGGAAAGGCTTATCGGTTTCACGCTGAGGATCGGGAATGTATGAATCAACCGTATCCATAAGTTCCATGATCTTGTCGCCCCATTCGCTTGAAGGATCTTCAAGAGCCTTGAGAGCTGAACCCTTAACGATAGGGCAATCCTTGAAGTCGTACTCTTCGAGCTGCTCGGTGATTTCCATCTCAACAAGCTCAAGAAGCTCTTCATCATCAACCATATCGCACTTGTTCATGAATACTACGATGTAAGGTACACCAACCTGTCTGGAAAGAAGGATGTGTTCCTTTGTCTGAGCCATAACACCATCGGTAGCAGCTACAACGAGGATAGCACCATCCATCTGTGCAGCACCGGTGATCATGTTCTTTACATAGTCAGCGTGGCCGGGGCAGTCAACGTGAGCGTAGTGACGCTTTGCTGTCTGATACTCAACGTGAGCTGTTGAAATTGTGATACCACGTTCTCTTTCTTCGGGAGCCTTATCGATGTTCTCGAAGTCAACCTTTTCGTTACCGGGAACTCTTTCAGCAAGAACCTTTGTGATTGCTGCTGTTAAGGTTGTTTTACCATGGTCAACGTGACCGATGGTACCAATGTTACAATGGGGCTTAGATCTGTCGAAATGAGCTTTTGCCATTTTTAATTCCTCCTAAAATTAAGTAGTTAATAGTTTCTTTGTAAAAATACTCAGCTAACGCTTATTATATTAGAATTAGCGAGGCTTTTCAAGTGTTACTTGGTCTTTGCTGCAAGAACCTTTTCCGATACATTCTTCGGAACGGGCTCATACTTTTCAAAGAACATTGAGTAGTTACCACGACCCTGGGTCTTGGAACGTAAGTCTGTCGAATAACCGAACATTTCGGCAAGAGGTACGAAACCACGTACAATCTTTCCGCCGCCGAGGTCATCCATACCTTCGATACGTCCACGACGTGAGTTGATATCACCGATTACATCACCCATGTATTCTTCAGGCATCGTTACCTCAACCTTCATGATGGGCTCAAGTAATACGGGAGCACCCTTCTGCATAGCTTCCTTCATGGCAAGTGAACCTGCGATATGGAAGGCCATTTCGGAAGAGTCGACTTCGTGATAAGAACCGTCATATACATTGGCATATACACCGAGTACGGGGAATCCGCCGAGTATACCTGCCTTTGTAGCTTCTTCGATACCTTCGCCGACAGCGGGAATGTATTCCTTGGGAATAGCACCGCCGACAACGGTGGACTCGAACTTGAAGGTTTCTTCGCCGTTGTAGTCCATGGGCTCGAATTTAACTTTACAGTGACCGTACTGACCACGACCACCGGACTGCTTTGCGTACTTCGAATCAACGTCAACAGGCTTTGTAATAGCTTCCTTGTATGCAACCTGAGGTGCACCGACGTTAGCCTCTACCTTAAACTCTCTTAAGAGTCTGTCAACAATGATTTCAAGGTGAAGCTCACCCATACCTGCGATAATGGTCTGACCGGTTTCCTGGTCGGTATGTGCACGGAATGTGGGATCTTCTTCGGCAAGCTTTGCCAAAGCTTCACCAAGCTTACCCTGACCTGCCTTTGTCTTGGGCTCGATAGCAAGCTCAATAACGGGTTCGGGGAATACCATGGATTCAAGAATAACGGGGTGCTGCTCATCACAGATGGTATCACCTGTTGTAGTGAACTTGAAACCAACAGCTGCAGCGATATCACCGGAGTAAACCTTGTCAAGCTCGGCTCTCTTGTTTGCGTGCATCTGAAGGATACGTCCTACACGTTCCTTTTTGTCCTTGGTAGCGTTTAATACATAGGAACCTGCGTTCATGGTACCGGAGTAAACTCTGAAGAATGCAAGCTTTCCTACGAAGGGATCGGCCATGATCTTGAATGCAAGTGCTGCGAAAGGTTCGTCGTCGGAAGAATGTCTTTCAACTTCGTTGCCTTCCAAGTCAACACCCTTGATAGCAGGGATGTCTGTAGGTGCAGGCATATACTCGATAATTGCATCCAAGAGCTTCTGAACGCCCTTGTTCCTGTAAGCAGAACCGCAGCATACGGGAATTGCGGTTCCTTCGCAAGTACCCTTTCTGAGAGCTGCCTTTAACTGCTCGTCTGAAGGAACTTCACCTTCAAGATACATTTCAAGAAGATCGTCATCAAGTTCGCAAATCTTCTCGATGAGCTCGTCATGATACTTGTTTGCGAGCTCTTCCATATCTGCGGGGATAGGTCCTACAGTAATATCATCACCCTTATCATCGTTGTAGATGTAAGACTGCATTTCAAATAAGTCGATAATTCCCTTGAACTCGTCTTCCTTACCGATAGGTAACTGGAGAACGATAGCGTTCTTTCCGAGTCTGGTTCTTATCTGATCAACTGCTCCGTAGAAGTTTGCACCCAAGATATCCATCTTGTTGATGAAAGCCATACGGGGAACGTTGTATGTATCAGCCTGACGCCATACATTTTCGGACTGAGGTTCAACACCGCCCTTTGCGCAGAAAACACCGACTGCACCATCAAGTACTCTCAAGGATCTTTCAACTTCAACGGTGAAGTCTACGTGACCGGGGGTATCAATGATGTTGATACGATGCTCCAAAGCGCCGGGCATGGGCTTTGTTTCTTTTTCAAGTGTCCAGTGACATGTAGTAGCGGCTGATGTAATTGTGATACCTCTTTCCTGCTCCTGTTCCATCCAGTCCATGGTAGCAGTACCTTCGTGAGTATCACCAATCTTGTAGTTTACACCGGTATAATAAAGTATACGCTCTGTCAATGTCGTCTTACCGGCATCGATATGGGCCATTATACCAATGTTTCTGGTCCGCTCAAGCGGATATTCTCTTCCTGCCAAGATTTTTTCCTCCTGCTAAAATTAGAAACGATAGTGAGCAAACGCCTTGTTTGCCTCTGCCATCTTGTGCATGTCTTCTTTTCTCTTTACAGCTGAACCTGTATTGTTAGCTGCGTCCATAATTTCATTGGCAAGTCTTTCTTCCATGGTCTTTTCTCCACGCTTACGTGAAAACATGGTAAGCCATCTTAATGCCAATGCCTGACGTCTTTCAGGCTTTACTTCGATAGGTACCTGATAGGTAGCACCACCGATACGTCTTGCTTTAACTTCCAAGAGAGGCATCATGTTGTTCATGGCTTCCTGGAATACTTCGAGAGCAGGCTTGCCGCTCTTTTCTTCAACGGTGGCAAATGCGCCGTAAACGATCTTCTGAGCTACGCTCTTCTTACCATCAAGCATGATGTTGTTGATAAGCTTGGTAACTACCTTGTCGTTGTACAAAGGATCTGCCAATACGTCTCTTTTTTGAATATGTCCTTTACGTGGCACGGTTCTTCCCTCCTTATTCATTAAGAAATAAATCATCGGTACTCACAACGTGTACTAACCTCACATCTTGTGTACGTGCAGGTATATCTGAATAAATAACAGAAATCCAACACTAATTAGTCTATGGAGTACTTACAAACTGCGGCAAATTACTTGCCAGCCTTAGGTCTCTTAGCGCCGTACTTGGAACGGGCCTGTTTTCTGTTAGCTACACCTGCAGTATCAAGGGTACCACGAATAATGTGATATCTTGTACCGGGTAAGTCTTTAACACGTCCGCCTCTGATAAGTACTACACTGTGCTCCTGAAGGTTGTGGCCTTCACCGGGAATGTAAGAGGTAACTTCGATTCCGTTTGAAAGACGTACTCTGGCGATCTTTCTAAGAGCTGAGTTAGGCTTCTTAGGGGTCTTTGTCTTAACTGAGGTGCAAACACCGCGCTTCTGAGGTGAGCTTAAATCCGTTGCCTTCTTGTGAAGAGAGTTGAAGCCCTTCTGAAGAGCAGGTGCTGTAGACTTGGAAACCTTAGTTTCACGACCCTTTCTTACTAACTGGTTAAATGTAGGCATTCTGTTATCGTCCTTTCTGATAGAGTCATGCATTTAGGCGCAAAAAGAAAAATGCACTTTCACGCACGCCCAATCATTGTACATACGTAAAAGTGCTTTGTCAAGAAAAATCAAGGCTTTTAAAGCAAAATTTTCATTCCTTCACTTTCTTTTTAATACTCAATATATTCTTTCCGTCCTTAAATTCATATGTCACGTCGTCCATGGTCTTTTTGACCATGTAAATTCCAAGCCCGCCGATCTGTCTTTCGTCTGCGGAAAGGGTTACATCCGGGTCTTTCTTTGCAAGCGGATTGTACGGCACACCTGTATCTGTAAAGGTAACGGTCACAGTTTTCCCGTCATCTGACATATCAAGCGTAACCGTAGCTTTCCCGACCTTCGGCGTATAGGCATAGTTTGCTATGTTGCTGAACAGTTCGTCAACCGCAACATTTATCTGAGTGATTACGCGCATGGAACAGCCGATTTCATTTAAGAAGTCTTCCACAAACGCCGTAACCGTTTCGGTATTGGCTACCGTGGCCTCAAGCGTCAGTTCCCTGCTCACCGTTTTCCTCCTTCATGTACTTGTTGTATTCAAGACAGAGCATCGTAATGTCGTCAAACTGCGGTGCCTCACCCACAAACGCATCGATATCTTCCTTTACGGCAGTCAAGATTTCCTTCGGAGCCTCGTCCTTAACTTTATTCAGGCTCTCCGACAGGCGGTCCATGCCAAACAGCTGATTGTTGCTGTCCGTTGCTTCCGTAACACCGTCCGTGTACTGGAATATCTTGTCACCGGGCTTAATGGTCAGGCTGCCGCACTTGTACTTCATGTCTTCCATGCCGGCAAGCACAAAGCCGGGTTTCATCTTATGAGCCGTAAATGTTCCGTCCTGCAGTATGAAGGGCATCTCGTGACCTGCGTTTACGTAGTTGAATTCACCGGTTACAAGGTCAAGCACGCCCTCGAAAGCCGTTATGAACAGACCCTCGCTGTTTGATTCGCAAAGAAGATTGTTAACCTCCGTAAATACATCGCCCAAAGACTTTCCCATCTGGGAGTGGTCCTTGATAAGAGTCTTACCGATTACCATGAAGAGTGCCGCCGGAACGCCTTTTCCGGAAACGTCGGCAACGACAATCGCAAGGTGTCGCTTGTCAATCATAAAGAAATCGTAGAAGTCTCCGCCGACTTCCTTGGCAGGGGTCATGGTCGCAAAAATATTAAACTCTTCCCTCATCGGAAAAGCCGGGAAAATGCACGGAAGCATCGATGCCTGGATGTGAGTCGCGATATCAAGCTCCGCACCGATTCTTTCTTTTTCCGCGGTTACCTTTGACAGGTTGGCGATATAATTTTCAAGCTCGGAAAGCATGAAGTTAACCGAATCGCTTAAGGTCTCTATCTCATCGTTCGTCTTTAAATCGATATGCTGATTCTCAAAAACGCCGGTATCGGTGATATTCTGCGTAAATTTCGCAAGCTTTCCTATCGGAGTGATCAGGGTCTTCTTTGCAAAGAAGAAATATGCAACAACGCCTATCGCAATGATGATAAATGAAATTGCGAGCATGTAAATCAGGAACGAATTCAGATAAGCCTTTACTGCTGCCATATCGAGGATGTACTGAATCTCGGCGATTGCCGTTCCGTTTTCATCCAGGATTACCGAAATACCGGTATAGTTGTAGCCGTAGCTGTTGTCGGTAAGGGTCGGCGCGTCAAGCCCCTTATTCATGGTGAAGTTTTCATAAATCTCGTAATACCCGGAAAGATCGGCTTCCGTCTGCTTTTCGCTCTTACCTTCCACGTATACCGCGTCCGTATAAAGAACGTCGTCGCCATACTGCATTTGATTTTTAGCGTCGTCACCCATCTCGGGCACGCAGGCATCTATATAGAAGTGAACGCTGTCCTCATCCGGAACCGTCAGGGACAGGTAGGTCACGTTTCCTTCCTTTTTAAGCTCATTGAAAAGCTCGACCATATCCCGATACTCTTCGGTCTCATTGCCGCCTTCTGAGATCACGGTCTTAACATCGTCCGCAGGCAGCATCGTGGCAATGGCATTTGCGTTTGTCACAACGCGCTCCGCATACAGTTCTTCCAGGTAAGCCTTGTTGTTTACGTAGCTGAACAGCGAAATAACAACCGTCAGAGCCACGCCCATCACGCAGAGTGAAAATGTGAGTTTCGGAAGTAATTTCCCGCGTTTCTTTGTCTTTTCGTCCATGACTAATCCACCTTCTTATAGTAAATTTCCGCATCACACGAGCACCTGCCCTTACAATACGGACAATACAGTCTTTTATGGTCATACCAGACCTTTTTTGCAACGGTCAAAAATTCAAATTTGCATTCTTCCATCGTCTTTTTTAAAGGTACGAAATCACCCTTCTTCCAGCAGACGATGAAAGTGCATTCCGTTTTAAGTTCCCGTAATTTTGAAACCGCAAAGTCTATGAGCTTTTCGGAAAAGCCTTCTCCACGGTAATCCTCTTTAATCGCTATCGACTGAATCCTGCCGATTTTGCCTTTTGTACCGTCAAGCACCTTAAGAAGTGTTTCTTTATCAATCTTTGCGTCCTTACAAATGCTATCCGTATCCGTCAGGAAAAAGAAAATGTATCCCGCAATTTCACCTTCCGGACTCTTCAGTACATACACAAACTTCGAATCCGAGCTGATGGTTTCCTTAATTTCCGAAACTGCGTAAAGCCCTTTCCCGACGCATTCGTCGCTGAGCTTTATAACCGCATCGACATCGCTTTGTTCAAGCGGATTCAATGTGAAATTTCCCATATTCATGCTTTTTTGCCTTTTTGACAGGACAGAATGGTCGTTCCCATGAAGATTTCCGTCTTGTCGCTCAAGATGGTAGCTTTCAGCTCCGAATAATTTATATCAATCCATTTCTTCCAATTTAAGTACTTTTCATTATCCGGCTCTTCTTCCAAGAGCAGCAAAAGGTCCTCCGGAAAAAAAGAAAAATACGTCTGAAAGATTCTTTCTTTTTTGTCACGCTCCGTCTTTCCTGCACCGACGCCGTCCGCCCAGATATCAAAATCCGCGTGACCGCTTTTTTTAAGTAAAGAGATTAAGGTCCCGCCGCCGCTTCGTACGCCTGCGTATTTATCCTCTTTAAGCATGGAAAGAAACTCTGTTACAAGCCCTTCCGGATCGGGATTCATGTGTGAAATATCGTCGTTCATCTCGATTATCACAAATGAGCCTGTATCTCTCAGAAAATATGAAAGTCTGTTGAGCAGGTCCGTTGGGTCGTTTAAATGCATGAGAACGCACGACATATAAATGATGTCAAAAGCGTCTATACCCCTTTTCCGCATCGCTTCCTTAAGCTTTAGACCGAATTTTTCTTCTTCCGCATTTGCATGGATAAAGAAAAATTTGTCGTTACCGTGATCTTTCATAGCCTTTGCAGCCAAATCCCGGTTATACTCAACCCCGATTACCTGCGACACAGATTCATCTGAAAACCTGTCGACGGTTTTACCTCCGTCATTGCAGCCTATGTCGAGGACATTTAAACGATTTCCTGCTTCAAAAAGCTTCTTAAGCCCCGGCATTTCGTATTCTTTCAGTAAAGCATTCTGAATCCTAAGGCGTTTGATTTCCTTTGAATCCTTAAAAACCGCCTGTTTACGCATACATTTTTCCGCCTAAACAACTATATAAAGATAATTAAAGATAAGCTTACGCTGATATTCGCACGTCTTCGCTTTCTTTTTAATAACGTTCAAAACTCCGTTGTCAACCTCGTCGCCTTCCGACTCGAAGGGATTGTAGAGGCTGATATTGTCTCTTACACAGAGGATGTAATCCTCGCCCTTGGCTATCAGCTTTAAAGAAATATAGTATCTCTTTTTTTCATCCTTGCCTTCAAGGGCAAACTTCATAATATTAAGAAGGATTTCCTCGCAGATGAAATTTACCAGAAATGCCTGTTTGATGCCGATTTCCCATTCATCGCAGATTCCCTCGATATCCGCTGAAATCTTACTCATACTCTCTGATTCAATCGGATAGTCGCTTTCAAAGCATTTTTCATGCAGGCTGTAGTTCTTTTCAACATATTTGTCGGAAGAAGAAACCGTTTCCGTCACAAAGACAAACAACGAGCAGAGTCCCTCGCTTATCAGGTAGGCTAAAGCCACACCCTTTATGTCAAATAACGGAATGATAATCGTTCCTGAAAGTAACAAAAGCACAAAGTTTCTGAGTGTCGAAAGCGCATTTGCAAGCTTCGTGCGGCCGATTGACTGCCAGAAGGAAGTCATGACCGTATTGATACCCATGAATACAAAGCAAAGAGCGAAGATTCTGAGTGCAAGACTTGAACTGTCGTCGTCAAGTCCGAAGAAACCGACGATGACCCCCGGAAGCAGCACGCAGACAAGGGCAATCGCACCACCCGAAATAACCGAAACGAGGATAGCTCTTTTCTTTATAAACATGATGCCTTCACGGTCGGATTCGCCGACGAGGAAGGGTGTAACGGTTGCAAGGGCATTTGAGGTTCCCTCAAAGATTCCCGAAGGAATGGTGCTTACCGTGTAAAGAACTCCGTAAATTGCAACGCAAAGCGTGCCCTTGGCTCCTTCAAAGTTAAACAAAAGGTTATTGAATGAAAGCATTACAATTGCCGAAAAGATAAATGCGGAGCCTGTGCTGAAGCCGTCCCAGACGAATCTTCCGAAATCCTTGACTGAAGGTTTCGTTAAGCCCAATTTCAGCATCCTGTGCTTTTTAAACACGAAATGAGAAAGAAGAATTATCGTTCCCAGAACCTCAGCGGTGCAAAGCGAAGCAGATGCACCGAGAACACCCATGTTTAAGCCCTTCATGAACAGAAAGTCCAAAGATACGTTGACTCCTATGACCACAGCCGAGGAAATCGCGGCAATCTTGGGATTACCGTCCGTCTTAACAGAAGCCGCCAGAATGTGATACATTACGAAAATCGGTGCCGTCCAAAGCACGATACGCAAATATCTGTCCGCAAGGTCATAAAGTTCCGGCGTGACACCCAGAAAAGAATAATAGGTATCTTTAAAAAGCAAAGGCGTAAGGCAGATAAGAGCAAGTATCAGGCCTATGGTAAGCTGTGACTTAAAGACCTTGTTGGCCTCTTCTTCCTTGGACTCGCCAAGCAGCCTTCCGATCTTCACGTTTGCACCGATTCCTATCGTGACTCCGCATAGCGCATAGAATAAATAGACCGGCGTTGCGATATTCACAACCGCAAGTCCGTCGCTTCCTGCAAGATTTCCGACGAGCAGTGAGTCCACTATGGTGCATATGGTAGTGGAAAGCGAGGCAAGTATTCCCCAGATTAGGAAGCTGTTATATGCGCTTTCCGCAAAATTGATTTTCTTTTTCGTTTCACCCGGCATTTCTTTGCATATCCTTCATAGCAATCGGGGCGAACTTTTATGTCCGCCCCAATCAGTCTTTTCAATAATCGTAAACCCATTCGGAGCTTAATGCTCTTTAAGTCTGCTACTCGACAGTTAAAATATCCGAAAAGCCGGTTATTTCAAATACTTCCATAACCTCGTCGTTAACATGGGTAAGCTTCATGCCGCCCTTCTTGGACATTTCCTTCTGAGCCTTAAGTAAAAGTCTTAAGCCTGCGGAAGAAACATACTCGAGTTTTTCCATGTCGATTACAAGGGTTTCGGTGGTGGGAAGAATCTCGTCAAGCTTTACCTCCAAAGAAGGAGCCGTTACCGTATCAAGTCTTCCGATTAAATCGACGGTAACTCCGTTTTCGTTTTTTGTTTCAATGCTTAAGCTCATTTTTATATCCTCCGATTTTAATCTTCTCTGATATGCTCGTTGTCAAGATGCCAAAGCCAGGCGTTCCTGTCCTCGGCCCATGAGAACCTTCGCATATATTCTTCATTATACTTTAAGAGCGGTTCTTTTTCACCTGCAAGAATGCGATAAAGATCGCAGTCGACCAACTTTGTGTCAATATAGCGGCGCCTTCCGTCGGAACAGAGAATATCCGAAATCCCCCAGCTCTTAAGTGTCTTAATAAGTCTGCTTGAGGTTGTGCGGTAAAGCGCGGTTGTGCTCTCGTCACTTTCTTTATCCGGCCACAAATAGGAAATCGCTTCGCCCGCGGTAAGTCCCGCATCGCCCTGATTGACTAAAAGTGCAAAAAGCTCCTCGACCTTCGGACGACTGAATACCGCAACATGGCCTCGTACCTTTACCACAAAGTCGGGAATGGTCTGTATCTCCACATCGATTGCCCTTTTAGGCTGCATGCGCACGGCCTTGTCGAATTCCCTTCGGATGTCCTCGGTCGTAAAAGGCTTTAAAATGTAGCCGATTGCGTTTAACTTGAAGGCCTGCATCGCATACTTGGTATGCTCGGTGATGAATATAATACGTACATTTTCATCAAGCGAATAAAGATACTCGGCAAGTTTGAGCCCGTTTCCGTCCTGAAGCTTTATATCAAGGAAGGCTATGTCAATCTTATTGTCCTTTGCAAACTCCTCGACTTCTTTTTGTCCGAGGAACAACTTGTAGTCATCGACATCGGGAAATTCCTTTATGATGCTTTCGAAGCCTTCCAGTTGCGTAGGTTCATCATCTACGTAGATAACTCTCATTGCTTTCTCCCTGTAAGTTTAGTCGTTTGTGTCAACTCTCTGACGTTCTACGAGCTCGGCGAAGAAGCCGTTAGCCTTAATCAGCTCGTCATAGGTGCCGTCTTCGATAATCTTTCCGCCGTCAAGAACGATGATACGGTCGCATTGCTTTATCGTAGACAAACGGTGAGCAACGACTATTCTCGTGCACTTAAGTGCGGCAAGTGCATCGGAAACCTGCTTCTGAGTGATGTTGTCAAGAGCACTGGTTGCCTCGTCGAAGATCAAAACCTTCGGCTTGGGCGCAATGGCACGGGCAATCATGATTCTTTGTTTCTGACCGCCGGAAATTCCGCCGGCGCCTTCCGAAATCATGGTCTGCATGCCCATCGGCATTGCCTTTATATCGTCTGCGATTCCGGCTATTTCTGCTGCCTCCCAGGCTTCTTCCATGGTAAGCTGCGGGGCTGAAATCGTAATATTCGAGAAAATATCGCCTCTTAGCAATTTTCCGTCCTGGGTAACAACACCCATCTTCTTACGAAGCGACTGAACATCGAGTGTACTTAAATCCTTGCCGTCGTAGTAAACGGCACCCTTATTCGGCTTTTCAAAGCCAAGGAGCAAGCGGATAAGCGTTGACTTACCGCAGCCCGTCTTACCTACGATTGCGACATACTGACCTGCCTTAATCTTGAAAGAAAGATTGTCGAAGATGACCGGCATATTCTCGTCGTAACGGAAGGAAATGTTATTTAATTCAATGGCCCCCGAAATCTTCTCAACGGGTTTAAAGGTTTCCGTTATTTCCGGTGCGGTTTCCATAATAGGCTTTGCCATATCAAGGATAGGTCTTATCTGGGCAATCGTCGTGGTAATGGATACGAGTGACAGGAATGCTCCCGATACCATAGCATAAGCCGAGTTGAATGCATAGTAGTTTGCAACGGTAACTCCGCTTTGAACTGCCGCATAGTACATTACGATTGTACCTATGGAAGAAATTAAAAGTGAGAATACCGAATTCAGCTTAAGAATAATCGGAGGATTATAGGAAAGTTCGGCCTGTCTTGCATAAAGGTTTCCCCATTTTGCAAAGGCTCTCTTTTCAGCACCCGAAAGCTTGATCTTCTGAATACCGGCAACGAGTGAATAGGTAAGACCCGAATCCTTTGAGCTGATTTCCATCGACTTCTTTGAAACCTTCATCTGGGTAAAGGTTGTAAGCAACGAATAGGCAACCGTCACCAGGATAATGATGAGTGCCGGAGCAACGAGTGCCGGAGCATAGGTGAAAATCTGCGCAATATATACGAGCGAAAATACCGAGGTAAGTCCGGTCATAAACAACGAGTTCGTAATCATCTGGCAAAGCGATCCGATGTACTGCGAACGGCTTGTAATTTCACCGGAGGTGTACTTCTTAAAGAAGCTTGTCGGAAGAGAAAGTATTCTCATCATCGTGGCCGACTGAACCGAAACGGACATCTTCATAGTAATGCGAGCGTTAAACAGGCTCTTCATTACGTTGAACAGTGTCGTACTGAGCGATACGCAGACGGTGAATATAGCTATTGAAATCAAAAGACTTACACTTTTCGATTCAATTACCGTCGAAAAGAGGAGCTGATTGATCTTCGGTGAAATCATACCGATAAGGGTTACAATAACCGTAACCGCTACCACCGAAAGAATATCCATCAGATTGAGGGTTCCGAAGGCATACTTCATCAGAGAAACCACGGTCAACTTCTTTTGCGGAAGCGGATTGTAGAAAGCAATCGCAGTGCTTTCAAAAAGTTGTTCCGTCTTTGAATTTAATTTCTTTTTATTTCCGTCCGAGTCAAAGAAATAATATTTTCCGAACTGATTGGGAAGAAGGGCAGTTACTCCGCCGTCCTTTTTCGTGGCAAGCATTACGCTTATGGCATTTTTGTACCAGCCCTTGTCAAGTGTTACGGTTCTGTACATGATGCCGTGAGGACGGATTGCATATTCAAGCTGGTCTTCAAGCTTTGTAATCTTTTCGGGAACTTCCGCGGGTTTCTTTCCGAAATAGCCGAGTATCTGGTTTATCGCATCAAGCGAACGAAGCCTTTCGTCCTTGACTGCGGAGGAGATTCTTTTTCCCGTAACAGAGCCCGTAATCAGTTCAAGTGATTCGGAAATGACGGACTCATCGTTTAATTCTCTTACTTTTAATTGTTCTTCAAATAAACTCATAGCGTCACCTCATCAATCACTCGTTACAAGCTTTGTGTAAAGCCCGCCCTTGGCAAACAATTCATCATGCGTTCCGCGTTCAACGACATTACCGTGTTCCATAACGATGATTTCGTCGCAGTCGCGGATGGTGGACAGACGGTGTGCAACTACGATATTCGTAATTCCGCGTTCCTTGATGGACTTAACAACTTCATACTCCGTCTTTGCATCGAGAGCGCTCGTAGCCTCATCCATGATGATAATGGTGGGATCCTGAGCCAGGACTCTTGCAATCTCGAGTCGCTGACGCTGTCCTCCGGAAAGGTCGCGTCCGCCTTCGGTAAGTTTGCACTGATAACCGCCCTCTCTCTGCATGATGTCTTCATGAATATGAGCATCTCTTGCCGCAAGAATCATTTCGAAATCTTCGATTGAGTTGTCCCACATCTTTATGTTGTTTGCGATTGTATCGGCAAAAAGAATAATATCCTGATCTACAACGGCAAGCGAACCGGTAAATACGTTTCGGCCGATTTCTTTGGCCGGCTTTCCGTCAAAGAGAATTTCACCGCTCCAAGGCTGGTAAAGTCCCGAGATAAGCTTTGAAAGTGTTGATTTACCGCAGCCGGAGGTTCCGACGAAGGCAACGCTCTTTCCGGGTTTAAGCTCAAGATTGAAATCCTTTATCAAAGGCTCTTCAAGCTTCGAATAACCGAAGGTAACATTCTTCATGACTACGTTTCCGGTCAGCTTGTTTGAAGCCGTATCGTCAACATTCTCGCAGTCAAAAATCGGATCTTCCGGATATTCCATAACGTCTTCGATACGCTCCATCTGGGAACGCATTTCCTGTATGGTCTGTCCGGCATTTATAAGGCTCATGGCAGGGGACGTAAAGGAAGAAAGGAATCCCTGGAAAGCCGTAATCATACCTACCGTAAAGTCGCCCTTTATTGCAAACCATACGCCGAACATGAGTACAAGCGTATTGCAAAGAGATGAAATCGTCGTGGGAATTACTCCGAGATACTGATTTATCTTCTGGGTCTTTACTTCGGCGGCATTAACGTTTGCCTGATAGCCTGCCCATTTCTGGAAGAATCCGTTCTCGGCGCCTGATGCCTTAATGGTTTCAACCATTCCCACACCTGCAACGGTAGCGCCTGACAAAAGGCCTCTGTCACGCATCTGAACTCTGGTTAAGTTGATACGTTTATTTGATATATATCTTGAAACCAAGAGGTTTAAGAAAATCGATGCAATACCGATAAGGGTTAAAAACCAGCTGTAACGAAGCATTACCACAAGGTAGAAAATCATCATGCCGGTATTAAGGAGTAACGGTGCAAACGTGTTTACCAAGGTATTGGCAATGTTGGCGTTTGCGGACTGCCTGCCCGTGATATCGCCCGTCATTCTCTGTGAAAAGAAATCCATGGGCAAATGAAGCACGTGCCAGAAATACGAAGAATTTCCGACTGCGGAAAGTTTACCGTTAATCTTGAGCGAATAAACGGCTTTAAGCCATTCAACCAAGATCTGAACTGCCGTAAACAGTGCAACCGCCGCAATAAACGGCATGAACCATTCTGGGTTCTGTCCCGTTAACAGTCTATCATAGAAAACTCTGCTGAATGCAGGTGAAATCATTGCAATAAGGGAAGCGATCACACCCGTAAGCATGGTAAACGCCACCTGTGCTCCCGCGCCCTTTAATCTCTTCTTTGCAAATTCGACTACGGATTTCTGTTTTCCGCCGGGTTCAAACTCTTCCGTAGGAGCAAACATCATGCAGATTCCGGAAAAAGAATTGTCAAAGGTTTCCATCGGAACCGAATATCTGCCCTTTGCGGGGTCGTTTAAGATGGCCTTGTTTCCCCTAAAGCCGTCAAGTACTACAAAGTGGCTGAAATTCCAGTGAATAATGCAGGGGAAGGTTCCTTCTTGTTTAAGTGCTTCGGTTTCGTAACGATAGCCCTTTGCATCCAAGCCGTAAGATCTTGCTGTTTTAAGAACGTTCTTTGCCTTGGATCCGTCTCTTGAAACACCGCAGTCCGAGCGAATCTGTTCAAGCGGAACCCACTTTCCGTAATATGCAAGTACCATGGTGAGGCAGGCGGCACCGCATTCGAGTGCTTCCATCTGCATCACTACGGGAACTTTTGCAATACCCTTTTTAACGGGTTGTTTTATCTTTTTTCCCATAGCGCACCTCAATTAAAAATAAATGACATAGGTGAAATGCTCTCTGTAACTATCTTTGCGTCATACTCACCTGAGGGAACCTGACCTGTTACCTTGATTTCATAGACCCAGTCTTCATCGGAGAGTGAACTTACATACTTGGCATAATCATTTCCGTTCAAAAGTTCGCAATCCTTTACCTGTTTTGCTTCCGAAATGGATGCAACCGTATAGGAAACGTCTCCGATTTCAACGGTTTGTCCTTCGGCAATTGAGGAAACGCTGTCCGCATCCTTTAAATAGCAAACGGCTTCGCTTCCGTCCGAGATTGCAAATGTGTCGACCGTTGATTCGATTTTCCCGAGTGCACCCCAAACGCACACCCCGATAAGGAGAATAATTACGGCAAAAAGTGCTGTCCAAACGCCCGGATTCGTAACTCTGATATACTCGTTGAGCTGCTCCGGAGAGGACATTTTGTTGAGTGCTTTTTCGCGAAAGAGTTCTTTTTTCATAATCGTCTTGCTCCTTTATGCTTTTTCGTCCATTCTAACAGGCAAAAATAATCAAATTATTAATCAAAACAGATGTTAAGATTAATAATACCTTTAGTCCGTATAGAAAAAGAAAATCCGCGCTTGCGCATTAGGGCAATACTCGGATTTTCTTGTTAGTTTATCTGATTAGTTTACTTCGCACGAATCTTATTTTCGTCGTACCACTGTCTTGTTCGTGAATTGCCGCAGTGCATGCAAATCACATCGGTTGGAGTAGTAAGCCACAGTGAGTCCGTTCCGCAGTTTTCGCAAGGACATCTGTACTCATAATCTATCGACATATCCCTAAGCTCTTCAACGATACCTCCGCCGGCAACCGCATCAAGGTCATCGTCGTTAAGTTCGAACTTTTTTCTTTCTTCGTCTTTCATAAACACCTCCGTATTTATATTTTCATAATAGAGCAATTCTGGTATCCGGGTAGTGCTTTTACAATCTTATCATAATATCCGTTCTCGAAAAAGAAACACTTTGAAGGATCGGATCCGAGCTTGTCGCCCGTCACGGCAAGAGCCAAAGCTCTGCACCCGCCGCAGCAGTATTCAAAGTATTTGCATTTTCCGCACTTTTCATTGGCCTCTCTTAAGTTTCCGACCGTCATGCAGACATCATCCATATACTTGCCGCCGCTCATAAGCTCTTGTAGCTTTCCCGTTTTGACGTTTCCGAGATAATCGTTTCTGCTCTTGTAAACGCCCGATACCTGATGGCAGGGGAATACATCTCCGGCTGCATCAATTGCAATCATTCCGCGGTTGCCCCTGCAAACAGGAATATTATCGCGGTAAGTGCCCTCGTCGCACTCTACCGGTGAAAGCTTGAAAGCCTTGTAATTGGGCCACATGGTTCCTATCTGCCAGGCTGTCAGCTGCATCTTGTGATCTTCCTCGGAATAAGTCTTCCAAAGGTCGACCATTGCGTCCATGTAATCCTTAAGAGTAAGCATTGCTCCGTCGGCATTCTGTACCCATCTGGGAGCTTCGCTCGTCCTGATAATACGAGTTTCCCTGACTCCCATCTTGTCAAGCATTCTGACGGTTTCAAGCATGCATCCGATATTCTTGTTGTGAACGTTCGTCTGGGCCTTTACGGGGAACCCGTTCTTTATACAGAGCTCCATCGCCTTAAGGGCATCCTCTTCGGCGCCCTTTCTGTTTCTGAGCCAGTCGTGCCAGCCGATTCCGTCATAGGAAATCTTCATAAGCGGTACGCAGCCGATTTTCTTTAACCTGTCAAGGCCTTCCTGAGTGATGAAGTGACCGTTTGTATTCAATTCGTATACGAACATGTCGCGGTCATATATGGCTTCAATGATTTCATAGAAATTTCTGTGAAGCATCGGCTCTCCGCCGGTAATGGTGAAGCCGTTTATTCCGCAGTCTCTGGCCTGATCGAGTAAATCATAGGCTTCCTCAAGTGTCCACTCGCTCTGAAGCGGAGCATTGTCTGCGGCGTTAAAGCAATGCAGGCAGTTGTAATTGCATTTTCCCGTAATCATCCAGTTCATGGCGGGGAAATAACGGTTGTCGCAAGTCTTGTCCTGCCAGTCCGTAAGGGTAAACTCACCCTCCTTGCAAGGAACAACGAGTTTTTTCTCGATAAGTTTCTTTAAGGTATCCGTCTCTTCAAGATCATGCTTTGCATCGCAAAGCTTCATGGTCTCGTACTCGGCCTTGGTAAGTCTCTTGGCATCTCTTACTCCCTTTTCGTAGTACGCGTAAGGGGACCTCACCCATGAACGTAACCCTATGTTTTTTGCTATTATACAGTACAATTTCGCTCACTCCTTTATACGGAATTTTATTCGTGAATATATTGTACTCAAGCAAACATAACCAAAACGTAACCGACTGCGAGATGCTGTTTAAGTTAAACACCCGTAAGCATTTTGCAGGCCCGAAAGGTTTATTTAAGGTCCTCGCCGGTGAGTATTTTTTGAGTCCGGAGTCATTATTTAAGATCTTTGCCTGTGAGCATTTTATGAGCCCGGAGGTATTATTTAAGATCTTTACCCGTGAGCATTTTATGAGTCCGGAGGTATTATTTAAGGTCCTCGCCCGTGAGCATTTTGTACGCCTGAAGATATTTTTCAATCGTCTTGTCGACTATCTCCTGAGGCAGTGTCCAGTTATGACCCTCGTGTGACTTAAGCCAGTCTCTTGCAAACTGCTTGTCAAAAGAAGGTTCCGAATGTCCTGCTTCATACTCATCAAGCGGCCAGAAACGAGAGCTGTCGGGAGTAAGCATTTCATCTCCGAGCACGATGTTTCCGTCTTCATCAAGACCGAACTCAAACTTGGTATCGGCTATAATGATGCCCTTTGTAAGCGCGTAGTCTGCGCACCTTGTGTACAAAGCAATCGTGAGTTCCTTAAGCTTTGCGGCATACTCTTTTCCCTTTCCGGGAAAACGCTTTTCAAGATAGTCTATGCTCTCTTCAAAAGAAATATTTTCGTCATGGTCGCCGATTTCCGCCTTTGTGGACGGAGTATAGATGGGTTCGGGAAGCTTTTCGCTCTCCTTTAATCCTTCCGGAAGCTTTATGCCGCAGACTGTTCCGTTCTTTACATAGCTTGCATAGCCCGAGCCCGTGATATAGCCTCTCACAATGCATTCTATGGGAAGCATGTTCAGTTTCTTGACCATCATGCTTTTTCCTTCAAACTTTTCGTTTCTGAAAAATTCCGGCATATCGGCGGTATCCGTCGAAACCATGTGATTCGGAACAAGGTCCTTTGTCATGTCAAACCAGAACTTTGACATCTGGGTAAGCACTGTTCCCTTCTTTGTAACCGTGTTGTTTAAGATATAATCAAAACAACTGATGCGGTCTGTCGCAACGAGTATCAGATAATCTCCGATATCGTAAATCTCACGTACCTTGCCTTCTTTTACGGGTTTAAATTCCTTCATATCATTCTCCTTTAAGTGATTTACACTGCAGTGTCCGTCCTAAGCTCGATTACCGGTCCGCCCGTACCCTCTATGTACTCACAGGTAATGGTCACGTGTCCGATATTCTTGTCCTTCGGAATTTCATACATTATATCAAGCATAAATTCCTCGATGATGGCGCGAAGCGCTCTCGCTCCGGTGTCGCGTTCCATTGCTTTTTCCGCAATTGCCGCAAGTGCATCATCCGAGAAGTCAAGCTTTACCTCATCAAGCTCCAGGAGCTTTTGATACTGCTTTAAAATCGCGTTCTTAGGCTCCTTCAATATCTGAATGAGCATATCCTTGTCAAGCATTTCCATCGGACAAAGAACGGGAAGACGGCCCACAAACTCCGGAATCATACCGAATTTCTTGATGTCTTCAATCGTGACATGAGAAAGAATGTCTTTTTCTTTATCCCATTTGTCGCGAAGTTCCGCGGTATAACCGATGGATGAGCGCTTGTTTAAACGCTGCTTGATGATTTCCTCAAGATCGGGGAAAGCGCCTCCGCAGATAAATAAAATGTTTCTCGTATTTACAGTTGCGAGCGGAACCATGGCGTTCTTTGAATTTGCTCCGACCGGAACCTCAATCTCCGCGCCTTCCAAAAGCTTTAGCATTCCCTGCTGAACGGATTCGCCGGAAACATCACGGGAGGTGGTTTCTTTCTTTTTCGCTATCTTGTCGATCTCATCGATGAAGATGATGCCGCGCTCGGCACGCTCGATGTTGTTGTCTGCTGCCGCAAGGAGCTTCGAAACAACGGACTCGATGTCGTCGCCGATGTAGCCGGCCTCGGTTAAAGAGGTAGCATCCGCAATCGCAAGCGGAACGTCAAGCAACTTTGCAAGGGTCCTTACGAGGTAAGTCTTACCGCAGCCGGTAGGTCCGATCATCAGGATGTTTGACTTTTCAATCTCGATTTCGTCCATGGTGCCCGTCGCCACACGCTTGTAGTGGTTGTAGACGGCAACCGAAATAATCTTCTTTGCCTGCTCCTGCCCGATTACATATTCGTCGAGCTTTTCCTTTATCTTGTGAGGCGGCAGAATGCTCTTTAAATCGATGGGTTCAATCGGCTTGTCGCTCTTCTTTATATGCTTGCGCATGGGAAATTCGCCGCCGAAATCCGCGAGGTTAAGGAAGCTTATGTTCGGGAAGCCCTGCTTCTTTGTTTCGGAAGATTTTTCTTCTTTGTCTTTACCGTCTTCCTCGGTTTCGTCTGTTGATGCCTCGGGTTTAATTGCAATTGGTTCCGTCTCGTCGGCCACAGTTACGTTTGGCTTCATTTGTCCGGAAAACGGCATACCGAAGGCCTCCGGGCTTATATTCATGGCTTCTGCCGTATCGATCGTCTTCTGAAGACAATCCATGCACACGGTCACATTTCCGGGAAGTGTAAGCATTTTCCCCGCCTTCGACTCAGGCCGCATGCACATGAGGCAGACTTTTTCAATATCTTCTGACATGGTAAATTTCCTTTCGGTGATTTCAAGCAAATATTATAAGCTATAAATAGCAAGAGATACAAGTTAGCAAAAAGAAAAATTCAAAGCCCGGGCTACGCAAGGTACTACGTGTTTTCGACGCGCCGTCCTCGCCCTCTCCGTCCTCGCTTCGCTCGGCCACCTCTCCCAAAGGGAGAGGCAAGTA
>CAVJJQ010000033.1:0-21247 GCA_963649755.1 bacterium | reverse complement strand
GAGCGAAGCGAGGACGGAGAGGGCGCGTGAGAGTTTCGCAAGCGAAACTCTTTTTATGTTTTATTCACCCAATCGTGTAAATACCAAATCGTAACCGTCATTTCCGTAGTTTAATGAACGGTTGACGCGGCTGATGGTAGCGGTGGAAGCACCGGTCTTTTCGGCTATTTCCATATATGTCTTCCCTGACCTAAGCATCGAAGCAACTTCAAAACGCTGGGAAAGAGAAAGAAGCTCATTTACGGTGCACAAGTCTTCGAAAAAACTATAACACTCTTCATTGTTCTCAAGTGATAAAATTGCATCAAAAAGATGGTCAACGGCCTCTGTTTTGATCTTTTTGTTCATGTTAAAGACCTCCCGGCTGAAACCCCTTCAGCGATAAACATTTTAACATACTAAAGCTTTAAAGTAAAGAAGAAAGAAATGGCAAACAAAGCCTTGAGAAGTGGTATTTAAAACGTTATACTAGGTATCGGACACTCAAACAAAGCCCTAGGGGCTGCATTTAAAAATGGTAAAAGTGACTTTATGACAATAGACACGGATGATCTTCTTAACAGCATAGTTCAGACTTTTGGCCGCATGAAATACATTACTCCGGACGAAATCCCGGATATTGACCTGTATATGGATCAGGTAACGACCTTTATGGATGAACATCTTAAGTCAAGCACGCGAATTCAGACCGATGAAAAGCTCATGACTAAGACAATGATTAACAATTATGCGAAAAACGATGTAATTCCTCCGCCGGTTCGCAAGAAATACACCAAGGAACACGTTTTGGTGTTAATAATTGTTTATTACTTTAAGAGTATACTCCAAATCAACGATATAAAAGATTTAATCAAACCGGTTACGGACAAGTTTTTTGGCACCGGATGTGATTTTGCCATTGAAGATATATACAATGAAATTTTCTCCGACAAGAAGGATCAGCTTGATAAGATTCTGGAAGATGTGAAGTCGGAGTATGAGGAATCACTTACAAAGTTTAAAGATGCACCCGAAGACGACAGAGAATACCTTGAGCTATTCTCCTTTGTTTGCGCGTTGGGGTGTGATGTTTTTGTTAAAAAACTTCTTATTGAGAAGATTGTTGATTCACTCAGAGCTCACAAAGCCGAGGACGGCCAAAAGGAAAATAAGTATGATATGATGCCTGAAAAGGCAAGAAAATAACTTTTATATGGGTACTTACAAGGGAGGTGGAGTATGCAGTTAAGTGATTTGGAAAAGTTCGGTTTTAATGTATCCGAAGCGTTGGAACTGTGCGTGGGAGATGAGGACATTTACAGAGAAGTTTTGAAAACCGCATACGAAGAGGGTCGGGAAAAACTTCCCCTTTTCAAAGATTTGATGGAAAAAGAAGATTTTAGCAGATACATCATTGAAGCGCACGGCCTCAAAAATGCCGCAAAACAGATCGGTGCCCTGGAACTTTCGGAGATAGCGAAGGCCTCCGAACTTGAAGGCAAGGCGGGACATATTGATTTCCTGAAGGAAAATCACGAAAAGCTCATGTCAAAATATGCCGAGGTGGTGGATATCCTCGGAAAGCTTTCGGCATAAAAAATAATTGTATTAAAGAAACGGGCAGCCCCTGAGGCTGCCTTTTTTGCTATATAGGGGATTGCTCCGCAATCCCCTATATAGTAAAAAAACCGTCTGATAAAATCAGACGGAAACAGTTAAATTTGACTGCGGAAGAAGGGACTTGAACCCTCACGATCGCAATGATCACAAGATCCTTAGTCTTGCTCGTCTGCCAGTTCCGACACTTCCGCATTTGCTTGTTTCGCAACACGCAAGAAGTATAGTAGCATCCGGGAAAACAAATGTCAACAAGTTTTTTTACTTTTTTAAGCTAAATTTAATAGCCATATAATCCGATAATGGTTATAATAGCATTGAAACGGAAGTCAATGCATGGCTCTTTCACGGATGGAGGTTTATATGAGCATAAGTTTAAAGAATGATTATTCTACATTGTTTTCATCTTTGTCAAATTCTTCGTCGAGTTCAAGCTCAAGTTCACCGAGTAACTTCGGAATTTCTCTTTCGGATTATGCCAGCATAAAAAACGGAAGCTATACAAAGCTTTTAAAAGCTTACTATAAAAAGACCGATTCTACCGACAGCACCTCTTCAAGTTCGGATACCGATTCTGCGAAGTCGGCTTTGTCGTCCGCAAAGACCGCCGCATCGAATTTTAGGAGCGCGGTTGAGGCACTTGAGAGTGTTGCGGACAGCGACGATACGGACAAGATTTACGAGGCTGCTTCGAATTTTGCGGATACGTACAATTCCCTTACAAAGGCGGCAGGCAATTCGGGAAGTTCGTCGATAAAGAAAATTGCCCAGAACATGGTAAACTATGTAGGCGAGAATCTTTCGCTTCTTGCCGATGCCGGAATTACGCTTGATACCGACGGAAAGATGAGCGTAAACGAAACTACGTTAAAGGCAAACACAACTCCCTTAAAGACTTTGTTTGGCTCTGTCGGTTCCTTTGGAGATACGCTTACTGCTAAAGCTTCAAGTATTTCAAATAAGGCAACGAGTGCCTTGAATGCTGCTTCGACCTATACGAGCAAGGCATCATATTCAAGTGCGACCGCAACGGGAAGTATATTCGATTCATACAATTAAGACATATTTACAGTCTGCCGGTTGTTGACATTTATGCGTCAAATTAGTAAAATGACTAAGTCGCGCAGGAGTGGCGGAATGGCAGACGCGCACGGTTCAGGTCCGTGTGAAGTAAAATTCATGTGGGTTCAAGTCCCATCTCCTGCATGTTTTGCGAATGCAGGGACGGTCGTTTGCGGATAGTAACCGAGCGGATTTTTATAAATTTAACAACTATGAGGAGGCACTTGTTTTTGCAAGTGCCTCTTGTACTTTACGGAGGTTAATCATGGATAAAATAGCCAAACTTAAAGAAATGATAGACTCTTCATCACGCATTGTCTTTTTCGGAGGTGCAGGTGTTTCAACGGAGAGCGGAATCCCGGACTTTCGCAGCAAGGACGGACTTTACAATCAGCACGATGTCGCTTTTGAAAACTACAGACCCGAATATCTCTTAAGCCACACCTGCCTTATGAGAGAGCCGAAGGTTTATTTTGAATTTCACAGGCAAAAACTTGATACCAGAAATATTGAGCCAAACATGGCACATAAATACCTTACAAGCCTTGAAGAGAGTGGCAAGCTTATCGGAATCGTTACTCAGAATATTGACGGGCTTCACCAGAAGGCCGGCAGTAAAAAGGTATTTGAGATTCACGGAAGCGCCTTAAGAAACTATTGCATGAAGTGCGGGAAACGTTACGATGAAAATTATATTTTCGATTGCAAAGATCCGATACCGAAATGTTCATGCGGAGGAACCATAAGACCCGACATCACTTTGTATGAAGAAAGTTTGCCCGAGGATGCTGTTGAGGGCGCTCTGAATGCCATTTCCACGGCAGATATGATGATTATCGGCGGGACCTCTCTCACCGTGTACCCGGCTGCATCCTTTATCAGATATTTTAACGGAGACAAACTCTGCATCATCAACAAAGATGAGCTAAGCGTAAGCTTTAACGGGGATTTGCTCACTGTCAACGACAGTATCGGGAAGGTCTTTTCGGATTTGTCCGCGGTTTGACAAGGTACGGCCTAAGAGGTATCATTTTATGTCAATGTTGTAAGTTAGTGGGGCAAATTATAAATGACTGAATTTTTAACAAATATAAAAGAAAAACTGAAAAAACTGATTATCACTTTGGTCAAAGAAGGAAGAACCATAAAGGAAGAGGTTAAGGCAAACAAAAAAACTCCTTACAAGCTTTGGTATCTTGACGCGGGAGCGGTGATTCTTGTCCTCTTTATCGTTTTTTTGATTGTTTTCAATCTTCCTTCAAACCGTTTTTCAAGGGCCATAAATGCGGCCGACAAGCTTTATTACAAAGAAAGCTATCAGGCGGCAAGAAACAAATACATCAAAGCCGAGAAAATCGACGGAAGTTCTTATAGGGCAGCCTTGGGAGAAATCCTTTCCCTGACCGCACAAAGCAGCACAGAAGGCAATGAAGAAGATGTAACCTCAGACGACGCATCCTCAAACGATGCTTCGTCAAATGATATATCTTCAAATGACATAACTTCAAACGACATATCTTCAGACGATGCATCCGCAAATGATGCATCAGCAAACGACGCATCTTTTAACACCGAAACCACAGCTGCGGAAAGCATAGAGGAAACCTACATTTCCGTATTTGAAAGGCTTGCGGGATACGGAGATGTACCGGATGAATCCAAGGACAGTGCAATAGATTTCTTTTTGCTGATTCCCGAGATTATTGAGGAAGCAGAAACGAGAGTTGACTATGCAAAGCAGGCATATGAACTTCTGCCTGAGAATTCCGATGTGAAGACCATGCTTGCCGATGCATACTATGCTTACGGCACAGATCTTTCGGAAACGGATAAAGAAAAAGCCCTCGAAGCCTTCGACGAAGTATTAAGCTTTTCGGATAATGCGGAAAGCTACACGGAAGTGATTTCGGGTTGTGTTCTTTCTCTGATTGATACATACATATCGACCGATGATTTTGAAAAGTCCACCGGTCTGTTAGACAAATACTCAGAAGCACTTGGTCTAAACTATGATGAGGTTAAGGCAAAAATCGACACTGCCGAGACCCTTTATCAGATAAAGAACACCCTTTTGTCAAACGCGGAAAATTATTTAAAGCCGTTTTATGATGAATACAGCACGTCCTGCACACTCGAAACGGTTCAGAGCATGGAAACCGCACTCTTCAGGGCGAGCACCTACGACTTTAGCGGAATGCTTTCTCTTGACGGATCGAGTGAGGCCGAAACCCTTGCTTTATCCGGTACGGCACGTTCTTATATATATACACAGGACGGCTACAACAGCAACTTTACCGGTACGGCGGCAGGACTTTACCTGATTGGTGAGCAATACACAAACGATGACGGAAGTCTTGGGCAGGGATATTATTTCTACTACGGAGATTACGTAAACGGAGTAAGAGAAGGCTACGGAATCATTATCTTAAAGCTTGACGACAGCTCTTATGAAGTGTTTGAAGGCACTTTCAAGGACGACAAGCCCGAAGGTTTCGGCATCCTCTATGAAAACGGACTTTCCGCGGTAACGGCACAAAACGAAATGCAGAAGCTTACCTACGGAAACTTTACCGGCGGCCTTGAAAACGGAGAAATGACGGTAAATGCCGTACTGAGCGAGTATCCGGATACCTACTTTACGACGACTTATACGGCAGATAACGGTAAGGTCGCACCGCTTGAGGGAGAGCTCATCGATTACAATATCGTGTCGGAAGCACCTGCGGGAACGAACCTTTCAATCATCATCCCCTGCGTCGAAGAGGGTGACGAGTTCTTTATCCCGATATATTTAGCAGAGGATTCACTCCTCGGAGTAACCGCATTTACTTTGAAATAATTTGAACCTTTTTCACACCTCACGGAGTCTTTATTAGTGTAGAGATAATTGTGAGGTGTTTTTTATGGCACAAACATCGGAAAAGAACATCTTAAAAGCGCTGGCAATCGGAATCGGAGCTGTTATGCTGATGCAACCTGCGAGTTACGAAGCAGCGACTTTGATAGAAAAAGAAACCGATAAAGAAGAATTCGTAAGCGATGCACCGGAAAAGAGCAAGGTGGGAATGGCGAGAAAGAGCCTTGCAAGCGCACGGAGCGAGCTTAAAAACGTGCATGAAAGCGCAAAAGGTCTTGACGAGCTTTCGAATCCTTCGATAGAAGTACTTTTAAACACGGCAGAGAAAAAGTTAACCGGCTGCGAAAGCTATTTGAACATTATCGATGCAGACAAAAAGGGCGTGCTTACGGATATCGCAAAGGAAAATGCGGGGCGTGAAGCACTGGCGTGCGAGAATACCTTGAAGGCATGCACCGAAAGTCTTAACCTTTTAAGGGACGATCTTTACGAAACCAGAAGGCAGACGGACGCATTTGCTTTTATGAAGGAGGCTTCGGGACTCGATGCAAGTGATGTATCCGACGAAAGTCTTAAGGGATACTTAAACACCGATTGGGAGGGTGAGCTTGCAAAGATGGATGCTTACCTTTCGGCGGATAAAGAAACCGTTAAGAGATGCGAAAAAGCTGCTGAGAATGTCAGAGATTTAAAGGAAGAAATCGTAAAGATTTAAAAAGAGATGATAAGGATTGTAACAATCCCGCATCTTCAACAAACGTTAAATAGGAGTTCACATATAGAGTAAGAAAAGAGAGGTTGGTCTACGGCTAACCTCTCTTTGACTCTTTGGCTCTGTACAGAGCCCCTCCAAAATGCTTCGCATTTCGTCGGTGTGGCGTATCCGCCAAATAAAATTCCGTAACCGGTCTTGGGAATGCAAGCATTCCACGCCCGATTTACGGAATTTTGCTTGGCTCTGTACAGAGCAAAGAAGGAAATTTGCATTCTTGGGAGAATAATATAGTTGTGAGGATTTCGCAACAGAATGGAGGGGACATGCTGATAAGAAAAAGCCTTGAAAAATGGGAAGAGGAATATTTGAGTTCTTACGCGACCTTAAGTTCTGCATCAAAGGGGCGCTCGCGTGAGGAAGAACCCTGCGACATCAGACCGTGCTTTCAGAGGGACAGAGACAGGATACTTCACAGTAAATCCTTCAGACGGTTAAAGGATAAGACGCAGGTTTTTCTTTCTCCTGACGGAGACCATTACAGGACGAGGCTTACGCATACGCTTGAGGTTTCCCAGAATGCGCGTACAATTGCAAAGGCTTTAAGACTAAACGAAGACCTTGTGGAGGCAATCGCTTTGGGGCATGACCTCGGACATACGCCTTTCGGACATGCGGGCGAGAGAGCGTTAAATGATATTTGCCCCTTGGGCTTTGAGCATGCTCACCAGAGCGTGCGGACGGTTGAAGTCCTTGAAAAAAACGGGCAGGGTCTGAATCTTACCTACGAAGTAAAGGACGGCATACTTAATCATCAGATGAGCTGCACTCCGAGCACTTTAGAGGGAAAGGTCGTAAGGCTTTCCGACAAAATTGCCTATGTGCATCACGATATGGATGATGCGATAAGAGCGGGCATTTTAAGGGAAAGTGACGTACCGTCAAGTATTACCGACGTAATCGGGGATACAACGGGAAAGAGACTTGACCATTTCATTCACGATATAGTTTTAAACAGTCTTGATAAAGACGACATTGAGATGAGCGCGGACACGGCCGCGGCACTTAAAGCCATCAGGGAGTTTATGTTTGAAAGGGTATACCAGAACCCCGAGGCAAAGAGCGAAGAGACAAAGGCCGAGTCGTTAATCAAGACTTTATACGAATATTATTTAAAGAATTTTGAACTTCTCCCTGAGGATATGAAGGCACTTTTGGACAGGGGAGATGCAAAGGAACAGATAGTCTGCGATTACGTCGGGGCAATGACGGACCGATATGCGATTGCCTTGTACGAGGAAATCTTCGTTCCGAAGACGTGGCATTGGTAAGGGGAGTAAAAGATGTGGTATCCGGAGGAACTGATTGAAGAAGTCAGGCAAAGAAGCGATATAGTCGATGTGATAGGTTCTTCCGTAAAGATGAAGAGGACGGGAGCCAATTACGTGGGTCTGTGCCCCTTCCACGGAGAAAAAACACCTTCTTTTTCCGTGTCACCTTCAAAGCAGATGTTTTACTGCTTCGGCTGTCATGTCGGCGGCGATGTGATCAGCTTCGTAATGAAATACGAAAATTACACATATCAGGAAGCAATTCAGTATCTGGCAGACAGGGCGGGAGTGAAGCTTCCCGAATCGACTGCGACGCCGGAAGACAGGAAGCGTGACGAGAAGCGCACAAAGCTTTATGAGGTAAACCGCGAGGCAGCGAAATACTTTTATTATCAGCTGAGGAGCAAAAACGGCGAGGTCGGATACAAGTATCTGACCGGGCGAAAGCTTACGGACGAAACCTTAAACAAATGGGGCCTCGGATTTTCGCTTGTGTCGCCGAATGACCTTGTCAGATATTTAAAGAGCAAAGGCTATACAGATGAAATAATCAGGGATTCGGGGCTTGCGGGCTTTGACGAAAAGCACGGACTTACGGACAAGTTTTGGAACCGGGTAATGTTTCCGATTCAGGATATCAGAAACCGTGTAATAGGCTTCGGCGGGAGAGTTATGTCGGATGCAAAGCCAAAGTACTTAAATTCACCCGAGACGATTATTTTCAATAAGAGAAAGAACCTGTTCGGACTTAACTATGCCCGTCTTTCACACAAGAATTACCTGATACTCTGCGAAGGCTATATGGATGTTATTTCGATGCATCAGGCAGGCTTCACAGAAGCGGTTGCATCGCTCGGAACCGCGTTTACTTCGGATCAGGCAAATGTATTGAAGAAATACACCGACCTTGTGATTCTTTCCTACGACTCCGACGGAGCGGGAAGGGATGCGGCAATCAGAGCAATCTCGATTCTTCGCGAAAACGGAATGACGAGCAAGGTGCTGAATTTAAAGCCCTGTAAGGATCCGGACGAATTCATCAAGCAGTTCGGGGCCGAAGAGTTTCAAAAGCGCATAGATGAAGCCGAAAACAGTTTCTTTTTCGAGGTGGGGCTCCTTGCGGCGGGACTTAATCTTAAGGATCCCGACGACAAGACAAAGTTTATGCGAGAGCTCGCCGAAAAGCTTTTCAATTTCCCGGATGAAGTGGAGCGGGAAAATTACATGCGCGCCGTGTGCGACAAATACAGCTTAGACCACGGAGTATTAAAACGTCTGGTTGCGACAATCGCCTTAAAGAACGGCGGAGATTTTAAACCGATAGAACGGCCGAAGTCAGGGATTCAAAAGAAAGATCCTGAAGAAAATAACAAGAGAGTTCAGAGAATGTTACTTACCTGGCTTTGTGAGGAACCGAGGATTTACGGTAAGATTAAAGACTACATTTTCCCGGATGATTTTACCGATCCTCTGTATGAAACCATTGCGAGTGCTCTATTTAAAGACCTTAGTGAAGGCATTATGAATCCGGCGGCGATTATAGGCCGTTTCGAAGATGAAGAAGAGCAGAGCAGAGCCGCAGAGGTGTTCAATACATCCTTGATAGAAGTTAATGAAAAAACAGAACGGGAAAAGGCACTTCACGATTTGGTGTACAATGTCAAAAAGTCCGCCTGCGAAAAGAGGGCAAACAAACCTGATGCCACGATTGAGGACGCAATGAAGCAGCTTAATGACAAAAAGGCACTCGAGAAGTTGAAGAACATGTCTTTTACGCTGGATGCGTAGAAAGGGAGATTATGGACGAGAACATGATGGCAAAATACGAAGAGCGTGTTAAGGAGTTTCTTCAGTATTGTAAAAAGAAAAAGAACGCAATTGAATATCACGAAATCAATGATTATTTCGCAGATTTAAATCTCGAAGAGGACCAGTACGACAAGATTATGGATGCTCTTGAGGCAGCAGGCGTGGATGTAATGCAGCCGATAGAGGAAGAGGTCGAGACTGTTGACGACGAATTCCTGACGGATGACGAGATGGCAATGGAGGAAGTCAACTTAGAGGATATCGATCTTTCCGTTCCCGAGGGCGTCAGCATCGAAGACCCCGTGCGTATGTACTTAAAGGAAATCGGTAAGGTTCCGCTTTTAAGCGCCGAAGAGGAAATCGAGCTTGCAAAGAGGATTGAAGCAGGCGACGAAGAGGCAAAGAAGAAGCTTGCCGAGGCAAACTTGAGACTTGTTGTTTCAATAGCGAAGAGATATGTCGGAAGAGGAATGTTGTTTCTCGACCTTATCCAGGAAGGAAACCTGGGTCTTATAAAGGCAGTCGAGAAGTTTGATTATCGTAAGGGATTTAAATTCTCCACCTATGCTACATGGTGGGTACGTCAGGCAATAACAAGAGCTATTGCCGATCAGGCGCGTACCATCAGAATCCCCGTTCATATGGTTGAGACCATCAACAAGCTCATCAGGGTTTCAAGACAGCTGCTTCAGGAGTTGGGACGTGAACCTACCCCCGAAGAGATAGCCAAGGAAATGAATCTTCCTGTAGAAAGAGTACGTGAAATCTTAAAGATTTCTCAGGAGCCCGTTTCTTTGGAAACTCCTATCGGTGAGGAAGAGGATTCACACCTCGGAGACTTCATTCAGGACGATCACGTTCCGGTTCCCGCGGATGCGGCTGCCTATACTCTTTTAAAGGAGCAGCTTAACGAGGTGCTTGCAACACTTACCGACAGGGAACAGAAGGTCTTAAGACTTCGTTTCGGTCTTGACGACGGACGCGGACGTACCCTTGAAGAGGTCGGCAAGGAATTTAACGTTACGAGAGAGCGAATCAGACAGATAGAGGCAAAGGCATTACGCAAGCTTCGTCATCCGAGCCGCTCAAAGAAGCTTAAGGATTATTTGGAGTAATGGGTTTATCACTGAGACTGACGGAAGTTAAGAATACGGTGCTGCCCTGTGAAACAGCCTGCGATATAGGCTGCGACCACGGCTTTGTCGCGATAGAACTTGTAAGAAGCGGTGCCGTTTTGCAGGTGATTGCCTGTGATATAAACCAAGGTCCCCTTGAAGCCTGCAAAAAAAACGTGGGTATGGCGGGACTTTCGGATAAGATTGACATTCGCCTTTCAGACGGGCTTTCCGGGATTAAGGATTCCGACTGTATCGACGTGGTTATCATTGCCGGAATGGGCGGAAACCTTATGACGGAAATCCTGTCAAAGGGAATAGAGGTTGTAAGGAAAGCAAGTCAGCTCGTACTTCAGCCGCAATCGGAGATTTTCTTGGTACGAAGGTTCTTAAGGGAGAATGGCTTTGAAATAAAAAGGGAAAGTTTCGTCATTGATGCCGGGAAATATTATTTCATAATCGATGCAAGACCTGCGGAGAAAAAGAAACCTATGGTCAAAGAGGATGAATTTTACGATAACTACTCAGGTTACCTGATCGGCGAAAAAAATCCCCTTTACAGGCAATACCTTGAAGAGCAGTTAAAACTGACCGAAGGGTATTTGAACAGCGTAAAGGACGACTCCGGCAAGGAAACTCTTAATAAAAAGTACAAGGATTTACAAACAGCACTCTCACTGATGGAGGACTAAATGCCTGTATTAACAATAGAAAAAGAAAAAAAAGAATATCCCGCAGGAACAAAGTTTTTGGATATCGTAAAGGAGTATCAGCCCGGGTATAATGAGCCGATTGCCTTGGTAAAAGAAAACGGGAAGATTTCAGAGCTTTACAAAGAAGCAAAGAAGGATGCAACCCTTGATTTTGTGACACTTTCCGATCCCATAGGTCACAAGACTTACGAAAGAAGCGCAATCATGCTTTGCGTGAAGGCATTTTACGATGTGACCGGCAAGGATTATTCAAAGAAGGTAAGGGTTGAATTTGTAGTCGGAAACGGATATTATTGTTCGCTTGAGGGAGACGTAAAGGCGACACTTAAGCTTGTGGACAAGGTAAAGGCAAGAATGAGAGAGCTTGTCTTAATGGATTTGCCTTTCCTTAAGTACAACTTCAATAAGGATGATGCAATAGAACTCTTTGAGAAAAATATGTTTTCCGACAAGGCAAGCCTTTTTAAGTACAGAATAGGCTCGAATGTCAATGTTTATGCTCTTGAGGATTATTACGATTACTATTACGGTTATATGCTTCCCTCAACGGGATGCGTTAAGTGGTTTGATTTAATACCCTACGATGAGGGCTTTATGCTCGTCATTCCGAATGCACAGACACCCACAAAGCTGGATCCGTACGTTGACAGACCGAATCTATATAAGACCTTAAAGGATTCCGAAAGATGGGGACAAAAAATTGGTATCAGTACGGTCGGGGACCTAAATGATGCAGTCTGCAACGGTTCGATTAACGATTTGATTCTTGTGGAGGAAGCCCTGCAGGAAAGACGTATCGGTGAAATCGCAAAGCAGATAGCGGACAGAGGCGGAGTCAAGTTTGTAATGATTGCGGGCCCTTCTTCTTCAGGAAAGACCACTTTTTCACACAGACTGTCAATTCAGCTTCGTACCTACGGACTGACACCTCATCCGATAGGAGTTGATGATTATTTCGTAGACAGAGAGTTTACTCCCAAGGATGAAAAAGGCGAATACAACTTCGAGTGTCTTGAAGCAATCGACGTAGAGCAGTTTAATAAGGATATGAACAGGCTCCTTGCAGGAGAAACCGTTGAACTTCCTTCGTTTAACTTTAAGACGGGTAAGAGGGAGTATAAGGGCAATTTCAAGACCTTAGGTCCGAACGATATCCTGGTAATCGAGGGTATTCACGGACTCAATCCGAAGATGAGCTATTCACTCCCGGAAGAGAGTAAGTTTAAGATATACATAAGCGCTCTGACGAGCATCAATATAGACGGACATAACCGCATACCCACTACCGACGGAAGACTTTTCAGACGTATGGTAAGGGATGCAAGAACTCGCGGCACAAGCGCAAAGAACACCATAAAGATGTGGCCGAGTGTTAGGCGCGGGGAGGAAGAAAATATCTTCCCCTTCCAGGAGAACGCGGATGCAATGTTCAATTCGATTCTTCTTTATGAGCTTGCTGCCTTTAAGACCTATGCCGAGCCTCTCCTTTTCGATATTTCAAAGGATGAGCCGGAATATTACGAGGCCAAGAGACTGCTTAAGTTTTTGAATTATTTCGTGGGTATCGACCCGAAGGTTGTGCCCAATAATTCAATTTGCCGAGAGTTTATAGGTGGAAGCTACTTCAACGTGTGATACCAGGGTCGAAAAGTCCAAAACTTCGATGCAAGCTTGCTTACAAGAGAAGTTTTGACCTTGAGACCCGCCCCGACATGAGTAAGTAGCCATTTTTCGAAGAAAATAAAGCGACTTACGAATGTCGGGAGGATTGCGAGAGTGCGCAGCACGTAGCAATCCGGTATCACTAATATATTTATAGATACAAATGTGAGCGGGACAAATGATCGCGGCTGCGTAAGCAGGTGAGGAAAGTCCGGGCTTCATAGGGCAGGATGCCGGATAACGTCCGGTGGAGGTGACTCCCAGGCCAGTGCAACAGAAAATAACCGCCATCTTTGATGGTAAGGGTGAAAAGGCGGTGTAAGAGACCACCGTCCGCATGGTAACATGCGGAGCCGTGTAAACCCCATCCGAAGCAAGACCA
The DNA here is from genome assembly GCA_963649755.1 of bacterium. Lineage (GTDB taxonomy): Bacteria > Bacillota > Clostridia > Lachnospirales > Lachnospiraceae > UBA1258. The sequence continues at coordinate 8,008 of CAVJJQ010000033.1, read as the reverse complement.
AGACGACGCGCAAGCGTTGGGAAACGATAGATTTGCCCGATCTGTTTCCCGGTAGGTCGCTTGAGGCTTATGGCAACATAAGTCCTAGATAGATGATCATTCAACGACATAACCCGGCTTATCGTCCCACTCACTTTTGATATAGACTGCATATGAGTATAAAGAAAATTATTTCGTGTTTACTTGTTATTCTTTGCCTTCTGACAGCTTCCTGTACACAGGAAAAAGAAAGCAAAGAAGAATTACTTGAAAGACTCAGAAATTCGACAGTAATGATTACCGTAGGTGAGAGTCACGGCTCGGGCGTTATCGGTGAAATCACCGACAGCGAAATCCGTATCTGTACCGTAGCCCATGTGGTCAACGGGTACGATCAGGGAATCATCACCTTTTCATCCGGCTACGTAGGCTTTGCGGACGTAAATTACTGTGACGAAAAAAGCGATGTGGCAATTCTTACGATAGAAAAAGCGGATTTTGCGGAGGATTTTTCTTTATCCTTACAAAGCGCAGACATAGATTTGGACAGATATGAGGCTTTGTCAAAAGAAGACAGCATATACTTAGTCGGTTCGTCGGTCGGTGTGGCGGCAAATGTGAATACAGCCACATTTCAGGCTTACGACTATTATGTGCCTGAGTTTGACGAATACCTGTTGTATTTATACGGAGATGCCGATCCCGGCATGAGCGGCGCAGGAGCCTTCACCGCGGACGGCTGTTTGATTGGCCTCGTAACAGGTTCATCCGATACGGGCGAAGTTGTATGCATACCTATAAAGGACTACATAGAAGCAGGAGGATTTAGTAATGGCAACAAAGATTGATGTGGTTTCGGGATTCCTCGGAGCCGGAAAAACAACACTTATCAAAAAGCTTCTTTCCGAAGCACTTAAGGGCACAAAGGTGGTCCTCATTGAAAATGAATTCGGAGAGATCGGAGTAGACGGAGGCTTCTTAAAGGATGCCGGTATCGAAATCAAGGAGATGAACTCAGGCTGTATCTGCTGCTCCCTCGTAGGCGATTTCGAGACTTCACTTAAAGAGGTAATCGAAAAGTATTCACCTGAAAGAGTTTTAATCGAGCCTTCGGGAGTCGGCAAGCTTTCTGATGTTCAGAGGGCAGTACTTAAGGCTGCCGAGGCAGCAGGCGTAGAGCCCGGTTCGTCGGTAGCGGTTGTCGATGCCACGAAGTGCAAGATTTACATGAAAAATTTCGGTGAGTTCTTTATCGACCAGATTGAGCATGCCGGAACGATTATTTTGAGCCGTACTCAGGGAATGGACGAGCATAAGCTTGCCACGGTTGTGGAAATGATCAGAGAGCACAACAAGGACGCAAAGATTGTTACGACTCCCTGGGACGAGCTTTCCGGACAGTACATACTCGATACCTTCGAGGCTGTAACCTCATTTGAAGAAGAGCTTTTAAAGGAAGTTGAAGAAGAACATTGCCACCATCATCACCACGATGACGATGATGAGCACGAGTGCTGTCACCATCATCATGACGACGATGATGAGGACGAGCATGAACATCACCATCACCACCACGACGATGATGACGATGAACACGAATGCTGCCATCACCATCATCATGACGATGAAGACGAGCATGAACACCATCACCATCACGACGATGACGATGATGATGACGAGGAATGTTCCTGCGGATGCGGACATCACCACCATCATCACCATGCCGATGAGGTATTTACAAGCATAGGCATCGAAACGGCTTCAAAGTACACAAAGGCCGAGGTAAACGATATCCTCGCCGCTTTGGAAGACGAAGCAAAGTACGGCTATGTATTACGTGCAAAGGGCATGCTTCCTTCGGCTGAGGGCTCTGCATGGATTTACTTTGACTATACTCCCGGCGAAGTAAACGTAAGAGAAGGTGCTGCCGAGTATACCGGAAAGATTTGCGTAATCGGTCATGAGATGAAGGAAGATGCTATAAAAGAGCTTGTTTCAAAGCACTAAGGAAGGCAGTATGAAATCGGTATTTGTAATAAACGGCTTTCTTGATTCGGGAAAGACGCAATTTATCAGCTATACACTCTCTCAGCCCTACTTTCGCACGAAGGGGGTAACCTTACTCATCGTGTGTGAGGAAGGCGAAGAAGAGTACAATGAAAAACTCTTAAAAGTCACGAACACGGTTATGGTAACCGTGGAAGATAAAAGCGGTATATCCGCGGACGCATTGCAGGAACTTGACAAGCAGTACAAGCCCGCACGTGTGATCATAGAGTACAATGGAATGTGGGACTTCAAGGAATTTAAGCTTCCGTTCTTTTGGAAGCTTGAACAGCAGATTACCTTAATAGCCGCTCCTTCCTTTGAACTTTACTACACCAACATGAGGTCGCTTTTGGGCGAGCAGATGCGCGCATCCGAACTCATCATCTTCAACAGATGTGACGGAATGAACGACAAGCTTCCCACATACAAGCGAAACGTAAAGGCAATAAACCGTCAGGCCGAAATCGTTTTTGAGGACAAGAACGGAGAGGTAAAGACGACTCTTGAAGAGGAACTTCCCTACGACATTACAAAGAACGAGCTTGAACTTACGGATGAAAGCTACGGCACCTGGTATCTCGACATGCTTGACAATATAGACAGATACACGGGAAAGACCGTAACCTTTATCGCAAATGCGCTTTCATCAAAGGAGATGCCTGATGGCATCTTCGTACCGGGCAGGTCCATCATGACCTGTTGTGCGGCAGATATCCAGTTCCTCGGCTTCCCCTGCAAATACGACGGAACGGTTAAAGACCATTCCTGGGTAAAGGTAAAGGCAGTGGTTTCAAAGGAATACTTTGCCGGATACAAGGGCGAAGGCCCCATACTAAAGGCTGTTTCGGTGGAAACCGTTAAGGCTCCGAAACAGGAAGTCATCACATTTACCTAAAGAAACAGTACTTACGAAAGCAGACTTTATGTGAATGCTTGAATCTTTATACAAAAATAAGCCTGACTTAGCGAGGAATTAAGAATGATCCCCTATAATTTTACTGAGCTTTTGTTTTTCTTTTTCATTTACTGCTTCATAGGCTGGATAATCGAGTCGACCTATGTCTCGGTTAATGAGAAAAAATTTGTAAACCGAGGCTTCATGCACGGACCGTTTATTCCGATTTACGGGTTTGGCGCGATGGCATTACTGCTTGTCGGTACGCCGCTGTTAAAGTGGCCGGTTGCGGTTTTCTTTGCGGGACTCTTTACCGCAAGCGTGCTTGAATATGTGACCGGAACCGTTATGGAGGCCGTGTTTAAGGTTCGTTATTGGGATTATACGGGAAAGTTTATGAACATAAACGGGCATGTGTCACTCTTTACGAGTATCTGTTGGGGCGCACTTGCCTGTGTGGAGGATTACTGGCTGCAGAAACCATTGGAAGCTCTTAAAGATATGCTTTCCGAGGAAGCACTCAGCTGGATAGTAACGGCAATTTCCGTATACTTTGTGGTCGACCTGACTCTTTCCTTCAAGGCAGCTTTCGATATGCGTGCTTTGATCATCAAGATGGAAAAAGCAAGAGAAGAGTTAAGGCTCATGCAGAAACGACTCGATGTGTATATGGCCTATGCTGAGGAAGACAGGAAAGAATTTATCGAAGAGCGTAAGGAAAAACACGAAGAGCGCAAAGAACGTTTCGAAGACCTTACCGGCAGCATAGAGCTGCAGTTTACGGAGCTTAAGCACCGCATGGAAGAAAGACCTGCCGCCTTTGCGGACAATGTAAGGGATGAAATTTCGGAACTCAAAGAAAAGTACATTATCAGTAAGGCCAACCGCTCTAATATGCTGAGCTTTAAGGATATATACACAAGAGGCATTATTCTTGGCAACCCTACGATGGGATCGAAGAAGTTCAAGGAGTCCTTTGAAGCCATCAAGGAATACGTGGACGGTTACAGGAAGAAAGATAAAGATTCATCAAAGGTTGAAGAAGAGATTCCCGAATCCGGAGAAAAGCATTAAGCTTGAATTTTTAAGAGTATCATATAAGGTTCTGAGTAGGCAGAAAACTAATTTGGGGTTTTAAATGGAAAAACAAAGCACGGGTGTAAAAAGAATACAGGCTCTTTATTTTCTGTATCTTTTTATTCCCGTGCTTTCTTTATTGTTGCTGTCACTTGTAAGCAGCAAAAATCTCTTTTTGAGCCTACCTACCTGGAGCGATGAACTTGATTATTTCAGGGAAACTTACTCCTTCTCGGAAAACGGCTTTGATTTCGGCGGCTCGCTTTTTGTGGGTGAGGATGCGAAAATCGGCCCTTTGGGAGGACATTCTTTTTCACCTATCGTGGTCTACGGTCTTGTCGCTTTGATATTTCCGTTTTCGGAGCATACGATTTTGTATGTAAATCTCGTACTTTTATCACTTGCGATGCTTGCCTTTGCTTTACTAGTCAAGCCCAAGGGATTTAATCTGATTTTTTCATGCTTCTTGTTTTTATTGTTTCCACCGCTTTTAAATTATCTTTATACATCAATGCTTGAAGTTCCGCTTTACGCCGGATTGATAGTCTATTTTGCCTTGTTTTACGCTTACAACAAGGGTAAAAAGAAATCCGTTTTCATATGGATGCTTATAGTGGGAACTTTTGTGACACTTATAAGAATGCCCTATGTGGTAATTCTTTTCCCTGCGATTATGGCATTCGGAGACTATAAGTTTAATAAAAAGACTTGGCTGAGGCTTTTGATTTACATATTTTCGTTTGTACTTGTTTATAAATTTTACAATCTTTTTTGCGCAAACTACCCGGATTGGGTGACCGCAAAGATAGGTGCGGCAGAAGGGATTATCGGGAAACTTAAGGTAATTTACGCAAATACTAGGGAAAATATTTACAGGTTCTTTTCTTTTTCCATAGAAAGCCCGATGCAGATAGTGCTTAGATACGTATACGGGATTTTGGTGGCTTTATCAGGTGTTTTAAGCTTTGTGAGGCAGGAGAATAAGAAGTTTGGGATTTGCTTTGACGGATTTTGGTTTTCACTCTTCGCGACAGCAGGCGGGTTACTCTGTATCATGATGTGTTTGTATGATATAAAGGATTACAGAGACTACAGGACTTTTGCGCCGATTGCCATGTTTCTGATGCTTTCGATTGCAATGTTTGCAAAGAAAGTGCCGGTAAGGGCGGTGCCGATAGTGACATTTTTGTTACTGATAATTTTCAGTGATGTAAATGCCTTGCTTGCGGACAGGGAGTTTGGCGTCGTTAACGAGCAGGTTTCGGGTTTTGAGGAGCTTGAAAATGATTCGAATATGAAACTCGGGGCGACAATGGATGTAAACTGGGGAGACGTTTCACTGCTTATGAGTGTTCCGTCGAAGCTTGGATATCAGGTTTTTTATAACGGAATTAATGATGGCAACATAAACATGGTTGATTATATACTGACGGGCGAAGAGTTATCGGATGCAAAAGTGACTCTTTTAAATGAAATTGAGGGCTACGGATACCTTTACAGGGTAGTTAAGTGAGGTAGATTATGTGGGAATGTTCGTATTCAAGAGAACCGATTGATGTGCGTTTGATTGCGTGCAGGCTTTTAAAAAGAGCCTGGCTCATACCGGCGTTTATATTTGGCGGGGCGGTGCTCGTATTCGGAGTGTATTTCTTTTATAAAACCGTGATAACGGGACGCACCTACCGGGTTGAGAATATTTACTATATAGACTTTGCGGAGGACTCAGGCGGTACACAGTATACCTGGGTCAATCAGTATACCTGGTCAACCCTTGCGGACATGGACGTCTTCCTTGATGAGGTTGTAAGCGAGCTTGGCGGTGAGATCACAAAGGAAGAGGCGGCAGAGTATTCCGATTGTACGGTTGAGTCGGACGGAAGATACCTCTACTTAAGATGCACAACCCCGGATCCGGAACTTTCAAAGAGGGTAGCACTGGCCTATGAAAATGCGCTGAACAAGTTCTGTGCGGCGCACAAGGAGTTTAACAGCATCACCTGCGAACATTCGGGTGAGGCGCTTGAAAACTCAAACATCAGGGTAGCCGAGGTAAGCATTATGGGCGGCATCATGGGACTTTTGGTGTTGATAGTATTTCTTACGCTTAAGGACTTTACGGACACCTCGGTTTATATACCCGCAACCCTTGAAAAAAGATATCATTTGAAAAGTTTACTCGCACCTTCCATGGAGGAGTTTTCTTTAAACACAAAGTATCTGCTTGAAGGAAAAAAGACTTGCGTGGTTTCTGTGGATAAGGATTATGAAGAGGTTAAACTTCCGGTAGACGACTATACTTATGTGGAAAATATCTGCTTTGAGCCTGAAGGCGTGGATAAAGTGAGAAACAGTGAAGCGGTAATAGTTATGTTAAAAGCCGGGAATCACAATTTAAAGCAGTTTGAAAGGCTTATCGAGGAACTTACGCGTCTGGATATTGCCGTAACCGCAACACTTTTGACGGGTGAGGATGCAAAGCTTATCAGGCGATATTATAGGAAGTAAAAATCGACTTCCTATAATCGATTTACGAGCCACTTCGTGGCTCTTTTATCCGAAAACTACTTCGTAGTTTCGGATAAGTTATATTATAGGAAGTAAAAATCGACTTCCTATAATCGATTTACGAGCCACTTCGTGGCTCTTTTATCCGAAAACTACTTCGTAGTTTCGGATAAGTTATATTATAGGAAGTAAAAATCGACTTCCTATAATCGATTTACGAGCCACTTCGTGGCTCTTTTATCCGAAAACTACTTCGTAGTTTCGGATAAGTTATATTATAGGAAGTAAAAATCGACTTTTTACGGGTTAAGTCTATCGCTTACACGAGGAATTAAATGATTGTCTATATTTCACTTACTGCCGTGGTGTTACTGTTATCATGGTTTGTAAATTCAAAGTATCAAAGACAATTTAATATTAAGACAAGCATTGTAAACCGAAACGTACTTCCTTCAAATCAGGGTTTCGTAAATACGCTGCTTTTGTTTGTCATTTTCTTTTTACTTGCCTTTGTGTCGGGAGTGAGAGTCGGAACGGGAAATGATTACTGGGTGTACAGGACGGGATTTTTGCAGATAAACGGAGGCGAGACGCCGGTTTCCTACGAGCTTGGCTTTAAGGCGGTTGTGCTAATCATGCAAAAGATTTTCTACAGGGATTGTTACAAAGAAATCTTTGCACTGTTTGCGATTCTCACCGCGTTCTTTTTCGTAAAAGGAATTTACGATACAACGGATTGGTTCTTTTTAAGTGCGCTTCTCTTCATGACAAACGGCTTTTACTTTATGAGTTTTAGTAATGTCCGTTATTACTTTGCCTTTGCACTTGCAATGTGCGCACTGAGGCCGTTACTTAATAAAAATTACCCGGCATTCTTAGCCTGCATTATAGTAGCCGCTTTCTTTCACAAGACGGTGCTTTTGTGCATACCGGTTTATTTGGCAGCTTATTTCTTAAAATGGACAAAGAAAACTGTCTGGCTCATTCCGGTGGGTACGGTAGGTTTGATCCTTGGGAAAAGCATCATCAGATGGCTCATTTTTAAGATTTACGTTTATTACGAGGGAGACGCACTTGATTCGGGCGAGATATCCTATATTAACATCCTTAAGTGCGCGGCGATTTTGATTTTTTGTCTCATAAACTATAGGGAAGCGATTAAGGGCGACAGTAAGCTTGAGATGCTTTTTAATTTAAATCTCTTTGCACTCATGCTTTATGCCTTTGCCTCGTATATCCCGGAGCTTACGAGGGTTTGCTACTATATGGTGCTTGGACAGATATTTTTAATACCGGGCGTTATTTTAAAAATACAGAGTAAAAGAAAGCAAATATTCTGGACCGTGCTGATAAGTATGGCTTTTTTGGCTTACTTTGCGGTCTTCTTAAAGAGGGGATCGAATCCGGGGATAAATATTCTGCCTTATTTGAGTTGGCTGTTTGGGTAGGCCCCTTGGCTCTCCCCTTGGCTCTCCCTCTGGGAGAGCTGTCACCGAAGGTGAC
>CAVJJQ010000032.1:0-21406 GCA_963649755.1 bacterium | reverse complement strand
CTTGCATGCATTCATCTCTTTGATGACGGCATTCGTACGCGAATTCAATAAACTGTAGAGGTTCATTCCATGCGTATTCTTTGTCATAAAAAGGAACCTGAAAAGATTGGTTTCCTGTTGTGAAAAAGAAATATATGAAATTCCCAAAGTCACAAAAGGAAGAACGGATTTGAGACTGCAGTTTTTCGTAAATTCATCAAAAAAAGCAAGTGTATCTTCATACACTTCGTCAAGGCACTCTTCCATATTTTTGTAATTCCTGAAGATTGGCTGAGTAGAACATCCTATAAATTCAGCAAGCTTTCTGGCTGTGACGGATTCCATCCCCGACTGTCTTGCAAGGTTGAAGGCAGCCTCACGAATTTCCTGTTTAGAAATAGTTTCTTTTCTGGGCATATCTTTCTCCATTCATTGATAACTGTTGTTATTATAAATGAAAAAGCTTTGGGGGTCAAAGGAAATTTGACACCCAAAGCAAAAATTTTACCTGTAATTTTTCAATTCAAAAGAAAGCATTGTAATATCGTCAAACTGAGGAGCCTCACCCACAAAGGAATCGATGTCGGCTTTCAAGCCTTTTATCTTTCCCACAACGTCATCTCTAATGTGGAGGTTTAAGTAGTTAAGCAGCCTGTCTTCCCCATATAATTCCTTTTGAATATCCGTAGCCTCTGTAACTCCGTCGGTATAAAGGAAGAGTCCGTCTCCTTCGTTTAACTTGACTTCATGCTGGCTGTATACAGTACCCTCAATGCCTGCAAGCACGAGTTCCGGTGTGCATCTTAAAAATTCGAAGGTCTTATCCCCTCTTTTTAGAAGCGGAGGATTGTGACCGGCACTTGTGTAATTAAGAACACCCGTTTTTAAATCTATGACACCAAGCCAAGCGGAAACAAACAGGTCGGCATCATTGCCTTCACATAAGAGATTATTTACTTTACCGAATGCCTCTGCAGGATTCAAGCCCGACTGAACATGATTTTTAATGAGGCTCTTCGTGATTACCATGAAGAGTGCCGCGGGAATGCCCTTGCCCGAAACATCGGCAACCACCAGGGCAAGCTTGTCGTCACCAAGCATATAGTAATCGTAAAAATCACCGCCGACCTCCTTTGCGGGAGTCATTGTTGCAAAAATGTCGAATTCCTTATGTTCCGGGAAAGGCGGGAAAATACACGGAAGCATGTGTGCCTGAATGTCCGACGCAAGAGAAAGTTCTGCATTGATGCGTTCTTTTTCCTTGGTAACGGTTTTAAGATTTTCGATGTACTTGTCAATATCCTCGATCATGGAAATATATGATCGTGCAAGGTCTCCGACCTCATTTGTGTTGGTGGAAAACTGTTTGCACACGTTTACCATTTCGGAGCGGTCGTCTTTCGAACTGTGATCGAGATAATAGCCCTCGCTTACCTCGGCAAGCTTTTCAACCGGAAGGGCAATTTTCTTTTCCGTATAATACATAAAACCGATGGCCAGTGCAAAATAAATATTCAAAAGAAGTGTTTCAAACAAAAACATCTGCCCGAGTAAATTGGTAAAAACTCCGGAGGTATTAAGATAATTGGTAAGATAGACAATCCCTGCTACCACGAAGCAAAGCACAATACCGGTAATGATGGTATTTAAAATCATTCTTTCGTTCATGGAAAAGGTAAGGACCTTTTCATGCGACTTATTCTGAAGATTTGTAAGATAACGTTGAAGTAAATTTCCGAGCACCAGAATCGGAATTCCGAACAATAACCCCGTATCGAAGCTGTTAATCAAGAGATAAAGGTTGTCCATCGAAATAAAGTCGGTGACATTATATGAATGATTCAAAAGTCCCGTGCATATCACAATGATTAAGGAATCTATAAAAAGAACAAGCGCAAACTTAAGAATCTTTGATACGCGGTTAAGCCTGAACTCATCTCCTCCTCTTTCGCTTACAAGACGTTTCCATAGGTAAAAAGGAACCATTGCATATATTATCTGGCAAATCGCATTAAAACATGAATAAGAAAGTTCATAGCCCGACCAGAAATCACAAGCAAGACTTCCTATGGCAGAACCTAGTGCCGCGGGAGCCCCGAATATCATACCGAAAACCGGAGTCATCGCCGTAACGGGACGCATATCGGTCAGTTTGGTGACATCAATCCAAATCCTGAAAGGCATCGTGAGGACGATAAACAACACGACATTAAGTATAAATAAACCTATTGCGGAATTTCTCTTGTTTACTTCAAGTTTCATGAAATCTTCTTTCCCCATAAAAATTTTTGATTTCTTTATATGTAAATTCCATGCGAAATTTTAGCTTTTGCGCAGTAATTATCAGCATATCTTTTTACGAATCAGCAGAATATTCTTTCCGTCTTTATATTCATATGATACGAAATCCATCATCTTCTTGACCATGAGGATTCCAAGACCGCCTTCCCTGCCGAGTAAGGCATCGGGTGAAATATCGGCATCCTTCTTTTCAAGCGGATTAAATGGAGTACCGCCGTCTTTAAAGACAATGGTAACTTCCGAAGTTTTTTTATCGACATCACAGTCTATTATAGCCTCTCCTTTGCCAGGATAATAGGCGTAGCTTGCAATATTAACAAAAATTTCTTCGACGCAAACCTCGATTGACATAAAATCTTTATCATGGCATTCAAGGGTTTTGATTTCACGCGCAATAAAGGATTGCACGGTATCCAACATATCAACATTTGCTTTAACTGTTATACTGGCCATGCAATCCTCCTAAAAATGTTTATTCGAACTCCGCCCAACTGTATTGGACCATATATTCCTGATCTAAATCCTGTTTTTTCTCCGGTTCATTGTAATAATCGCAGTTACATTTCTTTACATTGCAGGCAACGCTTCCGCGCTGTCTTACTAAAATGTCACCGACTCCCGCAGCTTCAAGATCCTGTACCAAGGCAGACATTATCTTTTTCATGTAATTCATCTGCTGGTCGTCATAAGCCATGTCTTCAAACAAAACTGCGGCAATTTCCTTTGTGGTACAGGAAGCACCGTTTCGATGTACGATATAAGCCAGAGCTTCTTTTGAACGATTACGCCTGAAATGAACGGGAAGACCCTGCCTGTCAAAGACTTCGAAGTTTCCGTAGCATTGAATACGACATTTGAAGGTATCCTCCGCCGCAACCATATAGCGCAAATCTTTGAGTTCTTTTTCCACCTTTTTAGCGGTAACGGGCTTCATAAGATATCCGCTCGCATGAAGATGCATGGCATCCACGGCATAGTTATCGTAAGCGGTTATAAAGATTATATTTATCTCCGGCCTTATCTTCTTCAGTTCTTCCGACAGTTCAATACCTGTCATCTGAGGCATCTGAATATCTGTAAAGACGACATCAATATAGTTCTTTTTCGCTTCCTCGAGACAGTAAAGCGGATTATTAAATCCGGTGACCTCCGCATCGGGGCAAACTTCTGTAATTGCTTCCACAAGCATTTCCAATGCCAGCTTCTCATCGTCAACGGCAAATATCTTCATATCAAACTCCTGTGATTGTCCTAATTACCCGATACCGTAGTAGTTGATGTTGTTGTTTCAGCCTCCACCGTAAACTTAATAACCGTATTAAGCTTACTGTTTTCATTCGTATAAACTGTAAGCTGATAACTTCCTGCACCTAACTGTTTTGCTAATGTAGCAGCAGTAAGAGTCAGATAACCGTTACTGTCTATTGAAGCTCCGTTGTCGGAATTAAGTGTCACAAAAACCGTAGCACTGTTATCCGAAGAAACACGCTCAAGTTTGTATGAAAAGCCAAGTGAACTTCCAGTTAAAGATGTGAATACCTTCAGGTACTGGTCGTTCTTTACCAAGACATTAACATCTCCGTTAAGGGTGTTGTAGCTTGAATAATTGCTTGCGTCGGCATTCGTAACAACCACCGTTGCGGCAAGTACCACATTTGAAAGAGTAATTCTTGAATCTTCTGCCATGCCCTCATACAGTCTTGTATTGATCTCACGGCTGATGGTATTTGTTCCCTTAACGGTCTTTGTTTCGATTGTAAGCTTTTCGGGAGTCCATCCGGCAATATTCGAAGCGTCTGTATCGTAAGGTTCAAAGGTAACGGAGGTTAATGAATTAACTCCCGTAAGCATAAACTTTAGTGTTGCCGTGCCGTCCGTTGCAAAGCTGCTTCCGCTTATGGCAACTTCGGTAATATCATTAACCGTGTAAACCTGCGAAGCACCCTTGGCATCCGTATAGTAAAGCTTCATACGTATGGGAGTGTTTGTACCGCTCTCATAATCCTTGGCAGCTGCAGCCGTCTTTATGGTCATGGTAACGGGAAGCACTACATTTGCTACATCTGTTGAATCATAAGTACTTACTACCGGATTGGTTATGGAAACCGCACCGACATTGCTTGCCTGATCTATTGCTATATGATAAGTACCCGGGAAACTGTAAAAGCATAAAGGAGTTGCATTCTGTGTAGTTTCAGACTCTTCGCTCGTGTCCTGATAGGTAGCAACAAGTGCACCCGAAAGATCTGCCTCTACCTGCCCCGAAGGAACCAAAACAATACCAGTAATTTCTTTTACATATTTTTCATGGAATACAATATCCACACTTTGTCCGTTGTAAAGAGCATTTACGTCCTGATCTGTCAGGAAGATATATGCGGAACTGTACTCGTTTCCGGAATTTCCTGCACTGGAAATATACTTGATGGCCACCGCAAGATCACGCTTCTCGGCAATGAGTTGCATGTTCTTTGTACTTCCGCCGAAGTCAAGTGTTACCACCTGATATTCGCCCGTAGCCTGACTGGTCGAAGAAGGACTTGCCTTAACCGAAGTATTTGAAGTTCCGGGATCAGCACCTGCATAATAAAGATAATAAGTATCTATAATAACGCCTGAACGCACTCTTTGAACCATTGCATAATCAATCGGTGCATAGCAAAGTCTGTCCGAAGAGGTCTCAATAATCAGATTATTAAGAACGCTAAGTTCCTTAACATCCAAGCCCTGAAGGTAGAACATATTCTCCGAAGAAGAAGTGTCTTTACTCATCACTCGTTCCGATGACCTGACAGTAAGTCCGGATACATTCGTATACTCGGCAGTAACCTTAAGGTCAAAGGTACTCTTATCGTCGGCATCATCTCTCATATGAACGAAGACATTTAATGTGTCCTTGGTGGAAATCGGTTCTCTTGTTATAACAGATACCCACTTAGAACTGTCCGAATTGGTAAATACATATGGACTCATATTTACCTTTACACCTTCCTGCCTTGTATTCTTAGGACATACCATCAAATTGATGGTCTCCGAATTACTGCAGTAAAAGGTCGTCTTGCCGGTATACATGATTTCATCGTTCTCGCTTACATATCGAGTTCCGAGATCAGATATTCCGGAAACCGACAAACTTTCGATCTGCCAACAGGTGCCGTTTGTGCTCGTAGGATAAAAATCAACTCTGGTCAGCATCTTAATATCCGATACGGGAAGTATGAAACGATCGGTATGTTTTGCTCTGAACATATAGGTGGGATCGCTTAACGCACCGCCCGAAAGTCCGCTGTCATCGGTAATCGGAGTCTTGTCCATATATGAATACATGTATTTGACAATATCAAATGTGGCGGTCTTACTCTCACCGGTAGTGCTGATATACTGCAAAGTAACATCAACCTTACCTTGGAACTGTTCAACTTCACCACCGTCTTTATCATTATAGTCAGCTGTTGTAAGGCAGAATAAAAGGTTTGTCACGCTGGATGAATAATCCACCGGATAAATCTTTGCAAGCTCGGCTTCATAAATCTCCTTCGTGCTGCGAAGTCCGTTTTCTTCACCCGGATCGGTATATTCCGTTCCGATCCAGCCTACGGAACTTACAGTCCAGGACTTGCTCGTTGCTGAACTTGAGTTTTGAATTATCTTGATTGAATCGATATTTAACTTATCGTAAACATAATCTTCACTGTTCTTCATTTCCGGAATGATATGAACGGCCGTTACATCACCGTAATCTTCATTCATGGTAATGGTGAAGGTCTCCGTCTGGCCTGCTCTGAAACCGTCGGATGTCATCTGTTGGTTTGCAAGCACATACGGACTGCTTCCGTTTTCAAACTGCAAACGGAAAAAGAACTGGTTCTTACTGCCGCTGTCTCCGTCGGAATAGGTTGCCTTGGCATCGCTGGCCACATTTACCTCAACTGTATAAACATACTTTCCGTCCGTAAAGCCCAAGTCATTGAGGGCTTCTTCGTAAGAAAGGGCATACGTCTTGCTGCTCCAGTCGTATTTTTCAATTTCAACCATACTGTCGGAAGTAAAGCCAAATTCCTTTGCGGAACCTTTTTCGACTAACATATCCATTGAGTCTGCGGAATAAGCCTTTACACCTTCGAAATCTCTTGAAAAAGAAACATGTGAAGAGGTTGAACCCACACTGCTGTCGGCAAAAGTTCCGACTCTCGTCGAAAGGCCGTAGAGCTTATAAATGGTCATACCACCCATCTGCCATTCGTCGTCTCCGTCTATTGAAACTTTAATTCCGGTAAAATAATCAACATTTGCAAGGCTGATTACAAACCTTAAAACTCCGCCCGAAGAAGCACCCTTTAAATAAGCATAATCAGAACCGCTCGAAGGCCAGTAACCGTAAAAAACATTCATAAGATCTCTTACATTGTAGCCGTCGGTTACTCTGGATACTCCGTTTAAATCCATATAGCTAAGCTCTACCGTAAGATTGTCAGTTGTTCCCGCAAGCGAAGCATTGTCCGTCTGAAGCTCTATAAGGTACTGATCGTCATAATTTTTGGTAAGTGTAAGACTGTCTCCCGTCTCATATTCAGCCATCGAAAGACTTGTTTCGCTTCCTGCGTAAGTGATTACATCACCTGATGAGTTTGTTGAAACGTGATAATAAAGAGGCGAGCCCTGAATGGTTGCCGATAATATACCGTCCGTAATACTTACCTTTGCGGATGTGCTTGAAGCCTTGTAAAGACTTGCGCTTGCAATTGAAACGGAATCCTTGTTGCTTGAAGCTTTTTGGGCGCGACTTGCGGATTTGCTGTTCGATTTAACGGTTAATCCCGTATCTGCAAGTAAATCAGTTCCGCCGCAGGTCACATATATAGCGGGTTGTTTTGTAACATTACCTGATTTGTCTGTTGTCGTGTAAAGTTCCTTGAAATCCGGAAGCCATACAGGAAGAACAAGACTCTCGCCCTGCCCCGCAAGATGAAGTACGGGATTTGTATCATCGAGCTTTACACCCTTATCAAGTGCGTAGCCCAAGACATTGCTGATAACGGGCACGATTACGCTCTTATGACAACCGTAGGTATCAAGATATTCGATACGAACAGTCATAAGCTCTGCTTCTTTTAAGGATGAAAATCCGACCTTACCGTCGGAATACTCTGCAGCCAATGACTCAAGGCCTGCAAGATACTCATCGGCCAAATCGATTTTAAGAAGATACTCGCATCCGGAGTGGTTGTCATAGTCCTCGCTTACGGAAGAAGCCGTAACATTACATGTTGAGTCGCTGCCAAATCTCAACAACTGAAAATCCGTCCAGTTAAGCGTATTGATATAAGAATCGGTTGTTTTAAATACCAACTTACCGCTGAACTCTTCGAAGGTATCTGCAGAAACATAGGAAACACCCTTGGTACCGATAATCGTGTCTACCTTGTAAATCTTAAGGCCCTCACAGGTCCAGGAGTCGCTTGTTTTCGTGAGAAAATCAACTCCGGTTATGAGTTTAACATCATAATCCGGCTTAAAATAAAGCATTCCCTGAGAGTATGAATCAAACACTCCACTCGTAGAATTGCTCAGTGTGTAATCCATTACCGAAGTAATACTTTTACGAATATCCGCATCTACGTATGTACTTCCGGAAATGGCCTTACTTCTTTCCTCTGCCAAATCCGCAAGTATGTAATATGTCCTGTTTGTATTCGAAGTATCCGTATAATGGACGGCAATGTATTGGAACTTATCAAGATCCGTTCCGTCCGCACCCGTTGAAACAGAAAGCACATATGTATTTTGTAAATTTGCGGCAAAGAGCTTCTGTCCCATGAAAAAGAACGCAAAGCAAACGGCAAATATTCCAAGTATCCCCGCTATCCTGAAAATCCATATTCTTTTTGAATTTGCTGTTTCATTTTTACTGAAAATCATTACTTGTCTCCGGTATTAAATTCAAAGAAAGTATCTTTAAACAATTTTTAACAATCCGGCAAAACCGGTCATTTCCAATACTTCCATAACCATTTTATTTACATTCTTAAGTTCAAGGCTTCCGCCCTTCTTTGCCATTGAAACATGCAGTCTTTTTAAGGCACGAAGTCCCGAACTTGATATATAATCAAGCTTTTCCAAATTCAAGGTAAGACTTTGAAATCTTTCCGCAAGCTGATTGAATACCTCCTCGGCTTCAGGGGTGGAATTTGAATCAAGTCTCCCTACTATAAATAATTCTCCGTTATCTCCGTGATTTACCAGTTTCATATCCATACCGGCATCCTCCCATTAATTTACTTTTGATGATAAATATTTTTTTGAATATACTTAACAAGGTCTTCAAGCGAAACATCAACGACTTCTTCGCCGTATGAATCCATGACGTCAATCGGGGTGACTTCGTCCATCTCAACCGCAAGCTTTTTAAGCATGCTCATCAGGTCAAAGTTATCATCGGTTGATTCTTCGGATGCAACCGTATCATTTGAAGTTTCATCCTCATCAGGTTCAGAGAAAGTCTCAACATCGTCATCGTATTCTTCTTCATCAAAATCATCTGTTTGATTTGATTCGTCACTCGTAACTTTAAGGTCTTCAAAGAAGTCTTTGTTGTTTCCGCCGGATTTAGGCGTTGAATCAGAGCCTGCGTCTATATCGTCTTCAATTCCCCTTGCCTTTAATTCCTTGGCAAGTTCAATTGCCACCTGTTGCTTAACGGCATCCTGAATCTGTGCGGATAAAGAATCATAACTGAACTTTTCAAGAAGATTTGCAAGTACCAGTTCCGTTTGATTGCTTTGACGAACGTTTGTCGCATCAAAGTCAGCATGAATGTAAGGAGCACTTTCCTCTGTCTTGATATTCTGAATGGGTGCAGCCTTTACTTCTTCTTTTAAAGTCTGTGATTCTGAATCCAAATCTTCTTCTTTTACCTCTTCAAAGGTAATGTTGGATTTGGTATTTGAAGAAGTTGAAGGTTTAATTTCTTCTTCCGCCAAAGCTTCTTCTTCCGTAAGTTCCGTAAAGGTTACATGTTTCCTTGCCGGTTCTTCTTTGGCTTCTTCCAATATTGGCTTAACTTTTTGATTCCTCTTTGCGATTTCACGACTGTCGCCGACAAAATCTTCCCAATATTCGCTACCCTTTTGACCGACAAAATAGCGGCTTACAAAGTCCGGATTTTCAAACATATCGACCACATCTTCCGGCACCTCGACACGAAAGCTGGTACGGCTTGCAGGACCGAGTATTGAAAAGGCCTGTCCTCTTTGAGCTGTTGTAATCTGCTCCTGTTCCTGCTCGTTGATGCCGCCGGCCTTTTCATACAAAGTACAAAGATCGGACATATCATTCGGAGCAAGTGCAAAAATAAAACTGTACTGGCATGCGTTAATGATTGCCGTTGACTTTCTCGCAATCTCCTCACTGCCGACGAAATCCTTTATATTCTGAGTGATTACAATCTGCATACCGTTGTATTTACGGATACGCTTTGCAAGCTGGAACATAAAGTCAAGTGCTACCGGGAACTTCGTATCGATAAATACGTGTGCCTCGTCTATCGCAACGACTATCTTGCGGTTTGCATGATATCGTAAGTTGTAATCACGGTTTTTGATGATTTCATTGTCTACGTATTTAAGCACCAGAAGCATCTGTGCATTGGCAATCGTAGAGTTACGGTTTGCAAGCAGGCTCTGGAAGTTAAATACTATAAAGTTCTCATCGGTCGTAATAGTGGAAGGACCGTTCCAGATATTTGCATTTCTGCCTCCGGTAGAGAACTTTGCAACATAGTTCATGAGTATTCTTAAGATAGACCTTATGTATTCATTGTCCGTCTGTTGGAATTCCTGTAAGACCGCATCGTAAAGATCGTCAAAAATCGGGTAATCCGCGGGCGTAAGCTTTGACAAATCCGTTTCGTCCGTAATACCGAAATTGGTATACATACGGTCAATCAGGCTGTTTAAATACTCCATTGCGTCTTTGTCGCAATCGGGCAAGATCTGACGGAAGAATTCTTCAAGGAACTGAAGGTGGGTAGCATAGCTTCCCGTAACCTTATTCTCACCGTTTCCGTCATCATCCAAAGCGGTAATGATTTGAAACGGATTGATACGTCCCTGAGTTGCATTTCCGACATTTATAAACTTACCGTGAAGGTTGCCCGCAAGCTCCGTATACTCATTTTCCGGGTCGAGAATGAAAATCTTGCAATCATCAGCGGCAAGGTTTGTAAGAATATCCTTGGTCGCATAGGATTTACCTGAACCGGACTTACCTATGATGACCATGTTGGAATTTATTCTTTCATTGTCACGCTTAAAGAAATCAAGGAAAACAGGAATACCGTCACTGCTTCCAAGCTTCATGCCGCCTTCATCGGAGACATTTGCAAATACCCAAGGATAGCTTGCAGCCAAAGAATTACTGGGGATACCGCGTCCGTCGTTTGCAAGCGGATCGTAAGCGCTAATCTGGGAGCCGATAAATGCCTGCATCTGCGCAAATTCCATATTGTTTACTCTGAACCCGTGCTCCTGATAGAGGCGCCTTACCATCTTCTTCATACCGGTAATATTCGAAAGAATCGACTCCGGCGGTTGTTTCATGGAAGGATTGGAACGTGTCAAAGCTATATCATAGGCTGTAATATATATGTTTGTCTCAAGCAAGGATTCGCTCTCACCCTGCAGGGTCGATAAAAGTTCGGAAAGGCTCTCGATATGATTCTGAAGTTCAATGACCTTAGAGTCCACTCCGGTCGTCATGAGCTGACCTCTTAATTCCTGCAAAGATCTGTCAAGATTCTTAACGGCCTTGGCATGCTCCATGGGACGACACTTGACGACAACCTTTGTGGCGGGCATGGACATAACCGTTGCAAGCCATGCATCGTCCACAACGCTCGGATAATTAACAATACGCAGGTTGTGCGTCATGATATTGTTGATTTCAACCGTACGGGGATTAAACTTTAAAGTCTCCGGCATTGCCCACTCAGCATATTTTTCGGGCTCGATATCATCAATATCATGTTCGTCAAAGTCAATTGCATCCGTGTAACGCAAGAAAACGGCAAGTTCTTTGTCACCTAGTCTCTTACATTCAATTTCACCGCCGTTTAAGGCATCAACGGCAGTCGAAAGCTGCATATCAAGCTGCCTCTTGTCGCTTTCAAATAACACGAGATAATAAAACGGTGCAACAACCTTATCGTCATCGCAAAGTCTCTGTAATTCCTCAATGCGGTCGTAAAGGATTTCAACCCTTGCCTTCATCTCTTCTTCGGAAAGAACACCGTTGCAGAAGGATTCCTTTAAAGCCTTTAAACGGTCATATTCCTTGTTAAGGTAATTGTCGTAAATGATGGGACGTTCTATTTTAACTATATTTGCGGAAAACTCACCGTGAAGGTTTCTTAACACTCTTCCAAGTCCGTTAACAATCGAATTGTCACGTCTTATCTGAGAAAAAAACCTAAACTCAACCGGCGGAATCTCAAGTACGGCACCGTAATATTTCCCGTCATATTCGATATATCCGTCCTTTATTGCCGTATAGGGCATTACATTTTTTACGGTTCCAAGGCTCTTGTCATAACTCCTGGTATAGGCAAAGTGCCTTAGTATCTGAAGTAAATAACGGTAATTGGGAACCGTATCCATACGTACCAAAAGACCGACAAAAACGATAATAATTCCGGTGATAAAATAGAACTTTCCGGGCAATGACGAAATCAGCACAAACAAAACAAGCAAGATTCCTATGCCTGCAACCAACATATCCCAAAGGCTTATGCCTTTGAATAATTCTATCTGTACTTTTGTCTTTCCGGGTATCAGTCTCATGTTCTGTCCTTTTAAAAAGTTTTATGAAAAATTTATTACTTAAGATTAACCTTCGGAGGTGTCTTGACCGGCTCTGCCTCTCCTAAAGGATTTCTTGTATTTCTGTAATAGTTAATGTCTTTAACCGGTTCGGCTTCAGGTTGAACGGCTGCGGGTTGAACCATTGCCGGCTGTTGTGCTGCTGCAGGTTCAACATTGTCCGCATGATTGTTTTGTCCCCAGGTCGATGCGTCCGTCATTTCGACGCCTTCGTAAGGATTTATTGCCTTTCTTTGTGCCTCGGCAGCTTTAGTCTTCTGATAATTGTTGTATTTATCCTTTAAGGCTCCGATGCCGCTTCCGATCATACTGCCGGCAGCTGCAACACCTTTACCGGCATAAACAGCACCTTGGCCAACCGCTTTGGCGCCTTTCCAACCGTATTTTCCGGCATAGTAAGCACCTTTTCCGGTATTGACGACACCCTTGCCGACACCCTTGCCGACTCCCTTTGCTACTGAAGGAAGGCTCTTTGCCGTCGAAATAACACCATTCATAAACTTGCCTGCGGTGCCTCTCATATCACCGGCATTTATAGCCTGCCATCCGGCATTATCGGCCAAGATTCCCGTAATAAGACCCTGTGCCTTCTCTTCGACTTCGAGTGCACCGACGATAAGAATAATCTTACCGAAGATATTAAGCAGAATATTATCAAACAATACCAAATCATTGCTTAAGATAATCGGAATCAAGAGCATCATGATACGCATTGAAATAATCGTTCCGAATACGCCAAAGCTCTGAATAATCATAGCGGTAACCCACTGACGAAGCTTGTTGCCGCCGTCTAAAGGCGATGCCGCAATCAAAGGCGGAGAAATCAGATACAGCAATACCATGTTAAAGATTCTTGAAATACAGGTAAATATGATTACCAACAAATCCTTAACCATAATCCAACCGACTATAAACAGCAATAAATAGTCTGTGGATAATCCTATATCAAAATCCGCAATAACCGTATCATAATCGTAAATACTCTTATCGCCCGTATAGTAAGGTCCTCTTAAGGCATCCGTAAAGCTTGCATTTTCATTGAAAGCATCGTTATTGGCGGCTCTCATGGTACAAGACAGGAACAAAATCCTGGCAAGTGATACCGATTCCATGTCTGCAACGGTAGTTCTCTCATAGCTTGAGATAGGCTTAAAGTTCTTATCCGTCTGCATGACCTCTACGGTATGTTCAAGTGCTGCCTGAAGATTTTCATTATACGTATTTAAAGGAAGATCCTTTGACAGATCCGCCGTATAAACAATCTTTTCAAGTTCGGACTGCCAGCTTGAATGATTTATGACATCGTCATCATAATAGACATCGAAGACACCTTGATCGTAAAGCCACTGCAAATCTTCCCTGAAATCATTGAAACAGCTGTTTATATTGTAACGGCTCGTCCAGGCGGGATTAAGGGAATAATTTCCGATTGTATTCAAAACCCTCGCCATTGCCGCATATTCTTCGTCGGTGTAAGTGACTGTACTTTCTTCACCCAAGTCCTCGGAATTATTGAATATGTACATGACCTGCTGAATCATTACGTTTGTGGTATTTAAAAGTGCCAGCATGAAGGCGGTCATAAGTCCGATAATGGCTATACTCTTTACGCAGTTGCCGATTATCAGGCCCATGGAAGTCTGCATCTTGCCTTCCAAGTCAAACATTTTCTTTATAACTGCAATGATTGTAAAAACAAAGCACAGCACAAAACCGATTAATGCCATTGCCCAGTAAACCTTGCTGACGGCACTGTTACCAAAGAAAATATTTATAAGGTACTGCTTCTCTCCGTCATAAGTAACCTTAACAAGGCCGGCCATGACTTCGAACAAACTGTAAAGAATATCTATAATCCAGCAAACTGCTTCCGAAATCCAGTACAGCAGGCGGAAAATTGTATTGTTAAGAATATATTGTAAGCCTTCGGACATTGTTTCTTCTGCCCAATCCGATATAAAAGACATTTACCTACCTGCCTCCTTTCCCGCATCTATGCATCATTAATAAAAAGACTCCTTATCTTACACGCAATCTCTTTCTTTCAACCACCATATATACGACAACACTCGCTATCAGAGCTACGATAATAAAAATTACCGCAAATGCACTGTTATCCAAGTATACTTCAATGGTAAAAGAGTACGTGTTTTCATTTCCCGCGGCATCCGAAACGCTAATTACGTAATTGCCGCTCTCGGTAAGCTCATCACGGTAACTGTAATTTTTTCCGTCTAACAGGATTTCTATTGTCGCACCGCTTTCAAGGTCCGAAATATCAACCGGTCCTTTGGCAACACCGTTATTTACCGCCTCGAGTAACAGAGTCGGTGCCGTATGGTCGATTGTGACATCGAGTGTATACGCAGTTTGAGTCTGCCTTAACTCATAAACGATGTGATACTCGCCTTCTTTTTTTAAATCAATGTCAGATGTCAGGGTAAGTTCAGTGTCATTAAAGGTAATCTTCGTGGCACGAAAGCTCGCCGGCAAATCATATTCGTCAATCATTCCCGTAAGCTTCGGAATAATAGTAAACGAAAGAATAGACTTTATAACCCCGTCATTGTCACTGTACTGCACCACATAATATCCACTATCTTCAAAAAGTCCTGTATCAGACTGTGAAAGTCTCTCGCCGTCTTTGTAAATAATCAATGCTGAATTGTTTGAAGAAGAAACCGTAACGTCATCGGTTACGACCATTCCGTCGCAAATACTGCATTCAACCGTTCCGATTTCCGTATCGTACATAAATAGCTTTCTTTCGGTATCGTAATATGCAGAATTTCCGATAGAAACAACAGTGTCCGATACTGTAATGGTGTTTGTGCTTCCGGCGCTTTCGTAACTTGAAATTACGGTAACATCCGAATCTTCATCATCGGAAGAGCCAAAAGCGGCACCGACTTTACCCTCGGGAGCACTTTCTTCGGCTGCATGAATGTTTAAAGGTGTAAAAAGAAAAATCAAACCTATCAAAACAATTATGAAATTTACGCTTTTATGTGTTTCTTTTTTCACGCTTTATGCTTCTCCCAGAACAATAGAATTTCTTCTTGAAAGATCGTAATAAACTTCGTCGGCCCTGAACATGTGATTTCTGATTTCATCCATGTCCATCATTCCGAACTTGTATAAAGAACACTTGTAGCTCGGTGTATACTTTGTCTTCAAAGGATAGTTACCGAAGGTAACGATAATCGCATTACCCGTGGACTCCGCATTGTTAAGCTTCTGAAGTTCCGAAGGATAAATCAAAGGTCTTGTCTGAGTCTGTGTTGAAAGTCCCACATCTCCCATCTTCGAACCTGCCTGAGTACTCATGGATGTGGTGCGAACCGTCATATTACCGCAGAGCTCACTGAACTCCTTACATGTACCTATATCGTTCGATCCGATGAACATCTTCATACCGCAGTTTGACTTGATGATGTCCGCAACCTTTTCTCCGTATACATTGTTTAACTGGCTGTAACTCTGAACGACCATGTTAAACCAAATCTTACGTGAACGTCCTACGGTAATCATCTTGTCAAATTTTTCAATTTTGGGCATGTTACCGAATTCATCAAGGATAAAGTAAACGTTTCTCGGAAGTGATAAATCCTCACGACTGCTTGCTACCTTTATAAGAGCTTTGTACATGCAAAGGATAAATACTGCGGCAAGTCCGTGTCTTGTATCCTTTTCATCCGGTATCTTTAAAAACAGTGCCGTCGGATGCTCTGCAAAGGTCGAAGGATCGATGTCCGTAGCACTTGTCAGACTGCAAAGTCCGCGGTCATTGAACATGTTAAGCTTGTCAAATGCAATTGACATATAGCTTGAAAGCGTTGCATCAGCTGCGGAAAGAACCTGTCTCGACATCGTAACTGCCTGAGAAAGAGGGCTTCTTCCTTCGAAATATTCCTTTAAGGTCTTAAACTCATCTTCACTGTTTGAAATAGCCTTATTTATGTTAAAGAAATTAAACTTATCCTTTGTCATATTGAGGTCAGGATTTTCACTGTCTTCAAGCATTGCAAGGCAGGTTGCCATGATGATGGATCTGGCACCTTTTTCCCAAACGGGATCCTTGTCGCTTTCAATAGGACAAATAACACTTATGAGATCGTTTAAATCCTCATACATTTCATCGTAAATTTTCTGCTTTGTAACGGTGACATCATCCTGACAGTGAGTAATATCGGCATATGCCTTACCGCGCCATTCGCACCAAAGTTCACCCGGCTCACACGCTCCGTCAACCTGCTTTAAATCCGGATAATCTTCCATATTGTCCTTGTGAGCACGGATTCCCTTGCCTGCATTGACGTAATCCTGATACATATCCCAGATGGATTCAAGAGGATTCCATCTGCTTGATGAATAGGTATCACGTAAATCAAGAAGCTTCACATCATAGCCTCTTTCCTTTAAAAATTCGGAATGAAGGCTGAAAAGTTCGCCCTTGGGGTCAGTCATGACCATGCTGCTTCCGCAATTTGTCGCAGCAATTAACTGAATCATGGGGTTTATGAAGGTTGTCGTCTTACCGGAACCTGTGGCACCTATTACAAGAGAATGAACGCCTGACATGAAATTGCATTCAAGCTGTCCCTTTTTATTGAAAACGGCACGAACGGGCACACCGTCCTTCTTTACATCCTGAATGTTCTTGTATGTAAAGGAAGGAAAATATTTGTCTCTTTCTTCATCTGTTAAGAATCTGCTGTTTTCTAAGGGGCTATCCTCAACCTGTGAATTTTTGCCCTTCTTTAAAAAGCCCTTCAAGCCCTTTGCCGAACTTCCGGAACGTCCGCTTCCGACCCAGAAGACTGCCCAGACAAAGATCATAAAAGCAAAGCCGGCAAGATAGGTATATCCGCTTAAGAAATATTCGGCATGCCATTCAAAGGGTTCGCCGTTAAGAATAGTTCCGATGTTTGAAAGAAGAACACGGAGCAGATAACCCATAAAAATCGTGCCGACTATTAGGAAAATAATGTTAAACAGAATTTTCCCGATGTTTATGTCTTTGACCTGATCTGTTACCTTACCCTTTAACTTGTCTGTAATCTTGTCCATTTAAAAGTTACCTATTTATTATAATAAAGTTTACCTTTATCTTCGTTTGTAATCTTGTCACTGCCGGTTATCTTCTGATGAATTGCGGTTGAGCCTCTGTTAATAAGCTTTGAACTGCCGGTCAAACTCATGCTTGTATCGGAAATGTTTCCAAGAGCTGCATTTGTAAGACTCGGAAGCTCATCGGCACCCAAAATACAATCATCGCTTATTTTGCTGACTTTGGCATATTTAAAGTTCTTAGGCAAAATACTGTATCCGAAAAGGGAAGTTCCTTTATCTTCGGTGATGAATGTTCCGTCATTCAAAGTAAAGTTACCGCCGCAAAGGAAAATACCTCGGTTTAAAACAGATGAGCCTTTTAAAACGGTCATGTCTTCACCGCTCATAAATCTGCCGCCGTCCATGATCAGTATATCTCCGCCTTCGCAAACAATCGATCCGCCGTCCGAATATACGGGCTGTATGCTTCCGCCGTCTATCACAGCCAAGGTACCGTAATTCTTAATGGTTCCCTGGTTAAAGAAGATACTCTCTACAATTGCGGCACCGCCTTTTTCAATAGTCAGTGTGCAATCTGCCTGCAGTGCAACGCCTCCGTCAACACTTATTCTGACGGTCTGTCCTGCACCGACCTTTATGTCCTTTGTGATTGCCGTGATATCGGTAATGTTTCCGATATACATGGCATATTCGGTATAACTGTTGTTGGTGCCTGATGTATCGCTGTAAAGGAGTCCGTCCGAATTAAGCCACAGAGCGGGGTCATCACGGTACGAAATATTATCGAATATCGAAACAAAATATGCGCGATCTCCGAGCAAAACGTCCATATACGAAAAAACAAATTTCGCCTTAAGTTTACTCTTTAAATAAACAGTCCAGGCTGTTTTCCGACTGCCGTTGATTTCAAGTTTACGGTCATCGTCAACACTCAGGTACCCGCTGTTATCATTAACCAAAGAAATGTAACACTTTGCATTGTTGTCATTATCGCTGTCAAGGCTTCCTGCATATTGCACATATCCGTAATCCGTAGGTGCATCGGCGGTAAGTTCCACGTAACCTTCGCCTTTTCCAACTGCTGCGTTTACGTTTTTTGCTTCGGAAAGTTTAAGAGTTGACCCTGTCTTCTTTTCCGAATTGTAAACAAGGTACGTCTTATCACCTTTTATTGCATAAAGTCTCATCGGGGTTGCCGATGTACAAGCCTTAAGCTGATCTGTAGAAGTTACTCTCGTCCACTCCGTCAAATAAAGCTTCCCCATATTCTGTTCGAGTTTCTTCTGTGCGGAGCTTTCGGAAGCTAATGTTGTTTGTATAATTCCGGTCAAGCAAAGTCCCAATACAAAGACTCCCGCCATTAAAGTAAGCAGACGTTTCTTTTTCATCAGTTTCTCCAAATTAACCAAAGAATAGCCGGGATACTAATTTTAATATCCCCGCCATTCATCGTTTAGCTATTGGTATTATTTAACGGTTATATTGCTGTTGGTACTGTCTGTAACCCACTGCTGAAGGGGATCCATAGCTAAGTTCATGACTACGATCAATACGAAAATAAGTACAAATCCGATAATTGCGTTCTTTAAATGTGACTTTGCCTTTTCACGATCCTGAGGCTCTTCGGCCTTGGCAAACTTCACACCGAGCAGTACGCAGTAAAGAGTTCCTACCGCAGCAACCAATGCAAGAAGCGGTTTTAAGAAGCTGTTGATCAATGAAATTACGGGATTGACAACATTTGAAAAATCAACTGCCAATGCCGGAATTCCGGTTGTAATAAACATAGCTCCCACTGCAAGTAATGCACCGCACAAATATCTTTCCTTATTATTAAATTTCTTCATAACTTCCTCCTGAAAATAGATTTGTTCTTTGTTTATGAAATGATAATAACAGATTGACGGTGACAAAAGGGGGACAAATAAAAATATTGATAAAAAAATTTACAGTCTCCGATGCCACTTTTAAATACAAAAACCCATTTATGGTATACTAAACAATGAAAATAATGTCAATATCGGATGATGTTACAATATCCGGAACTAAATATTGCCTACGTCTTCGGAATTTGTACCCTTGCTATGGTTCCGCCTTCTTTCGGAATTTCATAGGTAAGGGTTGCATTCATCTGATCCTTCAAACGTTCTTTAATATTCTCAACTCCGACATGGGTCTTATCGTCTTTCGGATAGTTAACCCCATCGAATCCTATACCATTATCCTGCACGACAATTTCATAAAAATTATCATCTTCATCGGTCCTGATTTCAACATGGCCGGATTGTTTGATACCGTGCTTTACTGCATTTTCAACAAGCGGCTGGATACTTAATATAGGAACGTAAAAAGAATCGATTTTGATATCGTAACTAACCTCAAGCTGATCTCCGAACCTAATTTGTTCAAGCATGAGATAATTTTCGATATTTTCAAGTTCCTGAGCAAAGGTGATGGGTTCGGGATTTTTAAGTCCGTTTATTTTTGCCCTTAAGAATTCTGCGAAGGAAATCGTTGCATCCCTTGCCACCTTGGGTTCTTTTTCACAAAGCTGCGCAATGGCCGTCAGCGAATTAAAAATAAAATGCGGCTGAATCTGGCTCATCATAATTTCCTGTTTTTGCCTGTTTAGCTTTCGCTCCTGCTCTAACAGCTTATTTGCAAGCTTTTCATTTTCCCTTGCCCTGTCTATCTGCCACGAGGCAAAGACCATCAGCATCGATATTGCAATTGCGATGTTTAATAAGGAAACGCCGTAAACAAATATCTGAATAAAAGCCGCAGTCAAAGGCAACACCATATAGGCAAGCATAGAAAGAAGCATCTCGGTACTGAAATACTTCCTGTGATAAAACATCATATACGCCGCCAGAATCATTCCGACAATCGCTATCACCTGTGAAATATAGTAATTATCAGTTCGATGGTACAGATTATTTTCATCAAAATAATAAAGAAAATCCGTAAACTGGCTGACGATTACGAGTACTCCGCCGACCGAGCAGACACAGTAAATCGCGTGGCTCCAAATCCTAATCGGGAAGTCGGTATCTTCTTTTACGACACAAAGCTGGTAGGTGGTAAATTCGGCTAAAATCGCATAACTTGTCAGGAATACAAACATGTTGCTGATACGGACCATAGCTGCCCCGAGGTTTCCGGGATAGCCTCTGTAAGTCCAGGCAAGAGCATCTGATGCAAGAAGCAAAGCAACCGAAATTTCCATCACGACAATTATCCGATCGGCCCTGCTTCCCTTGTGTCTGCCAAGCCAGATTGCAAGAGCCGCAACCATACAGAACACAAATCCCCAAAGTTCCAAGGCAACATGCAATATTGCCGTTGTAGTCATAGTCATATAAACTTATATCCTTTCGGGAACTTAATCAAAGGGTCTTTGATTTGGAAATGTTCTCTTCCATCTTGTTTGAATTTACGTTTACCGACTTTCTCTGTTTGCCGCCCGAATGCTTTGCCGCAAGTACCGGTATGTCCTTCATGACATTTGATGCAAGCTTATTTACAGAAGCCCACTTTTCTTCAGTCACAAAGGTATATATTTTTTCGGGAGTGATTTCTCCCAAAGCTTCCTTCAAAGGATCTGTCATCTTTATGAAACTCGTAAATTCCTTGTAGTTAAGACCTTCCGATAAAGTGTTAATCTTTGCGTAAAGCCTGTCCTTGGGTGTTTTGGGAGTCTTGGGCTTTTCCTTGTCTCCTTCGGGATAAACATTTCTCTGGGTCCTTAAAACGATAGACTTTGCAACAAGGTTTGTAATGAGTTTCTCGGCTGCTTCTTTTTGCTTGCCTGTATACGGCTTTTTAAAGTCTTCGGGCTTATCAAGATTAAAACCTTTAAACCAATTTGTCACCGAATCCTCGGGACTGAAGACATCGTTTAACCCTTTCTGAATTATATCGGCGTTATCATTGCCAACCTGATAGTCTAAGGCTGCAAAATCCTTGCCGCGACGGTAAAAATCAATGCTTGATGAAACTTGCGAAGTATTTACCGAAGGTCTTGAAGATACATTTGTATGTGTATTGTTAAGTTCCTTTTTAGCAGCGGGTAAGTCCTTAAAATACTTAAGATGAGTAAGCGATACAAGTTGCTTTAATGCAAATTCTATTACAGCCTTGGCAGCATCAACGCGCCTGATTTCTCTGTTTTTTACTGC
>CAVJJQ010000031.1:0-21471 GCA_963649755.1 bacterium | reverse complement strand
ACTGAGAGGGACTTGGCTCTC
Organism: bacterium; assembly: GCA_963649755.1. Taxonomy (GTDB): domain Bacteria; phylum Bacillota; class Clostridia; order Lachnospirales; family Lachnospiraceae; genus UBA1258. The sequence continues at coordinate 21,450 of CAVJJQ010000031.1, read as the reverse complement.
CCACGCGGAGCAATTTCCTATATAGCAAAAAAGCGGCAGGGATGAAATTTTTCACACCTGCCGTTTAAACTTAAGCTATTGTATTCATAAATTTATCAAAGGCCTTCATGCCTTTTTCGTCTCTCTTGTAGACACCTGCGTCAAGCAATACCTCCAAGAAAACTTTTCCGATTTCACTCTGCATTATCTCGTGAATCTTGGAAGGTTCTTTATCAATGCGGTCCTTAAAAGTATTCAGCCATTCAAGATGCTTACTGAGCATTTCATCATTTGAAATGTCACGCCCTTCGAGGTAAGCTTTCTCAAGCTCGGCGATTTCGGTATTAAGCCTTGCGGGAAGAACCGCAAGCCCCATTACCTCTATGAGACCGATATTTTCTTTCTTGATGTGATGAAGCTTTGCATGCGGATGGAATACTCCCAAAGGATGTTCTTCGGTCGTAATGTTATTCCTGAGCACTAAGTCAAGCTCGTATTTGTCGCCGCGCTTTCTTGCAATTGGGGTGATGGTGTTGTGAGGTTCCGAATCCGTGTATGCATAAATAAACGCATCTTCATCGGTATACTCCCTCCAGGCTTTCAAAATTACGTCCGCAAGTTCAATAATTCTCTCCGTATCCTTGCCCGAAAGCCTGATGACCGACATCGGCCACTTTACACGGCCGACCGATAAATCTTCAAAGCCCTTGATCGTGTATTCTTTTTCCACCTCAGCACGCGCCATGGCGAATTCGTAATGACCGCCCTGAAAGTGATCGTGGGTAAGTATAGAGCCTCCGACAATCGGAAGATCGGCATTGGAACCTACAAAGTAATGGGGGAACTGCTTTACAAAATCAAAAAGCTTTGCAAAGGTGTCCCTGTCTATCTTCATGGGAACATGCTGCCCGTTGAATACGATACAGTGCTCGTTGTAGTAAACGTAAGGAGAATACTGGAAGCCCCATTCGCTTCCGTGTATCGTAACCGGGATGATACGGTGATTCTCCCTTGCGGGATGGTTCATGCGGCCCCTGTAGCCTTCGTTTTCCTTACATAGCTGGCATTTAGGGTAGCCTGCCTGCTTCATGGTCTTTGCCGCAGCAATTGCCTTCGGGTCCTTTTCGGGTTTCGAAAGATTTATGGTGATATCCAAGTCTCCGTATTCGGTATGGGCTATCCACTTCTGATCCTTTTTGATGCGGTAACGTCTTATATAGTCGCTGTCGCAGGAAAGCTTGTAAAAATAATCGGTTGCCTTAACGGGATCTTCTTTGTACAGAGCTTTGAAATGTGCAATAATCTCGCTCGGAAAAGGAACAAGGCATCCCATTACTCGTGTGTCGAAAAGGTCTCTTGAAACCGTTCCGTTATCCGTGATAATCCCTTTTTCAAAGGCATAGTCACACATTGCACCGAGGATATCCGGAAGGTCGCTTACCTCTGTATCCGTAACCTCTCCTTCATACGCCTCATCTTCATCAAATATAATCAAAAGACTGTTTGTGACATAAATCCTGTCATACGTGTCGACAAGTCCCGTCTTCACTCCGTATTCAACCAGTCTTGCAATCAGTTTTGTGATTTCCATTTAAATCTCCCTCGGACCGTCACCGATCTCCACTACATAAAATTCAGGTTCTTTACCGACCTTCTCCAGATAAGCCTTGGTAAGAGTACTCTTAAAGTTTTCAACTGCCTCATCCTTTACAATTGAAACGGTGCAGCCTCCGAAGCCGCCGCCGGTAATTCTCGAACCGATGACACCCGGAATCGTCCATGCGGTCTCAGCCAGCACATCACATTCCTCACAACTGGTTTCGTAATCGTCGCGAAGCGAAATGTGGGATTCGTTCATAAGACGTCCAAAGGTCTCAAGATCATGATCCTTTAGTGCCTTGACAGCCTTAATGGTACGCTGATTCTCATATACGGCATGCTTGCCGCGCTTTCTTGCAACAGGATCCTTTATCGCATCCTTGTGTGCCTCGAATTCTTCCTCGGTAAGCTCTCCCAACGACTTTATGTCAACGACTGTCTGTAAAGCCTTAAGTGCTGCGGCGCTTTCGTTTCTCCTGTCATTGTATGCACTTGCGACAAGCGAATGCTTTACCAGGGAATTCGTAACAACAATCTTTGCCCCGTCAAGCTTGATGGGAGCATATTCATAATTAAGAGTTGCGGTGTCGAGGAAGATGGCATTGTCTGCCTTACCCATTGCCGAAGCAAACTGGTCCATGATGCCGCAGTTGCAGCCGTTGAAATTATTTTCGGAATACTGTCCGATTAAGGCAATGTCGGTATTCGATACCTTGAAGCCGTAGGTCTCCCTGAGGATGTAGCCTGTGAGGACCTCCAAAGAAGCTGAAGAAGAAAGTCCGGAGCCTGCAGGAATGTTACCGTAAATCACGATATCAAGACCATGGTTTACTTCCATGCCGCGCTTCTTAAATGCCCAGATGACTCCAAGCGGATAATTTGCCCAGGCGTATTTATCCGACGGGTTAAGCTCCTTTGCCAAATCCGCCTCAATGATTCCGGCATTTTCGAAGTTAATGGAATAGAAACGAATCTTCATATCATTTCTCTTCCCTACTGCCGCATAGGTCCCAATTGTCAATGCGCAGGGAAATACGTGACCGCCGTTATAATCGGTATGCTCTCCGATGAGGTTTACTCTGCCGGGGGCAAAGTACACTTTTACATCCGAGTCGTGCCCGTAAAGCTTTTTAAATTCCTTTAAGACAAGATCCTTCATACTGTTCTCCTTTTGTTGGATTTTTATTGTTTCGTCTATCAATAATGTAGCTACTTTTAAAGAGTTTTTACATTGTATATTGTTAATTAGGCTTGTCAAAATGTTGTGTGGCAAGTCCGTCAGCTATAAATTTCTCAAGTTTGTGAAGTTCTTTTTTGCTGCTTTGCGCCCCGCCGCTTCGCATCTCGTTTCGGTAAGCCGAAGGCGACATTCCCATTTTCCTCTTAAATGCCTTTGTAAACACGTACACGTCCTGATACCCCGAGGACAGCGCGATGCTTTCTATCGGATAGTCCGTTGAATGCAGGAGTTCTAAAGACTTCGTAATCCTGTACATTGTAAGAAACTGCTGCGGAGATATGTGCAGATACTCCTGAAACAGGCCGTACAGATAGCTTCGATTGATGCAGACATACTTGGCAATGTCAGTTACCTTGATGGGGTTACAGTAATTAAGTCTCACAAACTCGATTGCTTTTTCCACGTGCGAGTTTGCCTTGTCCTCTTCCTCATTGATCTCAAGATCCTCTCTTTCCGCTATCAGAGAAAGAAAAATTGAAAGATAGCCGTTTCTTCTGAGATTATCGGAAAAAGAATACGTATTGTATTCCATCATGCTCGTTACCGTCCTGTATATCTCATCGGCCTTATCAAGATAAAAAACGGGATGCTTTATGGAAAGTCCAAGCTCATCAACGGTTTTGGCGGCTTCGGAACCTGTAAAGCCGACCCAGACATAGGTCCAGGGGTCTTTCTCGTCCGCCTGATAAAAAGCAAGCTCATCCGGAGTAATTAAAAAGCCATACCCTGCTCCGAGATGATATTCTTTTTCGCCATAGGTAAAGGTTCCTTTACCGTCAAGCACATAGTGAATCAGATAAAACGGCTTTACCGCGGGTCCAAAGCTGTGAAGCGGCTCGGTCTTTGAACAGCCGCAGGAAGTATTGTAAAGACTTCCGCCCTGGAGGGCCGCGAATTCAAGTTTGTAGGCTTTTTCCATTGTCTCTCCCTGTAATATGACTGAATATGATACCGGATTGCGGAGCAATTTCCTATATAGTAAAAAGACCGATACAAACGTATCGGTCTCATTAGAGCGGGTGATGGGAATCGAACCCACGTATCCAGCTTGGAAGGCTGGTGTTCTACCATTGAACTACACCCGCATATGCTTTGTTTAATTCAAACAAAGCAAATTCTACAACACCGAAATACATTTGTCAACAAATTTCAGAAAGGGCTTTATCCTCTTTGGACCACTCGTCCATCAGCTCTAAAATCTCTTCTTCGGCTGTGTCAATCTCACCCTGTATTTCCGTAAGCTTCCCATAATTTGACGCATATTCCGGATTCTGAAGTTCAAGCTTTTTGCTTTCAACCAAAGCTTCCTTCGCAGCTATTTCGGCTTCGAGCTTTTCGATTCTTTTTTGAATCTTTGCCCGTTCCTTCCCCGGATTGTTTGAAATATTCTGCTTCGGCACACTTGCCTTTATAGGCTCACCCTTTACCGTATCCCCTGTAAAGTTTAAACCTTCGGCGTCGCGTTCTTTTTTCTTTTTCTCCTCGTACTCTTCGTAACCGAAGGCAAAATTGTTCACCCCGGATTTTGTGAATTCGAGCACACGTGTTGCGACGCTTTTCACGAAATAACGGTCATGAGAAACAAAAATAACGGAGCCGTCAAAGTCCTTTAACATACTCTCAAGCGTTTCCTTGCCAACGATATCCATATGGTTGGTAGGCTCGTCCAGGATCAGGAAATTCGGACCGGTCTTGAAAATCTTGCAAAGAGCAAGCCTCACGCGCTCACCACCCGATAGCATATTTACCTGCTTGAATACGTCCTCTCCGGTAAAAAGAAAAGCACCGAGGTCGTTTCTTGCTTCCGTTTCCGTAAGTCTCGGAAATTCGTCCCAATAATCGTCAAGCACGGTCTTCTCCGAGCTGTAACGCGCCATCTGCTGATCGTAATAGCCGATGTCGACGTTGACACCGAATTTATATTCGCCGGAAAGCGGGTTAATCTCCCCGATAATCGTCTTTAAAAATGTAGACTTACCTATTCCGTTTCCGCCGATTATGCCGATTTTCTCGCCCTTTTTCATATCGAGTGAAACGGTTTCCAGTAAATCCGTATATCCGATTCCGAGCTTGTCTGCAAAAAGAACATCCTTGCCGGTTTCGCGCTTCGGTACGAAGGATGCATGGAATGACTTTGTGTCATACCTGTCGGGGCAGTCAATTTTCTCCATGTGTTCGATAGCTTTAAGCTTCGAGCGGGTCATTGCAACCTTGGTGGGGGTATTTTTAAACCTTTCGATAATGGTTTCAAGACGCTTGATCTCCTGCTGCTGTGCCTCGTAGTCCTTCTTTTGCTTCTCGTATGCGGCTCTTTTGAGCTCCATAAACTTTGTGTAGTTTCCGGAGTAACGTTTTATTTTTCCGTATTCGATTTCATAGACGACATCGACGATATTGTCAAGGAACATTCTGTCGTGGGACACCAATACAACTGCTCTCGGATAGTCCTTTAAATACCCTTCAAGCCACTCGACTGTCTCGATGTCAAGGTGGTTGGTAGGCTCATCCAAAAGAAGGATGTCGGGCTTCTCCAAAAGAAGCTTTACAAAGGCAATCTTCGTAAGCTGACCGCCGGAAAATTCGCTTAGCGGCTTTTTCTTGTCGTCATTTGTAAAGCCGAACTTCTTAAGTACGACTTCGTATTCCTTTTCGTAATAATAACCGCCGATATAATTAAACTGCTCCTGAAGCTTGGTGTAGCGTTCGACGAGCTCCGGGGAATGGTCCGTTTCCATTTTAACGACCATTTCCTCCATGGACCGTTCAATATCCTTTATGGGCTTAAAAACCTTCTTAACCTCTTCTTCAAGTGTCAGACTTTCATCGTCGAAGGTCATCTGCTTTAAGTAGCCGATCTTCGGGTCGCCCGTCCTTGCGATGTAAATGTCCTCGTCCGAATCCCTTTTTACGAGGTCTATCTCCCCGAGTATCAGCTTTAAAAGGGTCGTCTTGCCCGAACCGTTTCTTCCGACAACGGCGATTTTTTCCCTGTTGTTTCTTACCTCAAAATTTATATCTCTAAGTATCGTGTCGGCGCCGTACATAACGGCTCCGTTGTGAATCTGATAGAGCATCCCATACCTCTTATATCTTGTTTATCCTGATTACCATGCCTGCCTTTGCGGGAAGCGTCAGAGAAAGAAAACCATTCTCACCCGTGATTTCTTTTTCCGAAGTGTCAAACCTGTCTCTGTCCGTATACATAAGCGTTGTATATCTGACAGAGCCCGTGGGGCTTACTTCCCAGGCCGGAACACGCACGTTTCTGTCAACGTCGTCTCTGTTTACCAAAACTATCATTGCCGTTTCGGAATCAAATCTTGCATAGGAAAGCACATGTCTCTCACGCAGAAGTGCCTTTGTGGAACCGTACGTAAGGACCGAATTTTCTTTATGTATACGAATCATTTCCTTGTGGAAGTTAATTAGCTCGACGTCTTCCCTTCCCCAAGGGTAGGTGCGCCTGCTGTCGGGGTCGGTAAATCCGGTCTGTCCCGCCTCATCTCCGTAGTATATGGTCGGAGCCCCCATCCAGGTCATCTGCATCAAAACCGCAAGCCGCATGACCGACTTGTCCACATCTCTGTCTGCCTGAGCGCTGCCTAATGTGTTCGTCCTTCCGACCTTACCGTTGGTACGAGTTAAAAATCTCGAATGATCGTGGTTTGAAAGTTCATTCATGGACACGAGCTTTGAACAAGTGGAAAGCCTGCTGCCGGCATAGGTCATCGAGTTAAAGAATGCGTCGGAATTTCCGAGTAAGTCCCACCTAAAGTCGTCGCTGTGCTTCTCCATGCCGGTTAAGAACCAGGTCACAGGTTCCATGAAGGCATCGTAGTTCATGACGGAGTCCCACTCGGTCCCGTTGAGCCAGGACTTAGGATCACCGTAATGCTCGGCAAGTATGATTGCGTCGGGATTAACTTCCTTTACCGCCTTTCTGAAGCGCTTGAAAAATTCATGGTTAAACTCGGGTGAATGCCCCAAATCCGCCGCAACGTCCAAACGCCACCCGTCTGCATTAAAGGGCGGAGTCACCCATTTCTTTGCGATTTCGATGATCTTGTCGTACAAAGAAGGGCTTGCTTCGTAATTGAGCTTCGGAAGCGTATCATGTCCCCACCAGCCGTCGTAGCTCGTGTTGTAAGGCCATCCGTCCGGGTTCTTGAAATCAAAGTAGTCCACATAGGGGCTTTCTTTGGACACAAAGGCACCCTCCGCAAAGTCAACGCTTCCTTCGTAAATACGCTCTCTGTCAAGCCATTTGTTAAACGAACCGCAGTGATTGAACACGCCGTCTAAGATTACACGTATACCTCTTTCGTGTGCAAGCCTTACGAGCTCACAGAAAAGTTCATCCGATGCCTCGAGATTCTTTAAAGAGCACACGCGGCTCTTGTACTTTGATGCATTCTTATTGTCCGTATCGCCCTCTGCGAGGCACTCTCCGCCGTCCTCAACTATCTTTCCGAAGTGCGGATCGATATGCTCATAGTCCTGACTGTCGTATTTGTGATTGGAAGGAGAAACAAAAAGCGGATTGAAATAGATGGCATCTATTCCGAGGGAGACAAGATAATCAAGCTTATTGATAACTCCCTGAAGGTCTCCTCCGTAAAAATCCCTTGTAGACTGAGCTCCGTCCGAATCAGGTTCTTTATCCCAGTCTTTTATGGCACGCGAGTGTCCGCCTATGTAATAATATTCCCTGTCCTCCACATCGTTTGTGGGATCCCCGTTACAGAATCTGTCCGTGTAAATCTGATACATAACCGCGCCCTTGGCCCAGTTTGGAGTATGAAATCCGGGGATAATCGAAAATTGCAAAAGATTGTCGGTACCTGTCTTAAGTCCCGACTGATCGTATATAAACCAATAAATTCCGTATGCGATTTTGAAATAGTAGTTAAATTCCGTATCCGAAATTGAAACATGACAGGAATAGAAATCAAAGAGCCCTTCACTCTTTTTTAACTCCATCGGGTGTTCCTGTCCATCAGTCACGAGCACTATCGCATCGGCATTGTCTTTTGCTATCCTTATGGTAATTTCCACTTCCTCGTAGGCATTCGGTTCTTCCGGCGTTACGAAGTTCGCCGTCGTATCCGAAAATACCGCCTCTTTATTGAAAAGCGGTCTCATAAACGCTATATAATGTCTGTCGTTGTCCGGTTTGTTGTTGTATCCAAGTTCCATAATCTCTACTCTTTATTTATACAGCTTAAATCTGATGAAATCTTACTAAAATCGAATTAACCTAAGTATACCATCAGTTTCTTTTTGTAACAATGAAACAGGCAGTAGAATCATCTACTGCCTGTTTCTGAGAAGGTATTTCTTCTTATGGGGTATAGCAAAAAACTATATAATGTATTGGGGGGTTACAAGTAGTATAATACTTGAGGTCCTCAAAAAACGAAATACTCAGGATTCACAAACTTTACAAAAATGACTGTTCGTTTTTGTGAAAAATGCACAAATGCTTTTTGTATTAATTGAACAAAGCTTCAAACTCTTCTCTGTTGATTTTTTCTTTTTCCAGAAGAAGGGCCGCACAGGAATGAAGCACATCCATATGCTGCTTGATGATTTCCTCGGCCTTTTTATAGCAGTCGTCAATGATTGACTTAACTTCCTTATCAATTTCTCCGGATACCGCTTCCGAATGATTTTTTGCATGAGCAAGGTCACGTCCTATGAATACCTCGTCCTCGTCGTCATCTTCGTAGCAGATGACACCGATATTCTCACTCATTCCGTATCTGGTGACCATACGTCTTGCAACCTTTGTGGCCTTCTTGATATCGCTCGAAGCGCCTGTTGTGATGTCATGGAAGATCAAATCCTCGGCAATACGTCCGCCCAGGGAAACCATTATCTCCTCAAGCATACGGGTCTTGGTCATGAACATCTCATCCTTTTCGGGAAGAGGCATCGTATAACCTGCGGCGCCGGGGCCTGTCGGAATAATCGATACCGAATAAACAGGATCGGTATGAGGAAGCACGTGGAACAAGATAGCATGTCCGGCTTCATGATATGCCGTAATCTTCTTGTCGTTGTCCGAAATAATCTTGCTCTTCTTCTCTACGCCGATACCGACCTTTACAAAGGATTTCTTGATATCGTTTTGAGAAATAAACTCTCTGTTGTCTTTCGCTGCCGCAATTGCAGATTCATTTAAAAGGTTCTCAAGATCGGCACCCGTAAAGCCTGCCGTAGTCTGAGCAATATTCTTTAAATCGACATCGTCGCCTAAAGGCTTATTCTTTGCATGAACCGTAAGGATTTCCTCACGTCCCAATACGTCCGGAGCTCCTACCACAATCTTCCTGTCAAAACGACCTGGTCTTAAAATTGCGGGGTCAAGGATATCCACACGGTTTGTTGCCGCAAGCACGATGATTCCGGAATTTTCCTTGAAACCGTCCATCTCAACGAGGAGCTGATTTAAGGTTTGCTCTCTTTCATCGTGGCCGCCGCCCATACCGGTACCGCGGCGTCTTGCAACGGCATCTATTTCATCGATAAATACAATACAAGGTGCATATTTCTTTGCATCGGCAAAGAGATCCCTTACTCTGGATGCACCGACACCTACGAACATTTCCACGAAGTCGGAACCCGAAATAGAAAAGAACGGAACTTCCGCTTCGCCGGCAATAGCCTTTGCAAGGAGAGTCTTACCGGTTCCGGGAGGTCCCTCTAAGAGCACACCCTTCGGAATACGTGCACCGACCTTGATAAACTTTTCGGGATTCTTCAAAAACTGAACGATTTCATCAAGCTCTTCTTTTTCCTCTTTAAGGCCTGCAACGTCTTTCAGCCTGATGGTATTGTCATCTCCCTGATACATACGGGCTCTGGACTTACCGAAATTCATCATCTTGGTATTCTGTCCTGCGCCCATGCTTCTGGAATTGATGATTACAAAAAGGAAAACGCCGATTATCAGTACGACCAAAACAGGCAGCACATAGGATAAGAACCAGTTCTCCCTCGGAATGTCTTCAACGTAAAGCTCTACGTCTGTTTCTTCAAGCTCTGCGGCGATTTCTTCCGTATCAAGTACGTAAAGAATCTTCGAAGATCCGTCCTTAAAGAGGATATCAAGGGTTCCCGTAGCATTTCCGGCATTGGGATTTATGACAACTTCCTCGACTGTGCCTGCTTCAATTGCCTGAAAGAGACTGTCCTTTGTATAAAAGTCTCCGGACTGCTGTGTATAAGATAACAGTATTGCAATTGCAAGCAATGCAATCATCAGTCCGAAATATATGCGATACCCGTGCGATTGTTTCATTAAATCAATTCCCCTTACTTTCCTTCTTTATCCGAAAATACAACCTCTCCGATATAAGGAAGGTTTCTGTATATCTGATCATAGTCAAGTCCGTAGCCTACCACGAAGACATCCGGTACCTTAAAGCAGGTATAGTCAACGTTTACGTCTACGACACGTCTGTCAGGCTTGTCAAGAAGCGTACAAAGTTTGAGGCTTGCAGGCTTCCTGTCTCTGAGCATTTCCAACAGGTAGCTGAGCGTTCTTCCCGAATCGATTATATCCTCAACGACTATGACATCCTTACCGGCAATCGATTCGTCAAGGTCCTTCACGATCTTGACGATGCCGCTTGATTTGGTGTCTCCGCCATAGCTCGACACGCACATGAAATCTATGGAAACATTCAGTTTAATGCGCTTTGCAAGCTCGCACATAAAGAAACTTCCGCCCTTAAGCACGCACACAAGGTGAACTGTCTTGCCTGCATAATCTCTGGTAATCTGATCGCCGATTTCCTGAATACGTCTGTCAACCTCTTCCTCCGACAACAGTACCCTAACAGTATGGTCTAACATTTTAATCCTCCTTAAAAAGAGTTGCCCTTAAAATCTTCTTTGTGTCCTTTGATACCTTGTAAGATTCGCTCATGCGATAGCCTATGACCCATAATACATCATTGCCCTTAACCAAAAGGGGTGTCGTATCTCTTAACGCCGCCGGGATTTTTTCATTAATCATAAAGTCCTTTAAGCGCTTTTTGTTTCCCTCTTTATTGATGACTATGAAATCCTTGCTTTCCCTGAATCTTACAAAAGGAACATTCCCTATTTTATCATAATCAAAGCATTTCGTATACTTTTTATCCCCGTAATCAAAGCCTTCAAAATTGTCAAAAATCTCAAACCTTACATCCGGGATTTCAGCTTCTTTAGGAAGTTCCTTTGTAAGCGTAAGGGTTTCGTAATTGGAAATTGCCATAATCCCGTATGGAAGATTTGCCCTTTTGCTGCCGGGCTTTTTTAAAAGAGAGCAAACCTCTTCAAGATGCGTATGCGTGATATCTTTGTTTGACGGAACCAGCACATCTATCATCTTTTTAACAAGAAGCTTTTGCATATAGGAATCGCAACCGGTCAAAAGGTTTTTATCAAGAGAAACCGCTGTTTCCGATTTTGAACGAAGGCATTCCGCAAACTTTCTGTCGGCAAGATCATCGAAATATGCATACAGTTCCCTTAGCTGCTTTGCGCATTCTGCCATGTGGCTCACGGCCTCGTTTGCGGCATTTTCCTTAATCGCGGGTATGATTACATTTCTGATCCGGTTCCTGGAATAATCGTTTGTAAGGTTTGATGCATCAATGCAAAAAGAAACCTTACGTTCATTCAGAAACTCTTCAATCTCGCTTCTTTCGACGCAAAGAAGCGGCCTGATTACCTCTCCCCTTTTGGGTGGAATTGAAGATAGGCCTTTGATTCCGGTTCCCCTGAAGAGATTAAAAAGCATGGTTTCGCAGAGGTCGTTTTTATTGTGTGCAACGGCTATTTTAGATGCGCCCGTTTTCTTTAATACCTCGTAGAAACGCTCGTAACGGATCTTGCGCCCTGCCTCTTCCGTTCCAATGGAAAGTTCTTTGGCTATGGACTCTACATCCTCTTCATACAAAAAGAAAGGAATGCCTAACTCCTCGGAAAGAGTTCTTACGTACTCGGCTTCCGCCTTTGCTTCGCTTCTCAGTCCGTGATTTATATGAACTGTGTAAAGCTTTAGGTCAAGATCCTTACATAAGTCAAAAAGGCTATAAAGCAACGCAACCGAATCGGCGCCTCCCGAGACCCCGATTACAATCTTGTCGCCCTTATCTGCCAAGGCATTTTCGGATATGTAACTCTTAACCTTTCTTACAAATTCGTCCATAACACTTTATGTTTAATCTAAAGCACCTTCCGTTTATCACGGAAGGTGTCAGTCATCTGCTTCAAAAATAATTTCGTCTTTTTTTACAAGACCAAGCTTTTCCCTTGCCATATCCTCAATATACTGCTTTGTCTTGGTATATTTGCGATATTCCTCGATTTCTTCGGTGCGGGCGTTTTCTTTTTCTATCTGTTCGATGAGGTAGGCTTCCTCTTTCTCATAGGCGGTCTTCTTCTCGGTAAGCTCACGGTTCTTGACCGAAATAATGACAGCTATCATCACGAGCACGATAGTTATTAAAACTATACTGCCGACGTTCTTTGAAACACGCGACGGCTCTCTTCTGATTGTCCTTGTCTTTGACATCAAGTTCACCTCTTTAGCTCATTATAGAACACCTCTGTTAAAAAGTCTTCTACAGATACTTAAAAAGTTCCTTGGCTTCGTCCTTTTTAACAGTCTCCGCTATAGAAAGAACCTCTGCCTTGGTCTCCTTGTTTCCGAAAGAAATTGTGATAATATCGCCGACCTTGACCTCCGAGGAAGCCTTCGCAACCTTGTCATTTAACATAACACGCCCGTTGTCGCAGGCTTCGTTGGCCACGGTTCTTCGCTTAATAAGGCGCGATACCTTTAAATACTTATCTAATCTCATAGTCTGTTCCCAATCCGAAATATGGAAAAAGCCTGCAGATTTGTCTGCAGGCCCTAACATTCTTTAATTAAATTAAGCGTTAACTAAATCCTTTAATGCCTGGCCGGCGCTGAACTTAGGAGCCTTGGAAGCTGCGATTGTCATCTTAGCACCTGTCTGGGGATTTCTGCCTTCTCTTGCTGCTCTTTCAGAAACTCCGAAAGTACCGAAGCCAACTAACTGAACCTTCTCACCCTTCTTTAACTCTTCGCTAACTACATCTGTAAAAGCCTTAAGTGCCTTTTCAGCATCCTTCTTTGATAATCCTGCCTGATCAGCCATAGCTGCAACTAATTCTGTCTTGTTCATTGAGAACTCCTCCTGTTTATTCATGAGTTATTACTGCGTTTATGCTTTTCAAAACGCACATTTAAATTATATCGTTTTTTTAGCCTATGTCAAGGCGAAAATCGCCTATTTAAAGGCTTTTTAAGTCATTCTCCGCTGCTTACGTCCGAAGATTCTTCCAATTCTTCAAAAGAGTAATATGCATCCTTTGCCGTGTTCTCCAAAAGTATGGTATATGAACGTGAAACGCAGCCGTTTTTCCTGAGCGTAATCGTATGTGAACCGGCAGTCTTACTGACCGAAACCGGCACGATTCCTATGTAATTTCCGTCAAGCGTCACCTCTGCCCCGGTCGGAGCGGTAATATACAGATAATACCCTTCCGTATTTGAGGAGTCGGTTTCTTCCTCAGTGGTTTCTTCTTCGGTCTTTGTTTCCTCGGTAAGCTCAACGGAAAGAGTTGACGAAGGTTCGCCCACATTAAAATACCTTGTAAGGGTTTCGTAACCGTCCGCAGATGCCGTCAGCTCATGAAGTCCGTAGTTTAAACTTTGAAGCTTTGACTGGTCTATAAGCCGCCCGTCTATATAGACGCTCGCATCTTCGGGTGTCGTGTCAAAATAAACGTTTCCTTCTTTATCCTCTTCAAGCTCAACATCGCTTAAATCAAGCTTCGTCGTAGCTCCTTCCGTAACGGAAAAACTCCTGTTTACGGTCGTGTTGCCCTTTTTAATCGTGGCTTCATAGTCACCGACCGGAAGAGTGAGCGTTAAATCGCGGGTTATATTGACTATGTCCTTGCCGTTAAGCTCAATCGAACCGTCAATTAGTCTGTCCTGCCCGGTTACCTTCAAAGTCCCATGCCCATGCGTAACCCTCACGCAGTAAATCGTATCGTCAAGCCCCGATATGCTGAGAGTGTCAACCGGGTCAAGGTCCGCAAGCGTCAGCTCTTTGCCGTCGCTTAACAGAATCGTCCCCTCGGTAACCTTGTAGGTGTCGGTCTTGTATTTAAAAACCTTTGCCGAAGCATCGATTGAAAATCCCGTAATGTCGGATACCTCAAACGCCGAAGCGCTGTCATTCATATTCGTAAGCAGCTTTCCGCTTTTTAAAAACAGGATTTCGACAATATCTCCCGCTTCAAACTGCCCCGCAGTTTTGGCAACTCCGTACTTGTCCGTAAACTTGGTGACGGAATCGTAGCTCAAGGTATAGCTCTTTTCAAGGTCGTAATTGTAAAAAGAAATGGTTTCTTTTGACTCGCTTACCTTGGTAATAATCGCTGTGTCCCTGGAATCGTACTCGCCGGGACGCGCTGCCGTATAGACCTTGTCGGTTGAAGACGTAACGGTAACTTCCGCTCCACCGCAGCCTGCAAGCAGAAAAATCATTATTAAACTGAATATAAAAAGCCTTGGTTTCTTAATCAATTTTCTTCTTTTCCCTGAGGTAATTTAAAAGATACTCTCTGTCATTCTTTGCAGGATCGTCAAGTACAATATTCAAAAGTTCCTTTAAAATCACGCCGACTTCCGATCCTTCCGCCCCGCATTCCCTGATAACGTCGCTTCCGTTTACCTTAAGTGTTTTTAAGGAAACACATTCTTTTTTGTCCATTACGGATTTGTAAGCGGCTTCGAAGTGTTCGAAGAGTTCCCGTTTCTCCTTTGCCTTAAAGGTCCGGCTCTGAGCTATGAGGTCAGCCTTATTTAAATCAAACATTTCGGGGAAGCACTCCTCGCCTATCTGATTTATGAGGCGTCTTATATTCTTCGGGCTCGCACCTATCATCCAGTCATGGTACTTTACGAGCAGGCATACCTTTCTCGTCGTGTCATTGTCAAACTTAAGTCTCTTGAAAATCTCCCTTGCAATCTTTTCGCTTTCCAATGGATGACCCTTGAAATGGTCTATGCCAAGCTTGTCGGTAGTCTTGGTACGTACCTTTCCGAAATCATGGAAAAGTGCGGCGAAACGTAAGTCCTTGTCGGGCTTAACATTCTGCATCACCATTAGAGTATGCTCGCCTACAGAAAGAAAATGATGAGGATTGTGCTGCTCACATGCCATGCAGTCATCAAATTCGGGAAGAATCACTTTTGTGATTTTAAGCTCATAAGCAAGTCTTAAGTATTCCGGATGGTCGCTTAGCAATATCTTTGTAAGCTCAACCTGAATCCTCTCCGCACTGATTTTTGAAAGTGTCGGAGCAAGTTCTTTGATTGCATCTTGTGTTTCTTTATCTATAGTGTAATCAAGCTGCGCCGCGAATCTGACTGCCCTTAAGATTCTGAGTGCATCTTCCGAGAAACGTTCATGCGGATTTCCTACGCAGCGTATGACCTTTTTCTCAATGTCTTCCATCCCGCCGTACATGTCAACAAGTCCCTTTTCGGGATTGTAGGCCATGGCATTTATGGTAAAATCCCTGCGAAGGAGGTCTTCCTTTAGGTCGGAAGTGAAGGTTACATCCTTTGGGTGTCTTGAATCCTCATACTCTCCGTCTATCCGGTATGTTGTGACTTCATAGATATCATTTCCGAAAAGCACCGATACCGTTCCGTGCTTTATACCCGTGTCGAAAGTACGTTTAAAGACTTTCTTTATCTCTTCGGGCTTTGCGGAGGTTGTGATATCCCAGTCGTTTGGTTTGCGGTTAAGTACCGAATCTCTTACGCAGCCACCGACGGCATAGGCTTCAAAACCTGCCTGTTCTAAAATCTCTATGATTTTATGGACGTTTTTAGGTAGTTCAATATACATAAATTGTTTCTTTCCTATATAGCAAATTAGATGGCGTTTCGCTTGCGAAACGCTTGCGTCTGGCGCTGTCGCTTTAGCGACAATTACCCCTTGCGCGAGTGCGCATCATTGGCACGCAGTGCCCAATTTGCTATATAGGAAGTTGCATTGCAATTTCCTATATAGCAAAATGAGGACTCCTTTCGGAATCCCCATGATTATAACACATATTTGTTACTAACCTTAACTATTTGGTAAGTCTTACGGTCTCGCGGCAAATTGCAAGCTCTTCGTTTGTGGGAACCACCATCGTGACAACCTTTGAACCGGGCTTGGAGATTACCATAGTTTCGCCCCTGAGCTTGTTCTTCTCAGGATCGATTTCGGTTCCGAGATAGGTAAGGTATTCGCCTACCATACTGCGAATAAAACCGGTATTTTCACCGACACCTGCCGTATATGCGATTACATCAACACCGTTCATGGCTGCTACATAAGAGCCGATGTACTTTGCCACATGATAGCAGTAAGTCTCAAGTGTAATCTTGGCACGCTCATTGCCTTCATTGTATGCTTTTTCAAGATCTCTGAAATCACTTGAAATTCCGGATAAGCCGAGAACACCCGACTTCTTATTCAAAATCGTGACAACTTCGTCTGCACTTATATGAAGCTTTCCTGCGAGGAAGGTAACGATAGCGGGATCAAGATCTCCGGACCTCGTACCCATGATAAGCCCTTCAAGAGGAGTAAGTCCCATTGAGGTGTCCACGCTCTTTCCGTTCTTTACTGCGGATATGGAAGCACCGTTTCCCAAGTGGCAAACGATGATCTTTAAATCTTTTCTGTCTTTGCCGAGGAACTTTGCTGCCTCGTTTGAAACGAAGTCATGGCTGGTTCCGTGGAATCCGTAACGGCGAACCTTCAAATCCTCATAATACTCATAAGGAAGTCCGTAAAGATATGCCTTTTCGGGCATAGTCTGATGGAAAGCAGTATCAAATACAGCAACCTGAGGGACATTGGGCATAAGACGTGTTACGGCATCAATACCTATAAGGTTTGCGGGATTGTGAAGAGGGGCAAGATCGTTACATTCCGTAATTGCCTTTATTACCTCATCGTCAATCACAACTGAAGAAGCAAACTTCTCACCGCCGTGTACAATTCTGTGTCCTACGGCGTCTATCTCGTCAAGTGATTTTACAACACCGATTTTGGAATCGGTAAGCTTCTCAATTACAAGCTGTACTGCCTTTGTGTGGTCGGGCATGGGAGTAACGGTGATATCCTTGTCTCCTCCCTTGGGCTGATAGGTAATCTGGCTTCCGTCGATACCGATACGCTCACATAAACCTTTTGCCATTACCTCTTCTGTATCTGAGTTGATAAACTGATACTTCAAAGAGGAACTTCCGCAATTGATAACCAATACGTTCATTTTTTCTTTCTCCTTTAGTATGCTCTGCCCCAATAAACCATCTTTGCAGCCGGTTTTCCACAGCATACACATTTATCCGATATATGCTCCTGATTAAAGGGCATGCATCTGCTTGTTACAGCAAGTTCTTCCTTGATACGATCTTCGCAAGCCTGGTCCCCACACCACATAGCCTTTACGAAACCTGTCGTCTTGTCAAAGATTCCCTTGAATTCATCCCAATCCTTTGCAGTATAGGTCTGAGAATCTCTTCTTGCCTTTGCAGCCTCGTACATATCCTTCTGAACAACGGGAATAAGCTCTTCAATCTTCTTTGAAATCTCAGAGATGGCGCATTCAAACTTTTCGCCGTTATCACGTCTTGCGATGATGCACTTGCCTTCCTCGATATCCTTGGGTCCGATTTCCACTCTGAAAGGAACGCCTCTCATCTCGGTCTCGGCAAACTTGAATCCGGGGCTCTTGTCGGAATCGTCAACCTTTACCCTGAAGCCCTTTTCTTTAAGCTCGTTTGCGATTTCATATGCTTTATCAAGAACTCCCTCAGCCTTCTGCTTGATGGGAATAATCATGACCTGAGTAGGGGCCACAAGAGGCGGAAGCTTGAGTCCGGAATTGTCGCCGTGTACCATTATGATTGCTCCGATAAGACGGGTGGTCGAACCCCATGAGGTCTGGAAAGGATGCTTTAAGGTGTTGTCCTTGTCCGTGAAGGTGATGTCGAAGGCCTTTGTGAATCCGTCGCCGAAGTTGTGGCTGGTACCGGACTGAAGTGCCTTTCCGTCATGCATCAAAGCTTCAATTGTATAGGTAGCTTCTGCGCCCGCGAATTTTTCTTTATCCGTCTTGCGGCCCTTTATGACAGGCATTGCAAGTACTTCCTCGCAGAAAGAAGCGTAAACGTCAAGCATCTGAATGGTGCGCGCCTTAGCTTCCTCGGCGGTAGCGTGAACCGTATGGCCTTCCTGCCACAAGAACTCACGTGAACGCAGGAAAGGACGGGTTTCTTTTTCCCAACGGACAACCGAACACCACTGGTTGTAAATCTTGGGAAGGTCTCTGTATGAGTGAACTTCACTCTTGAAATAATCGCAGAATAAGGTTTCGGAGGTAGGACGTACGCACATCCTCTCCTGAAGAGGCTGAAGACCGCCCTGGGTGACCCAGGCAACTTCGGGCGCAAAGCCCTCTACGTGATCCTTCTCTTTCTGAAGAAGGCTTTCGGGAATGAACATGGGAAGATAAACATTCTCTACCCCTGTCTCCTTGAATCTGGCATCCATCTGCTTCTGAATAAGCTCCCAGATTGCGTATCCTGCCGGCTTAAATACCATGCAGCCCTTTACACTTGTATAATCGCACAAATCGGCTTTCTTAACGATATCCGTATACCATTGTGCAAAATCTTCGTCCATAGAGGTAATCGCCTCTACCATCTTCTTATCTGCCATTTAGTCCTCCGAACTTAAGTAATCTCAATGCCTTGAATTGTAGTATTCTTTGGGTTCTTTGTCAATAAAACCTCTCTGTGCGCTTGCAATGCACGAAGCCCCGATTGCGATTACCAAAAACAGAAACGGAATATTGAGAAGCTGTTCAAAGCTGAACACATTATTTGCAAGGTAGAGCACTATGGATAAAGAAAAAGCAAGCATAAGCGGATTTTTATCGGCTCTTTTCAAAAATTCCCTGATGCTGAAATAACAAATCGCCAAAAACGAAAGAGTTCCCAATATTCCCACATTTACAAGGAGGGTAATGATTTCGCAGTGCGCGTTCGTAAGTCTCGAGCTTCCGAAAATGCCGTTTGCGATTGCAAAAGCCTCGGCATCGTCTTTCATGGCAAAATAGAAACAATCGGGTCCCGCTCCGAAAAGCTTTGAGATAAACGGCAAATCCGCAAAAGTCTTTAATCCGAGCGACCAGGTGGCACCTCTTGAAGATCCCCAATCGTCGTTAAAGATAAATGCGGGAGAATCCCCGATTAACGGAAGGGCTCCGTTTGTCTTTGTGTTAACCGTAATTAAAATTATCAATAATGCCAAAATGCTTACAGACGCTATTATCAAAACACGCTTTATTAAAAGTCCTGTTTTTTCACTGTACTCTTTTTTATTTTTACTGAGTGCTCTGTAACGGGAAAAGAAAACAAGCCCGCAGAAGGCGATCAAAAGGATAATTGACGCTGCTCCTTCGGTAAAAATATTTGCAAAATCAGATGCACGACTCCTTTGCCCGGGAAAGATTGCATCCAGTATTCTGACAATCAATCCTGCAAACAGGAAAAGTACAGTGACTTCAAGGAATTGTATCAGTTTTTTCTCTGATTTAACCGAGTATATCAAATAGACGAGGCTCATAATCAGGAAGCCGAAAACTATACTGTCGGAGCCGTTTACCAGGAGTGCTGTATCCGCTGTCAGTATCAAAACGGCAAACAATAACCTCTTAATCGGTTCCTTTGCCATTATGTAGAAACCGTAAAAAATCGGAAGAAGTACACTCTGAAATCCCGCATACCAGTTAATGTTTCCGACTGTGGAAACAAGCCCGCTTCTTTGAAGCGCCATTTCTATTGGATAGGCACCGTACCCGTTTATTATGCCGAGCACAAATACAAGAGTTGCTGTTACCAGAGCAGGAATCCAAATTTTATCACTGTATCTTAAAAATCTTGATATCACGAAGTACAGAGCCGCTAATATCAGATAGGTCATAAAGCCCATAAACCAGCCACTGGTTCCGTAGAAGGCACCCTCGAAGAACCAGAAATCTTCTTTTTCGCCTTCAACCTTATGTGTCGATATTAAGTAGGAAACAAATGTAAGGACTATAAATGCAAGTACGGAGATATCGATTTTCGCAAGCGGTTTGAATGCCGCAAGCTCTTCTTTGTACATACCCCACGTCGCAAAGTAAAGTACGACGAAGATACCGAGCACTATCGCAGAGATTTTTGATATCATGGTAAAGCAAAGATACTTGTTCGTTGCGACCATCTCATACCCGTTTTTTAAGTAGAGCGGAAGAATTACAAAATAGGCCGAAATAACGACCCAAAGAAGTATGTTTCCGATTGAACCCAGGAAATAGCCATAGCTGTTCTTGTCGGAAGGGGTTTTTTGTTTTTTATTTCCCATAACCGTCCTCGATAGTGAAATTTAGGTATTTTCCGGACAGGGGATGCTTAAAAGTCAAGTCGCATGCGCAAAGGCAAATGTACTTAACGCCCTCGTCCTTTGAATATTGTATGCTTTCGGGGCTTCCGTATTTTAGGTCTCCGACAATCGGAAAACCGAAATTTGAAATCTGTGCCCTTATCTGATGAAATCTTCCCGTATGAAGAGTGATTTCATACAAGGCACTTCTATCGTAATCGGCTATGAGATGATAGTCAAGAAGAGCTTCTTTTGCACCGGGTGTAGAGGGCGCCACAATCAAAGCCTTACTTGCCTTTACGTCCTTTAAAAGAAAGTCTTTTAAGCTTCCCGAACTTGGCACTTTTCTTTCTTTGTACACCAAGGCATGATACTTTTTTAAAAAGTCTTCCTTTGCAATTTCCTTTGAAAGCACTGCTGCCGCCTTGGAAGTCTTGGCAAACACCAAAATCCCCTTCACCGGCTGATCGAGCCTATGAACTGTGTAAATTTCCGCAGGCTCTCCCTTGGACTTTCGATAACTCTTAAGTTCATGTTCAAGGCTTCTTACCGAAACATCTTTTGACTGCACAGGAACACCGGCAGGTTTGATCGTAACGATTATTGAATTATCCTCGTACAAAATCTCCATGCCGGTGTTGTTCCTTTTTATTTATTTATTAAACGATGAAGCGATAGCCTTCGCCCCATTTTGTCTCGATATATTCGGGCTTTGTGGAGCCGTCTTCAATCTTTTCGCGTATCTTCTTGATGTGAACGGTTACCGTTGCCACATCGCCGAAGGATTCCATGCCCCAAACCTCCTTAAAGAGCTCTTCCTTGGAGCAGACACGATCGGGATTCTCTGCAAGGTAAGTTAAGAGATCGAATTCCTTTGTGGTGAACTTTTTCTCTTTGCCGTTTACCCACACACGCCTTGCGGTCTTGTCAATTTTAAGACCTCTTACCTCGATTGTCTGATTTGCGGGCTTGGCATTTGAATTTACAAGTCTTTCGTAACGCGAAAGATGTGCCTTAACCCTGGCAACAAGCTCGTTCGGGCTGAAAGGCTTGGTAAGATAGTCATCGGCGCCAAAGCCTAAACCTCTGATCTTGTCTATGTCA
>CAVJJQ010000030.1:22045-22913 GCA_963649755.1 bacterium | reverse complement strand
CCGTAGGTGACTGAGAGGGACTTGGCTCTCTCACGCGGAGCAATTTCCTATATAGTAAAAAGCGTTCCGCCTGAGGAACGGCTGCGCCGAACGCGCACTGTGCAGGCGGAACTTTTTTCAAGCTACATCAAAAACGGATACGCCGAAATCAGCACCTGCCCTCCGAAGTAAAATAAAAGTGAAATAAGCGACCAGGTAAAGGTGTTTCCGTACTTTTTGTTCCTTGCAAGGAGCCAGTCGGAAACCATTAAGAAGCAGGCTCCGAGTCCGAGAAGCACGAGTGCGGGCTTTCCCGTCATGATCAGGGGAAGAGAAAAAGCAAAGCTTCCGCTGATTGCGATATTGTACATGATTAGATAAAACCTGTATTTTTTACTTAACTTCCAAACGGTAAGCAGTGTCCCGATTGCTATCATAAGCGCAAACACCAGAAAGACCGAAGGATTCATCTTCTCTGTCAGCAGTATCATCGAAACTATATATCCCACATGTCCGAAGAAAAACAGTATTCCGCCCCTTACAAACCTAATCTCAAGGATAATATCTCCGAGTCCGCATAGAGCCATTGCAAGTATCAATATATAATTGGAAACCGTCAGTTCCTTTGAAAATCCTGCAAGTATGGTTTCAATTACGAGTACCAGGAACGGAAGTCCCACACAGGCGCCCTTCCATAAAAGTTTCTTTTTCCGTTTGGAGCCGTCAAACTTGGATCTTGTATATATAGGTACCAAAAGCAGTAAGTCCGCAAGGTATGCCATCGTAATAAGGGCCGCGTGAAATGAATACATTTTCCCTCCGAAATTAGTTAAATTTCCCTAATTTTTATTTCAAAATCTTCTTTATTTATGGTAAAGATTATAAGTTT
>CAVJJQ010000030.1:0-22035 GCA_963649755.1 bacterium | reverse complement strand
AAACGAAGTTTAGGCTTCCTAACACGATTTGAAAGCAAAAAAAATTGTACAATTTTATACTGTAAAATTTTAACACTTTACGTTGACAAAGTGTTTTTTTTGTATTAACATACGTGACTATAAACAAGATAGTTCTTTTTACAAGGAGGCAGTTTATGAAAAAGTTATCAAAGGTAGTAAGCGTTGTACTTGCAGCTTCAATGACTGTAGGTATGCTCGCAGGATGCGGAAGTTCTTCAGGCACTTCCACAACATCGGACACATTTAAGATCGGTTCAATCGGACCTTTAACCGGTTCCGCAGCAATTTACGGAATCGCAGCCATGAACGGTGCACAGATTGCAGTAGATGAAATCAATGCTGCAGGCGGTATCAACGGTTACCAGATTGAGTTCTCCACTCAGGACGATGCTCATGACGCAGAAAAGTCGGTTAACGCATACAATTCACTTAAGGACTGGGGCATGCAGATTCTTGCAGGTACAGTTACCACAACCCCTTGTCTTGCTGTTGCAGACAAGACTTACAAGGACGGAATGCTTGAGATTACTCCTTCCGCTTCCGCAGCAAGCGTAATCACCAACCCCAACGTATTCCAGGTTTGCTTTACAGACCCTAACCAGGGTATTGCTTCCGCAGACTACATTGCTGAGCACTTCCCCGATGCAACCGTCGGCGTTCTTTATTGCTCAAACGATGCTTATTCAACCGGTATCCGCGATACCTTCGTTGCAGAAGCAACTGAAAAGGGCATAACCATCGCAGCAGAGGAAGCATTCACAACAGATACCAACACAGACTTCACGACTCAGCTTCAGAAGTGCCAGTCAGCAGGTGTTGACCTTCTCTTCTATCCTTATTATTATCAGGAAGCTTCCGTAATTCTTACCGAGATCGACACCATGGGCTATGATGTAACCGTATTCGGTGTTGACGGTATGGACGGTATCCTTGGTGTTACAAACTTCGACGTATCACTTGCAGAGGGCGTATATCTTCTTACCGCTTTCGCATCCGACGCAAAGGATGATGCAACCGTTTCATTTGTTACCAAGTACAAAGAACAGTACGGCGATACCCTTAACCAGTTCGCAGCAGATGCTTACGACGTAATCTACACCATCAAGGCAGTACTTGAAAAAGCAAACTGCACACCTTCGATGTCCGCTAAGGAAATCGGTGATGTTGCAATCCCCGCTATGACCGAAATCACTGTTGACGGTCTTACCGGTAAGGGAATGACCTGGGATTCAACAGGTGCCGTATCCAAGGCTCCTACAGCCGTAGTTATCAAGGACGGTGCTTACGTTACACCCGAAGACTAATACTTGAAAGTCCAAAGACGGGCTGAGGAAACTCGGTCCGTCTTTCTTTCGATATAGGAGAATGTTACGCAATTTCCTATATCGAAGGAAATTAGGTGTCGGGATTCTTTCTTGTATACATGTATTTTCTATGCTAAAATAGTTTGACTTTTAGTTTGAAGAAGGAGTTTTTTATGGATTTTCTGTCATATCTTATTAATGGCATAAGCCTTGGCAGTGTCTACGCAATTATTGCCTTAGGCTATACGATGGTTTACGGAATTGCCAAGATGCTGAACTTCGCTCACGGCGACGTAATCATGATCGGTTCCTACATTTCCTTTATATGTATGAATCAGTTGGGTCTTAACCCTTACGTGTCGGTAATGGTTTCCGTTATTTCCTGTACACTTTTGGGAATTATCATAGAAAAGGTTGCCTACAAGCCCTTAAGGCGTGCTACTTCCCTTGCCGTTTTGATTACCGCAATCGGAGTCAGCTATCTCCTTCAGAACCTTGCTCTCATCATCTTCGGAGCAAACCCGGTTTCTTTTTCATCAATTATAACAGCCGAGCCTTTAAAGCTTGCAGACGGACAGCTTACAATATCCGTAACCGCCATTGTTACGGTAGCCGTATGTATCCTCATAATGGTCGGCCTTTCAATCTTTATTAAGACCGCCAAGGCAGGCCAGGCAATGCTTGCAGTATCCGAGGACAAGGATGCCGCTCAGCTCATGGGTATAAACGTTAATGCAACGATTTCTTTAACCTTTGCAATAGGCTCCGGTCTTGCCGCAATCGCAGGCGTGCTCTTCTGTTCCGCATATCCGACATTAACTCCTTACACAGGCGCAATGCCCGGTATCAAGGCATTTACCGCCGCAGTATTCGGAGGAATCGGTTCAATTCCCGGAGCACTTATCGGAGGAATCTTACTCGGTGTCATCGAAATCTTCGGTCGTGCCTACATTTCCTCGCAGTTAAGCGATGCGATTGTTTTTGCTGTTTTGATTATCATTCTTCTTATCAAGCCTACGGGTATCATGGGTAAGAAGATTCACGAGAAGGTTTAAGGAGGTGAAACAATTGCGTAAATTTATTGATCTTAAATCGATGAGCAAAGCAAAACGCGCACCTATACTTACCATTTCGGGCGTAATCCTTGCTTATATCATAATGGAGATTCTTATTTCGGCAGGCGCCGTTTCAAGCCTTATCGAAGGAATCCTGGTTCCCGTCTGCGTATACTCTCTCGCTGCTCTTGGCTTAAACCTCTGCGTAGGTATCCTCGGTGAACTTTCCCTCGGCCATGCAGGCTTTATGTGTATCGGAGCTTTCTTCGGAGTAATCACTTCAAAGCTTTTAAAACCCGTCATTTCAAATGACGTTTTGCTGTTCATCTGCGCACTTATTGTAGGTGTCATCGCAGCCGCAATATTCGGTTTCTTAATCGGTATC
Source organism: bacterium (assembly GCA_963649755.1). Lineage (GTDB taxonomy): Bacteria > Bacillota > Clostridia > Lachnospirales > Lachnospiraceae > UBA1258. Next base: position 19,270 of record CAVJJQ010000030.1, on the reverse strand, counting down.
CCCGTTTTAAGACTCCGCGGCGACTACCTTGCAATCGTAACGCTTGCTTTCGGTGAGATTATAAAGGGCATCGTAAATGTTCTTTATATATACAGGGATGCAAACGGTCTTCATATTGCTTTCGGTGACAAGAACAACATGGTCGTTGATGAGGCTACAAAGGAGGTTATTTTGGACGGTCCTTTGGGACTTCCCCAGATTCCCCAGCTTGCAACCTTTACAATCGGCGTTGTGTTGATTGTACTTGCACTCTTACTCATTTATCACTTCGTAAATTCCCGTACGGGTCGTGCGGTTATGGCTATCAGAGATAACCGTATCGCAGCCGAATCCGTCGGACTCAATATTACCGGATACAAGCTTCTTGCTTTTTCCGTTTCCGCAGCCATTGCAGGTGCGGCAGGTGTTCTTTATGCGCACAACCTTTCAACGGTTACCGCAACCTCTTCAAACTTCGGCTACAACCAGTCAATCATGATCTTGGTATACGTGGTACTCGGCGGAATCGGTTCAATCCCCGGCTCAATCATCGCAGCCACGATTCTTACGATTCTACCCGAAGCTTTGAGAGGCTTCTCGACCTACCGTATGCTCATTTACTCAATCGTGCTGATTGCCGTAATGCTCTTTACCTGGTCACCCAAGGCCCGCGATTTCAAGGAGCGCATGAAACTTAAATTTACGGAAATGTTCAAAAAAGTTTTCAAAAAGAAGGAGGTCTTAAACGATGCAAAGTAATCCTATGCTCAAAGTAAACGATCTCTCCATTTCCTTCGGCGGATTAAGAGCCGTCGACGATTTTAACATTCAGATTGAAAAGGGCGCACTTTACGGACTTATCGGCCCCAACGGCGCCGGAAAAACAACGGCATTCAACCTTCTTACGGGCGTATACAAACCCGACCAGGGTAAGATAATCCTTGACGGCCGCGACATCACCGGTCTTCCGACGATTGAGATTAACAAGGCCGGTATCGCAAGAACCTTCCAGAACATCCGTCTTTTCAAGGAACTTTCCGTTCTTGACAACGTCAAGGTCGGTCTCCACAACCACCACCCCTACTCAACAGCCACGGCTGTTTTGAGGCTTCCGAAGTACTTTAAGGTGGAAAAAGAAATGGACGAAGCTGCCATGAAGCTTTTAAAGGTATTCGACCTTGATAAAGAAGCTTCCTACAAGGCTTCCCAGCTCCCCTACGGCAAGCAGAGAAAGCTTGAGATTGCAAGAGCCCTTGCAACTTCACCGAAGCTCCTGCTCCTTGACGAGCCCGCCGCAGGCATGAACCCCAACGAAACTCAGGAGCTTATGGATACGATTTCTTTCGTAAGAAAGGAATTTGATATGACAATACTTCTTATTGAACATGATATGCGTCTTGTTTCGGGCATCTGCGAACGCCTTACCGTTCTCAATTTCGGACGCGTTCTCGCAGAGGGACCTACGAGTGAGGTATTAAACAACCCCGAAGTTATTAAAGCGTACTTAGGAGAATAGCCATGGCAATGCTTGAAGTAAGAAATTTACATGTACATTACGGTGTTATCGAAGCAATAAAGGGCATTGATTTTGACGTAAATCAGGGCGAAGTCATTGCCTTAATCGGTGCAAACGGCGCCGGAAAAACAACAACCCTTCATACCGTGAGCGGTCTTATTGCTCCTTCCGAAGGCACCATTACCTTTGAAGGAAAGGACATCACCAAGACCCCCGGTCACAAAATCGTATCGATGGGCATGGCTCACGTACCGGAAGGCAGACGTGTCTTTGCCGAGCTTACCGTTTTACAGAACCTTAAGATGGGTGCTTACACCCGCTCCGACAAAAAAGAAATTCAGGATTCCCTTGAAATGGTATACAAGCGTTTTCCAAGACTCTTAGAGCGTAAGAACCAGCTTGCCGGTACTCTTTCGGGCGGTGAACAGCAGATGCTTGCAATGGGCAGAGCTTTAATGAGCAAGCCCTCCATCATACTGATGGATGAGCCCTCCATGGGCCTCTCTCCCATCTTCGTAAACGAAATCTTTGATATCATCAAGGAAGTCAGTGCTCAGGGCACTACCGTCCTCCTCGTTGAGCAGAATGCAAAGAAAGCTTTGTCAATCGCAGACCGTGCTTACGTACTCGAGACGGGCAGAATCGTCCTCGAAGGCAAGGCAAGCGATCTTATGAACAATGATGCAATAAAGAAAGCATACTTAGGAGAATAAACCATGAACAAGTTTGTTATTACAATTGCACGTCAGTACGGCTCGGGCGGACGCACCATCGGCGAAATGCTCGCAAAAGATTTGGGAGTTGAATACTATGACAAAGACCTTATAGTCAAGGCTTCCGAGGAAAGCGGCATCAGCATGGATCTCTTTGCCAAGGCCGACGAAAAGAACAAGAGCTTCTTTAAGCACTTTAAAAAGAAAAACTATGGCGGTGAGGTTCTTTCTCCCTCAAGCTCACAGTTTACTTCCGAAGAGAATATTTTCAATTATCAGGCTAAAATCATCCGCGATCTTGCGGAAAAGGAGTCCTGCATCATAATCGGACGTGCCGCAGACTACATCTTGAAGGACCGCGACGACCTCATCAGCGTCTTCGTGCACGCTCCCATGCCCTACTTAAAAGAGCAGGCAGCCACGAAGCTATCCATGTCGGACAAGGAATTGGAGCGTTACATCATCCGCACGGACAAAGAAAGATCCGAGTACTATGCTCTTCACACCGGCCGTGAATGGACAGATGCCCGCAACTACGACCTCTGCCTCGATTCTTCAAAGCTTGGCTATGATAAGTGTCTTGAAGCTATTAAGGCATATATGGAAGTGAAGTTTAAGTAAATTTCCATTTTAGGCAAATAAAAAGACCACGTGTTTTCGGATGCGCAAACCACGGATTGCTCAAACAATTGAAAACACTTAGGTCTTTTTTTTTGCCTATTTAAGCTTTTCTGAATTTCAAATAGTTACTTCAAATGCATCCCTAAATCCCCACCATATCAAATGCATCCAAAATTGTCCCTATATCGATGGGTTTGGAGATGTGGGCGTTCATGCCGGCTTCGTAGGACTTGCGTCTGTCCTCTTCGAAGGCATTGGCTGTCATGGCGATGATGGGAATGTTGGCCTTTTTGTTGCTGGGTAAGGTGCGGATTTCCCTGGTTGCGGTATAGCCGTTCATTCTCGGCATCTGGATATCCATGAGTATTGCATCATATCTGTCATCCGGGGCAGCGGCCATGCAGCTTACGGCACAGACTCCGTCAGGTACGGAATCCACCTCTATTCCCGCCTTTTTGAGGATTTCTTCGGCAATCTCGCGGTTTAACTCATTGTCCTCGCAAAGAAGCACTCTCTTTCCCGCATGGCGTTTAATATTTACCGCTTTCTTTCTGCCTCTTTTATGTTCCGTTGTTCCGACGGTATCCATACACAGACGCATCGGAATGTTTACCGTAAATTCGGTACCTTTCCCTTTGACGCTTGACACGCTAATGTCTCCACCGAGTAAATCGACGATATTCTTCGTGATTGCCATTCCGAGGCCCGAGCCCTCGATTCCCGATTCGGTAACGGTTCTTTCTCTTGAAAATGATTCAAATATATGATCTAAATATTCCTCCGACATGCCGATTCCGTTGTCTTTTATCACAAAACAGTACATGGCATGTTCCCTGTTTGCGGCGTTTCCTTCCGTAACCGTTATCGAGACATCTCCGCCTTCCGGAGTAAATTTGCAGGCGTTTCCGACAATATTCAAAAGCACCTGATCTAATCTTAATTTATCGGTTATTGCATCCTTATGAATAACGCCTTCGGTATTGACTCTTAAGTTGATTCCTTTAGTCCTGAAGCTTTCACCCGTTATCTTGCATACATCATCAACGATTTGAATAATATCGATTTCGTTTCTTTCCACCTTGACGGTTCCGCTCTCGATGCGGCTCATGTCCAGGATGTCGTTTATCAGGCTTAAAAGATGGTCGCTTGAAGTCTTGATCTTTTCAAGGTAATCGACAACCTTCTCCCTGTCGTCGATATTGTCGGCCGCAAGCGAAGAAAATCCTACAATCGCATTCATCGGGGTCCTGATGTCATGCGACATATTGCTTAGGAAAACTGTCTTTGCCTTGTTCGCTTCCTCGGCGCTCTCCAAGGCCTTTGAAAGCTCGTCTAAGGTTTTTTCTTCCTGTTGCATCTGCTTTGTGACGTCTCTCAAGCAGATGATTACATTTAAAAGTCTGCCCGATTCGTCGTATTTCTGAGGAATGATGAGGAAGAGTGAAAAGCCCCCGTCCCTGCGCTTTGCCGTGAAGCTTAGGCAGACCTGGTCCTTTAATCTTCCCTCAACCGTATCAAAATCAACAAACTTTTCAAACTCTTCACTGTATTCGGGGTCTATCAGCGTATCAATCTGGTGACGCTGCATTTCTTTATCAAAGGGGTGCTTGCTCTGATCTTCCGAGGAAATACCTTTCGCACGCAGGATTTCTATGGTGTGCTTTCTGATATTTACAATGCAGATATATGAATAAATAACACCCAGTGATTTAATGATTCGAATCTTTTTCTGGCTCTGCTGCAGGTTCGCTTTCTCGGTCGAACTGTTGATGATCACGGACACCAGATAAAGAATAATTGCGCCGAATATATAGGTGGTAACGGTCTCTGTTCTTTCGCTTAAAATCTCACGTGAAGGATAAAAAACGTAAACCGTATATTCACTGACATTTGACACGGCACCGTAGCACAAGCCTGTACCGGTTCTCACCCTCAGAATCTTTGAATTTATCTCATACTCAATCTGATAACTTTTGCGAAACGTTTCAAGGCTCGTTCCGATTAAGTCATTTTCATTTGAAGCCACAACCCTCTTCATATCGGCTACCACGATAATGCCGTTTGATTCAAGGGGGAAACCCGCAAAAAGAAACTCTATGGAAATTGCCGCCTGATTATCTGCCGTCAACTGTTCGTAAGTTTCTATTCTTCCCGTGACAAAATTGATATTATCCTCGATTTTCTCTTCGAAATTGTTCTTAACCAGCTTTGTAAAAAGCAGGAAAATGAAAATTCCAATCAAAAAGGCGGCTGAAAAATAACGTATGGAAAATGTCGCAAATCGTTTGTCTTTCATACTGCCTCCCTTCGTAATGGCCACTCATCAATATACTATCAATTATTCCTCGAATTGGCAAATACTGTTGATTTTTAGATGCAAAAAAGGTACGATAAGGCGTGATGATTTTTAATCCGATAAACTATTGGAGGCTATATGATACAGTCAAGGACACACAATTGCAATGAATTAAGATTAAGCGATGTCGGGAAAAAGGTAACGCTTGTCGGCTGGTATGAAAACATCCGCCGTGTCAGCAAGAACCTGGGCTTCGTCGTATTAAGAGATTTCTACGGCACCACCCAGATTGTTCCCGAGACCGAGGAAATGATGGAGAAATTTTTAAGCGTCAACTGCGAATCGACTCTCCTTGTCGAAGGTGAGGTAAGAGAACGTTCCAGTAAGAACTTAAAGATTCCGACAGGTGACATCGAAGTCGTACCGAGTAAGGTCGAAGTACTCGGAAAGTGCATTTACAATGAACTTCCCTTCGAAATCAACCGTTCCAAGGAAGCCGACGAAAACACCCGCTTAAAGTACAGATACTTAGACTTGAGAAATCCCGAAGTTAAAAAGAAAATCGTTCTTCGCTCTAAAATCGTTGCCGATTTAAGAGCAGCCATGATGGCACACGACTTCCTTGAGATTACCACTCCCATACTGACGGCTTCGAGCCCCGAAGGTGCAAGAGACTATCTCGTTCCTTCAAGAAACCATCCCGGAAAGTTCTATGCTCTTCCGCAGGCTCCGCAGCAGTTTAAGCAGCTGCTCATGACTTCCGGTTTTGACAGATATTTCCAGATTGCTCCCTGCTTCAGAGACGAGGACGCTCGTGCGGACCGTTCTCCCGGAGAGTTCTACCAGCTTGATATGGAGATGGCTTTTGCTTCTCAGGAAGATGTCTTCAGTGTAATCGAAGATGTGCTCCCTCCTATCTTTGAAAAATACGGTACCTACGATATTGCATCAAAGGCTCCTTTCAGACGTATCGCCTACAACGATGCGATGGAAACCTACGGATCCGACAAACCCGATTTAAGAATTGATTTAAAGATTACTGATGTAACGGATGTCCTTTCAGGTTGCGGCTTTGAGCCTTTCAATGACAATCTCATAAAGGCAGTTAAGATTCCCGCATTCACAAAGACACGTAAAGAAATCGACGCCCTTTGTGATAAAGTCTTTGTTACTACCGCAAACAAGGTTTACTGGTTCAGACTTGACGATAACGGCGAACTTGTCGGCGGAATCGCAAAGTTCTTACAGGATAGAAAATCAGACGTTATCAAAGCTTTGGATCTTAAGAACGGTGATTTCGTAGCTGTCTCCGCAGGCAAGAAGCTTCCCGCATTAAAGACCGCGGGTGCGGTTATCAAGACCTTCGGATGCGAATGTGACAATGTATTCAGCAAGGAAAGATATGAATTCTGCTGGATTGTTGACTTCCCCATGTATGAAATCGGTGAGGAATCGGGCGAAATCGAATTCTGCCACAACCCCTTCTCAATGCCTCAGGGCGGCATGAAGGCTCTTTGCGAAGAAGATCCGCTTACCATCAACGCGTACCAGTATGACCTTGTATGCAACGGCGTAGAGCTTTCCTCCGGAGCTGTCAGAAACCACGATCCCGAAATCATGGTTAAGGCCTTTGAAATCGTCGGTCTCGGTGAGGACGACGTGAAGGCAAAGTTCCCTGCCATGTACAACGCTTTCTGCTATGGAGCACCTCCGCACGCAGGTATCGCACCCGGCGTCGACAGAATGGTAATGCTCCTTACAGGTGATGAGACCATCAGGGAGATCATCCCCTTCCCCATGAACAAGAACGCCCAGGATCTGATGATGGGCTCTCCTTCAGAGGTAGACAAGAAGCAGCTTGACGATGTCCACATCGCAATTGTAATGCCGAAAGAAAAATAGAATATAGAAAAAAAGCAAGACTTGTTAGCGAGTCTTGCTTTTTTCTATATAGGAGTCATCTGCTGATTGAGAAAATGAAAAAAATAAGATACAATCATTTCATAATTTTTTCACAGAGAGGATAACGCTATGATGTATCCATACATGACGTTTGCGGATGGGACAGAAATTACGCATTCGCAAATCATAAATGAAAACAGTCAAGAAAAAATAATAGTGCACTTCGAACGACCTACAGATGATGGCTTTGATTCTGCAAGGTGTGAACTACCGGGGTATAATTGGATATTAAAAGATGGCTTCACAGCCGACGAAATTTCAATGTTTGAAACATTTCTAAAAAGCAATGCACACCTTCTCTACAAGTACGCTGCAAACGGAGGTGTACAAATTGCCTAGTCTCTTTACAATTAGTGGATACAAAGTTTATTTTTGGTCAAATGACGGTAATGAACCAATACACATACATGTCTCCAAAGGTAAACCTTCACCGAATGCAACGAAGCTTTGGCTTACCCGAAGTGGAGGATGTATTCTTGCAAATAACGGAAGTAATATCCCCATTCAAGAATTGAATGAGCTTATGGAAATTATTTCTGCACAGTTTTTTCTGATTTGCAGCGAATGGAAAAAGCACTTTGTTGTTAACGAAATAAAATTCTATTGTTAACTATGCTTTTTAACTGACTACTCTCTCGTAGTCATATCCGCGATCCGGATTAACTTCGCAAGCATTCAGCTCAAAATAAACCACAGCATTTTCATTCAGTAAAAGCTCTATATTTACATTTCCGCCTTCCTGTACTTTCCGCTCTGTCTTTACAAAAGGTCTGGATGATTCTTTAAGCAGCTTAAGCTGTTCTTCACTGAGGCTCTTGGGTTCGCCCAAATCATGCCACATCTTCAAGGGATTGCAGGTTTCTTCATCTACCGTCTTTGTAATGAGGCAGAATTCCTGCTGTATTACGGGAAGCATCAGATTTAATACGATTTTTTCATTATCCGGGTTTTTTTCTTTATCTGCGATATTAAAGGACACACCCAAGTAATCTCCGTTTTTACGCTTTAAAATAACGATATTGGAATCCTTGTATACGCAGTCTGTGGCACTTGTCTGAAGCTTTTTATAAAAGGCAAAGGTCCAGAAGGTTGGCTTTGCAATACAGCCGGCGGCAACCAGGCCAAACCCTCCGTGGAAAGGTGAAAAAGGAATGCCAATTTCTTCAAACACATCGCCGAATGTCCAATATGAATAGGATTCATTGACATCTCCAAGCCTTGAGAGCTGCTCGGCTATAAAAGCGGCATTTAAATTTGTATCGTGAATGACTCCGCGGGATGTATAGGAAGTATTAAACTCCGTTATGTGAATCGGCAAGCCCCGATATTCCGGAAAACTGTCAATTATATCCCTGGTGGTTTTTAAATTGGCAAAGCCTTCCTCTGCTTTTATAAGTTCCGAATAAGCATAATGTCCGACTTCATCCGGAGACTCGATAGTATAATGGTGTCTGGTTATAAAGTCGACAGCTAACTGATGCTCATGACAAAAGTCCAAAAATGCCTTAATCCAAATTTCATCCGTTCCGCCGCATACCGCAGGTCCGCCTACTTTAAATGCAGGATTTACGGCCTTTATGGTCTCAAATGTTTTCCGGAAAAGCTTGAGATATTCCTTCATATCCGCGTTTTCCCAGAATCCGGACAAATTAGGCTCGTTCCATACTTCTATCGGCCATTTAAGTACTTCCTCTTCTCCGTACCGCTCTGTCAGATGAAGCAGTAAAGACTTTACCATATCGCACCACAGATCATAATCCTTCGGATGTGTAACATTTCCTTTCCAATAAAACACAGTCTGTGTACCGCTTGCCATCTTATCAGGCATAAATCCAAGTTCAAGAAAAGGTCTTAAGCCAACCTTCCTGTATGCATCCATTACCCTGTCAAGGTAAGTGAAATTATATTCAACCTTTACCTTACCGTCTTCCTCGTAGGTCTGGAAGATTCCCATCTCATCACAGAATAATCCATGTCCGCGGATATGTTTAAACCCGATTTCTTCTTGGACAAATCGGAGTTCCTCCTGATATTCTTCTGAAAGCGCCAGCGCCATTTTCCCGGTTCCCACGCAGTAATCTACGTTATTATGGAAAAATGCTTTTGAATTTTCCGTAATTATGATACTTTTACTTTCACCCTTGGTTGTTTCGCCGTTATTCACCTTGTATTCATCCTTTCGTCTGAAATAATACAATAAGCATAATCTTCTTACGTTTCCGAATAGTTAACGCGTGCTGCACTTAGATGTTTCATCTAATACACAAGACCCCGAAGGCTAACACCTTCGGGGTCTTGCTTGAGAATGGTACATTGGGGTTATGGGGTATGGTCTTAATATAAAGCCAACCCATTAACCGTTCATTATCAAATAAATTTACTGTACATCCGCATCCGTGAAAGGATCTCCGCACTGAGGACAGAACTTCGGAGGATTTGTGGGATCTGCGGGGGTGAAACCGCACTTATCGCACTTGTATATAGGTGCACCTGCAGGCTTCTTTGCTCCGCAGTTGGCGCAGAACTTGCCCTGATTTACGCTTCCGCATGAGCAGGTCCATCCTGCTGCTGCCTGTGCCTGAGGCTGAGCCTGCGCCTGATTAGCTCCCATAGCAAAGAGGTTTGCTGCATTAAAGCCGCCTGCCTGACCTGCCATGTTCATGCCCATGAAGCCCATTGCAGCACCGTTTGTATTGCCTGCTGCGGTCTTCATAGCCTCTGCCTGAGCGGTAACCATTGTTGCGGCTGCCATGTTGACATCCTTGTTGATAGCTGCTCTCTGAGCGCTCTTGATCATCTCGGCATCTTCATCGGGAAGAGTTACTGAGCCTAAAGCAACGCTTACTACGGAAAGACCTCTTAAGCCTGACCACTTATTTGAAAGCTCCGACTGCATTACATCTGCAAGCTCGGTATTGTGTGCGATGATCTGGTTGGGACGAAGCTCCATGTCGGAAAGCTTTGCAAATGCAGGCTGAAGTGCTGCGATAAACTCTGTCTTGAGAGTTGTGTCAAGCTCGCTGCGTCTGTATTCCTGTGAAACATTTCCGCATACATTTGTATAGAAAAGAAGCGGGTCGGAAATCTTGTATGAATACACACCCGAACATCTTAAGGATACGTCAATATCAAGACCTATCTTTGAATCTACGACTCTGAAAGGAATGGGATTGGGAGTTCCGAACTTATTGTCAAGAAGCTCTTTTGTATTGAAATAATAAACTCTCTGATCCTTACCTGTATCTCCGCCGTAAGTAAAACGCTTACCTATTGTCTTAAATGTTGCGATGATTGAATCGCCAAGGCTGCCTGCGAATACCGAAGGCTCGGTTGATGTATCGTATGTAAATTCGCCGGGTTCCGCACAGACTTCCACTACCTTGCCCTGCTCTACGATGATCATACACTGTCCGTCCGCTACCGCAATACCGGAACCGTTTGAAATGATATTGTCATCTCCCCTGTTGTTGCCTTTTGTGCGCTTGGAGCCTTTCTTTACAAGCACTTCCTTGTCAAGGGCTTCACAGTAAATAAACTCTTTCCACTGATCTGCGAGTGCCCCTCCTGCTGCTCCCAATGCTGCTCTGATTAAACCCATAATATTCTCCTTTTATGTATATTTTTACCTACCTATGCAGGAAAATTTCAATGTAACAATTTTCGAAAATCCTTTAGAATCCCGGAACTATCAGCTTTTGCTCAACCGCATCTATCGCCAGCTGATAACGATTTGAATAGCCTGCTTTTTGAAGCATATTGGCGATATGAAACTTTACGGTATTCTCACTCATAAAAAGCTCATCTGCTATTTCCTTGTTGAGCTTACCGTCGCAAAGTGCCCTTAAAACTTTCATCTCCGTCGTGGTAAATTCAATGCTCTTGGCGCTTCCCACGGAAACTACAGGTGAAGAATCCGGATAAACCGATTCGCCCGCCATAGTACGGTCCGCTATCTCGATTAACTCAATATGTCCGAGCTCTTTGTACCAAAAGCTCTCGCATCCGCACTCTCTTGCTTTTTCTATGAAAGAACATTCCGGAAGGCTCGTGGCGATAATAATTTTGATATGCGGAAGCTCTTTTTTTATCTCTCCCGCTGCCTTGAGCCCGTTTTCTTTATCCCTTGTGTATACATCCATGAGTACCAGGTCGACCGGATTTCTCATGCAGAAAGGAAGGGCCGCGTTTGCGTTTTCAAGGGTCCCTACAACCTTATGTTCATCGCTTTCATCAAGCGTTGCCTTATACAAGGTCCTTATCGTGATTGCATCATCCACAATCAAAACATTTGTCATGCTATTTTGCCAATGCATCCGGGATATCAAAGTCGAGCTCTACGCCCTTCTTTACCGTGACACGCATTGTTCCCCCGTTATTCTCAATGTAATCCCTGATGGAAGAAAGTCCGCCGCCTTCGGTGATGCTTGACTCCTTTGCAACTCCGTCATCGACAATACGTATGTGCAGGAAACCGTCACTGTGATAACAAACTGTCTTCATTTCATGAGCGTAGCCGTGACGCACGGAATTGTACATGGTTTCTTTAAGGATCCGTATACAAAGCTTACTGCTTTTCGGAAAAGGTCCGGCTATCACCAAATTAACGCCAAACAGCTTAGCCTGATTCATTGCTTCCTTAAGATAATCTGCATCCGAATCAGTCTCTTCTTTGTGAGTGTTTTCCCTGAATCCTTTAGAAGTATTTTCCCATATTTTAAGGATTTCTTCAATATCTATATTTGACGACCGGGATTCTCTTAAATAAAGCCTCGACTGCAAAATTGCGGTCCCGAGCTGATCGTGAACACGTACTTTATAACTTAAAAGTTCTTCCTGATTGTTCTTTTCGGCAACGTTTTTCAGGCTTTCCGAAAGCTCTTTTTCAAGCTGCCTTAACCTTTCATTCTCTCGATTAAGATTTATATACCTATTGTACACATCGGTAACATTCCTTGAAAGTATCTCTGAATACTTCCTCATTTCATCCTCAATGATACGTCTTTCAAAAGTCCATACTTCCCCATTGTCAAAAGAAAACGTGGGATTTTTGTAATCTTTAAGTCGCCTGCAGTCGTATGTGCTTTCAAAATTCAAAATCCAATTCCAAAACTTGTTGGCATTAAGCGGGTATTTTGAAAACATCCTCTCGGAAAGTTCTTCCATTTTTCTGTTGATAAGAGCTATATCGCCGTTTTCCATTCCGAACATCAAGCCCTCGTCCACTTCATTGATTCCGTGATAAATCGTAGTCCTGTTGATGGAAGTCAGGTTTCTTTTTCGCTCCTTGTTGATAAAGAACATACAGAAAAAGAAAAGCGCCGTCGGATATATCAAATGCAATATAAAAGGCGTCTCTCCCCAGGCAATCACGGGCTTTGATCCCGTATCCCCGTTTAAGCATTTGTAGTCGGTAATAAACTCGAAAAGCGGAAAGATCAGCAATAAAGCTAAATACAAAATAGCAATATACTTCCTGGTCCTAAACCACCAAAGTGAATAGACCATCATCAAAAGTGCAACATCAATCAGCAGGAAAACAATGACCATCTCATACTTCATATCGTTTCCTCCCGATTTTAAACTCTATACCGCGTTCCGAATCGCCCGCGGCATCAATCATGCAGGATGCTCCCTCCGGTGCGTCTATATCCTTGTCTGCAAAGGTTTTAAAAAGAAGGGCATTGATATTTAAAATTATCGTATTGTTGTCTGCATCATGGGAAAGAATCGCCGTCAACCCTACGGTGTATTCAATAATTTTCTCAAGTGCCATTTCAAGGCATTTATATATGAGCAAAGCCTCCTCATAGGTAAGCAAAGATATTTTTGCAAGGTAAAAAGAAGCTTTAATTCCGCCGTCTTTAAGGTTGTCAAAGGTTTCCTTAAAGCTGAGTTTAAGTTCTCCCGAAAAATCCTTAAGTCCCCCTTCATGCTGCAAAATCATGTTGCTTTTTCTTTTTATATAAACACCGCAAATATCAAGCTTTAATACGGGATAAAAAAAATCATCGGAATCATTTAGATTTCTGATTTCTTCAATGATTCGGTCAAGTCTGTCAAAATCCTTCGAAGTTTCCGTAAATGTAAGTCCGTAGAGACGATTCCGCTCCGCAATTCTCCTGCTTTCTTTTTCCGCACGAATCGCCTCCTGCAAAGACTCCGTTGCATCTTTAATGGACGCCTGCGTATCCGTAAGCTTCCTAAACAATGTCGCCATGTCTTTATAATTATGCTCTGTAAATATGTAGCCGCCCCTGATAGCGGTCGCCGTAAGTTCGATATATTCGTCTGCTGCGGCTTTGGAATTTTCAAGGAGTTCGTTTGTTTCTTTATCGGTCAGATTCCTTGCACGGAAAGATTTATAGACAACGTGACCGTCTTTGTCCGCAATTTGCGCCTTAATCGACGAATGTCTAAAGCACCAGCCGTAGTCCATATTCGAAGGTATGATGCCCGTCTGAATAAGGCTTTCGAAATAACCTATGATGTAAAGAGTGAAAGCCGCGATGAATTCTATAAATATTCTTTTCCCGGTCAGTTGTTTGTAAAGAAGAAGCAGAAAATAAATGCCGCTTATCGTATAAACCAATGTCGGGGCAAGAAATCTCCTGTCAAAGGTTCCTTTTTCCGAATTACGCGGAAGTATCAGCGTCGAAATAAGGGTGACCATACCCATCCAGAGAATTATCGTAGCGTATCCGAATGTCGGAACCGTCTTCCCCGTAACAGGGTCGATAGTGTAAATCAACATGTGAAACTCGTTTGTCAAAGCAAGTATCAGCAAAAACAGCGTCGGCACAAACACCATCATGCCTCTTGCCTTCGCAGTTCTTCTTACCCTTTCATGAATGGTTTCCGCAATCATAAAATAACAGTATTCAATTACAAGCATGGGAATATAGTATGAATAAAGAAGCAGCCTTATAGTGAGGGCATCTCTTGCCACGTACAGCTTAAGTGTCCTCAAAATGACAAGCAGAATAAGCATAAAAGCCGACACCAACAGATACCGCCTGATGAGCTTGTTCATGATCCGCTTAAAAACGTTGATGCCCCAATAAATGATAAGTCCGATATAGATTGCATAAACAACAATAATACTGAAATATTTGTCGTATGCCCTCCTGTACGATACGAAATTCAGGAAAGACGCAAAAATAATAAGAGCATAGACCAATATTAAGTTGCTGATAATTTTTCGTAAACGTATGCGCATGGATAGATTATATCATAAAGAAACACTGTGTAACCACATACGCTTTCTGTAGCCTAGTTAAACTTCTTCACATAATCCACAAACCCCGTTAGCGGCAACGGTTTTGAATAGAAGTAACCCTGGACCATATCGGAATTAAAGTAATTGGCTTTGGCGAGATTTTCCTTTGTTTCGACGCCTTCGACAATGGCCTTAGCGTTAAGTTTGTGAATCATTTCCGTAATGGAGGACATTATTACCTTGTCTTTTTCAATGTCGGCAGCCTGCATCATAAAGCCCATATCAAGTTTGATGACATCGAAAGGAATGTGTACAAGTGCATTTAAGGACGAATATCCGCTTCCGAAATCGTCTATTTCAACCAAGAACCCTTTCTCTCTTAAACTTTCAAGCGTAAGTATCAGAGCTTCCTTATTGTCTACACAGTCACTCTCGGTAATCTCGACATGGAATCTCGAAGGAACGATTTCGTACTTGCTTACAATTTTCTCAAGTGTATCCGCAACATCAATTGACATAATATCCCGCTGCGATACATTTACCGATACGGAGCCAAAGTAGATTCCCTCATCCGTAAGATGTCGAAGCGTCTTCGCCGCCATATCCCAAACACACGTATCAAGCTTTGTGATAAAGCCGTTGCTCTCAAAAAGCGGAATAAAATCGTTGGGAGGTATGCGTCCCAGTATCGGATGATTCCAGCGTACAAGAGCCTCCGCTCCGGTTACTTTATTTGAGTCAAGGTCAATCTGCGGCTGCAATTCGATAAAGAACTCTTCTTTTTCAATTGCATCATTCATCTCGGAAAGAAGCAACTGTTTCCTGTTCTGCTCATCGGCCATGCTCTGAGAGTATTCCAAAACATCGTGTATAGCCCCTGTCTTGCACCTTGCAAGTGCCAGAAGCGAAAGTTCATAGTAATACTCAACGGGCTGCGACGCATCCTTCATGATCACGTAGCCGTGACTTAAATCCACGGGCACATCAATGCCGTCGTCAATTTCAACCTTTATATGGCTCAACTCATCGACAATGGTATTTACGTATTCAATCGGAATAATACACGAAAACTTTCCGTCACCGGTTCTACCGTATACCATGGGATATTTCAAAGAATATGCATAGAAAGCATTTGCAATATATTTCAAAACCATATCACCGGCACGCGTTCCGTAGAGACCGTTTATACCCTTGAAATTGTTGATTCCGGTAACCATCATCGCAAAGCCGGTATCCCAATCCGCACGGCTTACTATAAATGTCCTTGCGTCTTCGATAAATCCGGTTCTGTTGTTTATCCCCGTCAGCGGATCCTTTACAGAGGCTTTATGGACCTTTTCTATCTGCTTTCTTGACTCCGTAACATCGTCAAACATATAAACGCAGGCAATATAGTCACTGAAATTGTCATAAAACGGCTTATAGAGCACCTCATATATTTTGTCGCCGATTTCTTGTGTCGAATAACCTTCATAGATTTCAAAATCAAGGCTTTCCAGAAAGGCGTCCTTAGAAGACAATGCTTCCTCGCCAAACATAATCCTTGCGGCATCATTCGTACGAATGGGATTGCCGTAATAATCAAAGAACACCACCGCGTTGGTAAGATTATCATTTGTAAAGAGTTGAAGTCTCCGGGTCAGGCCCTTAGGCTGATAAAGAAAGGCCGCATAATAAAACACTACTATGACAAGACAATACGCAAATCTGGAAAAATCTACATGGAATCCCTTCCCCACGAATGCGAAATAAAAGAATACAACCGAGAATACAGAAAAAGCAATCATTATATATCGCGGTTTATAAAGACGTGGACTTGTGATTGTTTTTTTGATCATGCCGGCAATCATGAGACAGACTAACAGAATGCAAATCAGACAATGTATATAGAACAATAGCTTAGGCTCCGAGTAGATAAAGACATACGGACCGTCTTCCATCGGGACACATGAATATGCATATTCATTGAAAGGATTAGACAAGATAACGACAGAATCAACAATGATGATGCCAAAGGTAAGCGCAGAAACCTCGGATCTTACCTTTTTGCCTTCAATTATGAAGACGGCATTTGCCAAAGAAGCAAGTGTCCATGCGTTTATGGCATGTTCGCCTGCACAAGCCGCCGTCATAACGGCGGTATCATTTGAAAGAAGATTTATCATGTAAAAAACAACGATTAAAAGACAGCCGAAAAAACCAAGACCCAGGGATTTTCCCAAGGCATTTTTCTTGTCAAAAGATAAAATTCCGAAAACAATCGCAACAACACATACGATTGTATAACCCGCTACAAGTAATATAGGTGCCATGATGAACTCCCCAATTCAGGCAACAGCAAAATAACCAACTGATTATCTGCATTATAGGCATAGTGCGTTACAATTTGATTAACGTAAACTCAGCCTTCCTTCATATTATCTCTGCCAATGTTTCGTCCGTGTCTCATCTGCTTTGTTGATGCCACGCAAAAAGGAAGCCTTTAACGGCTCTCTTTTTAATGTACACTCGTACCGTAATCAAAGCAATCGTACTCGTTGCAAATGTTCCGCAGGCGAAAAGCTTTACTGCTCTTCTTTTTCTATTCCCGCAGTTTCCGAAACCGGCATTGAAAAAGCAATTCCCTGTCCGTCCGATTCAAGACCGGCATGCTTGTAAATTGCATGAAGTACCTTGTCCTTGATGGTCTTTGGAACAATCAGCATCACGACATCCTTCTCGGGCTGAATCGTAATGTGAAAGAAGGCTTCGGCATCCTTGTTTGCCGTACCTCTTGCGTGAATTACCGTACCGCCTCTTGCACCCTCTGCCTTTGCCGCATCCATTACAAGATCCGAGAAACCGGCATTTACTATACATAAAATCATTTCATATTTATTCTTGTTCATAAACCCTCCTACTTAAAGGTCTGACGATTGTCGCAAAGGAAATTAAATACCTGTGCACCGATTACGCTTGAGAAAGGAACCGTAAATGCTATTCCCTTTCCGTCCTTGATGGAATAAAATTTGCTGTTTAAAAGTTCTAAGGCCGCTTCGGACTTTTCCTCTCTGATTACGCTGAATAAAACTGCTTTTTCGGTATCGGAAAGCCCCAACATGCTCTGCATCTTTTCGTCGGCCGTTCCCTCTCCGAGAGCCGAAAACTGCAGATTTGCATTCATCTGCTGTAAAATGTCCGCGTAAAATTCCGCTTTTCGTCTGTTTACTATCGTAACAAGAAGCACAAGCCTGTTTGTGGATACATTTTTTTGCTTTTGTTTAGTCTCTGCCATGCTCCCTCCTATTCAAAATAAATAATCTGTTCATCATCGGCATCAAGAATACGCTTCATAACGATTCTCTCCCTGACTGCCTTTGAAGCGACTGCCTTAAAGCCCAGTGCCTGTATCGTGATAAGAGGTGTCATTGCAACCATCGCGACCACACCGAAGCCAAGACTCAGTATAGCGCTTTCACCCCTGAGTACATAGCAGGCTCCTATTACAAAAGGAAGTATAAAGCTTGATGTCAAAGGTCCGCTCGCAACTCCGCCGGAGTCAAATGCAATTGCCGTATAAATACCGGGTACAAATATGGAAAGCATCAGTGAAAGTATATATCCCGGAATCAGATAGTAAAGTACGGAAAATCCATAGATAACCCTGATTACGGAAAGAAGGATTGAAATGCCGACACCTATGGAAAGTGCAAACAGCATCGACCTCTTTGTAACCGTGCCGCCCGTAACCTCTTCAATCTGCTTGTTGAGCACGTGAACTGCAGGCTCGGCAAGTACCGTCACCAGACCGATTATAAACGCAAATATGCAAAGGAACACTTCGTGTTCTCCCGCAAGTAAGCTTCCGAGCTTAAATCCGATCGGCATGAAGCCTACAGAAACGCTTGTAAGGAAGACTACAAGTCCCAAGAAGGTATATACAATTCCGATTGCTATCTGGATGAGACGTTCCTTCGGAAGCTTCAGTATGAAAATCTGAACCGCAATAAAGAAAACAACTATAAGCCCCAGGGCTTTAAACACCTCTCCGGATGTGCTTAAAAGGGTTTTGAAAAGACTTGAAAGTACATTATCCGGAAGGGAATAATCGGACATCGCATAAGTCAAATCTCCGCTTGAGGCAAGTGCCAAAAGCATGACCGCAAGCATAGGTCCGACCGAGCAGAGAGCAATGAAACCAAAGGAATTTTCCCCGGCATCCTTACCGCCGATTGTATGTGCAATACCGACACCAAGCGCCATTATAAAGGGAACCGTAATAGGTCCGGTGGTAACACCTCCCGAATCATACGCAAGCGGAAGAAATTCATACTTACCGTTTTCAATAAGGAGTGATGCAAGTGCAAAAAGGATGAGATAAGAAAGCATCAAAAGTGAAGGAAGGCTTTTCTTAAATATCATCTTCAAAACGCCTATCACCAAGAACAGCCCCACGCCAAGCCCGACGGAAACAATAAGCATCGTTCCGTTCATAACCGCGCTTACCTGACCCGCAAGTACGGACAAATCAGGCTCCGCTATGGTGATAAGCAGTCCCATGAAAAAACTAATGATTAAAAGGAGTTTAAGATTTCCCGATTTGGTAAGACCGGCTCCCATGAACTCGCCCATGGGGGTCATCGAAAGATCCGCACCAAGGTTGAAAAGAGCAATTCCGACAATCAGAAACAAAGAACAGATACAAAAAACAATTACTTCCCGTGCACTTAAATTCACGAGCGGAGTTGCCACAATCAAAAGTACTATCAGTACTACCGGCAACACCGAAGTCACAGCTTCCTTGAGCTTTAGAAGAAGGGCTTTCATCATATGTTTAACCTCTTAAATTTAGTCGACAATATTTTAACATATGAAGCCTCTTTCTTTCATCTCCGAAATTATTAAAATCTCATAAAGACTTAAAATTTCCCGTCGTTTACGGAACGCTCGCGCCGTCCTCGCCCTCTCCGTCCTCGCTTCGCTCGGCC
>CAVJJQ010000029.1:0-23231 GCA_963649755.1 bacterium | reverse complement strand
TCGTGGAGGCCGTACCCGAACACGATTTTTGCTTTGACGGGCTCGCCGGAACGGTTAGCGCGTCTGAAAACGATGTGCTCTTTGTGCGATTGCTTTTGACGGTGAGAGGCTTTTCTGCATTGGCGGAGGGGAAATTGATTACTTACAGGTCTAAGATACTTCATGGACTTTTGTTTTTCTTTGTCGTTGCCATATTTTTTGTGGCTTACGGAACGGCAAGGCATACGGGCTCATCCCATGAAGAAATCAGTCTAAATGACGGCTGGCGGGTTAAATACAATACTTCGGTTTACGAAGACGTTGATCTTCGAAACTTCAAACTTCCGGTTACCAATAACGGGGATTGGATTGTGTTGACCGGGACCCTGCCCGAAAATCTCCCTGAGCATGTTACCATGCGTCTTCACATGATTTATTCTGTGACGCGTGTCTATATTGATGATGAACTTGTCTATGAGTATGGGCTTTCAAATTACAAAGAAGGTCACATGCTTGGTTATGGTTCGGATTTTGTATCTTTGCCCGATGACGTGAGCGGCAAAAAGATTAAGATTACAATGTCCGTCACCGAAAACAATTCCTTTACCACAATTACTCCGCCGGAACTTTATGCTTCCGAGACAGCGTTGTCTGCATTCTACGGAGAAAGAATCTTTCCTTTTACAGTCGCAGTGACTTTGATAGTTGCGGGTCTTGCCATTTCACTTTGCACGTTCTGCCTTTATTTCAGGTCCTATTTCATGGAACGACTTTTCTGTATCGGCGTTTTTGCAACCTGTGTGGGCTGCTGGTCACTGTGCAATTATTCTCTTACCTATATCTTTACGCAGAATCTTGAGTTAAAGACTTACATGGAATATCTGTCGCTCTACCTGGTGCCTTTCCCAATTCTTCTGTATTTCAGGGAAGACGTCGAAGCGAGAAATAAACGTACGGAATGCTTTCTATACTATGCGTTTATCCTGATAGAAATTCAGTTTTACATCATTACGATTATATTTACCAAGGCAAATATCGCCCATCTTCCGTCTTTTGTAAGGCTTTATCAGGGTTTCTTTGTCCTTGTTGCCTTCTTTGTACTGTATCTCATCATCGAGGATCTTCGCAAAGAAAGAAGCCATGTGATTCTGTCAATCGGCTTCGGCCTGATTGCTCTTATTTCCGGACGAGATATTATAATGTTCAACGTTACCAAGTACGGAATCGTTTCATGGGTGGAGAGCGAGTACAAGAGTTACGCCGCAGCGGGTGTGCTGATTCTTGTAATTGCAATGCTTGTTGACTTTATAAGTGAGATGAATAAGCGCCTTTACAAGAATGCCGAGACGGAATTCCTTGAGAAGATTGCCTACGTGGACGTGCTGACGGATCTTTTTACCAGGCGCAAATGCGAGGAAATTTTCGCTTCAATTGAAAGCAGAAATAACGAATTTGCCATTATTCAATTCGACATCAACAACTTAAAGGTTGTAAATGACGACTTCGGACATGAGGCCGGAGACGAACTGATTAAGCGCTTCGCCGAAGCTCTCAAGACAAACTTTGTAAGCGGTGAGACTCTGGGGCGAATGGGTGGCGACGAATTTATAGCCATCATTTCGGATATTACCGGTTACGACATTGATGCAAAGCTTAAGGCACTGTACAAGTTGATTGATGATGACAATGCGATGCATGAAGATATCAAGCTGAGCGTATCGTCGGGTTATTGCACATCTTTGGAAATCGAAAATGCAAGGGTAAAGTCGGTTTACAAGGAAGCAGACAAGCGTATGTATGCCAGCAAAGAAGAATATTACAAATCTATCGGCTATAGGAGAAGACGTGACGATGGAAAGGACTGATATAAATATTAGGGACCCCTTCGTATTGGTACATGAAGGAAAGTATTATCTGTACGGTACAAGAGGGAGCGAATGTTGGGGAAAGTGCACGGGCTTGGACTGCTATGTGAGCGACGACCTTGTTTCTTTTTCCGATCCTTACGAAGTATTTACAAAGCCTGAAGGCTTCTGGGCAGATGAAAATTTCTGGGCTCCCGAGGTATATGAATACAAGGGTGCCTTCTACATGTTCGTATCGTTTAAGGCTGAGGGCGTATGCAGAGGCACACAGATTCTTAGGGCAGATTCGCCGCTCGGACCTTTCAAACCGCATTCGGACGGACCGGTAACACCGCGCGATTGGGAATGCCTTGACGGAACTCTTTATATAGAGGAAGCAAACGGCGGAAAGCCCTATATGGTATTTTGCCATGAATGGGTGCAGATAAGTGACGGCACGGTTTGCGCCATTCCCTTGAGCGATGATTTGTCAAGGGCTGTAGGAGAGCCGGTTGTTCTTTTTCATGCATCGGAGGCTCCGTGGGTCAAGACCGTAAAAGGCGGAAACTACGTAACCGACGGACCTTTTATATATAGGAATGATGACGGAAAGATTACAATGCTATGGTCAAGCTTCGGCGAGGAAGGCTACACGCTTGCGCTTGCTCACAGCGATTCAAATACGATAACGGGACCTTGGAGGCAGGAGCCGAAACTGCTGTTTTCAAAGGACGGCGGTCACGGCATGCTCTTTAAGGCGCTTGACGGAACGCTTATGGGGACACTTCATTCACCCAATGAGCCAAGAACCGAAAGACCGTATTTTTTCAATGTAAACGAAAAAGACTTATAGGGTTAAGACGCACCGAAGCCGGTGCGTCGCTATTTTTTACTATATAGGAAATTGCTCCGCAATCCCCTATATAGCAAAAAAGGCACTACGTGCCACTGATGCGCTACTTCAGCATAGGGTAAATGTCGTTTAAGCGACCGCACCGGACGCTGGAGTTTCGCAAGCGAAACTCTTTTCTAAATGATATAAGGAAGAAAGCTATGCAGTTTATATTACTTTCCGGCGGATCGGGAAAGAGGCTTTGGCCGCTTTCAAATGATGTGCGCTCAAAACAATTCTTAAAGATATTTAAAAACAACGACGGCATCTTGGAGTCCATGGTTCAAAGGGTTTACCGCGGACTTAAAGCTTTGATGCCCGACTGCGAAATAACGGTGGCAACAGCCAAGAAGCAGGTATCAAGTCTTACCAATCAGCTGTCGCAGGACGTAAATATCTGTGTCGAACCTGACAGACGTGACACATTTCCGGCAATAGTCTTGGCGGCAAGCTATTTAAAGGACGTAAAGGGTGTCTCACCGGACGAGCCAATTGTTGTTTGTCCTGTAGATCCGTATGTCGGTGAAGATTATTTTAAAACCGTCAGAAAGATCGGCGAGGCCGTAGATACGGCGAACCTTATTCTTATGGGTATTTCACCCACCTATCCAAGCGAAAAATACGGCTATATCCTGACGGACGGAAACGGGAATGTAACGGGCTTTAAGGAAAAACCCGATTTGGAAACCGCCCAAAAGCTGCTTAGTGAGCATGCACTTTGGAACGGCGGAGTATTTGGATTTAAGCTTTCGTACATTCTGGAAAAAGGCCATGAATATTTGGACTTTAAGGATTATGATGATTTGTATTCAAAGTACGCCGGCCTTCAAAAAATCAGCTTTGACTATGCAGTTGCCGAGAAAGAAACAAGTATAAAGGTTGTTAAGTTTGACGGGGAGTGGATTGACGTCGGTACTTGGAAGACCTTAACCGACGTGACCGGAGAAGTTTCTTTGGGCGATGTTACTTTTGACAATAATTGCAATAACACTACCGTCATAAATGAAACCGACGTTCCGATACTTGCACTGGGCCTTAAAAATATCATAGTTGCGGCAAGTGCCGACGGAATCCTTGTTTCGGACAAGAATGCTTCCAGCTATATGAAGCCCTACGTGGAGACCATGGAGGCACCGCTGAGATTTGCGGAGAAATCCTGGGGCAGTTACAGAGTCCTTGATATTGAGCCTTCGGGACTTACCGTAAAGGTAACCTTAAATCCCGGAAGTTCCATGAATTATCATAGCCATTTGCGTCGTGATGAGGTTTGGACCATTCTCGAGGGAGTTGGCGAAACCGTGATAGACGGTAGTGTTCAAAAAGTCTCTGCGGGAGATACGATTTTCATCCCGAAGGGGACAAGGCATCTGTTAAGAGCCGATACGCGCCTTGTTGCCATGGAAGTTCAGATAGGAACAGATATTGATGTAAGCGACAAAGTAAAGCATGAGCTTTAACTCACGTAGGGGTGGAACCGCGAAAGGGTTATAGCCTCGCACGTATACGTCACGCAAGACTTGAAAGTGACTGTTGACTCTCCTGGAGTGCAAAGTATGAAACTTGAACTTTTGATATCCGCAGTTAATGCGGATCCGCAAAAATTGATTGAAAAAATGCACGTCTTTTCCGATGCCGTGCTCGTGAATCAGAACGGCACCGATTCGGAAGAAAAGTTTCCCTTAAACGGCCGCACGGTCCGCGTTTTTAATTCTTCCGAAAAAGGCGTGGGAAAGAGCCGGAATCGTTGCATAGATAAAGCTAAGGGCGACATTTTGCTTTTCTCGGACGACGACATCGAATATGATGCCGGTTACGAGAAACTTGTTATTTCGGAGTTTGAAAAGCATCCCGGGACGGATGCAATGTTTTTTAATTTAAATGTCGACGAATCCAGACGCACATACCGGAACGCAGATTTTAAACGCGTTCGCATCTGGAATTCGGGCAGGTATCCGGCTTACAGCATGGCAATCAGGAGAGATGCCCTCATTAAGTCGGGCGTCAGATATTCCCTTCTCTTCGGAGGCGGGGCAAAGTATTCCTGCGGAGAGGACAGCCTGTTTATAAGGGATTGCTTAAAGGCCGAGCTCAAGCTTTACAGGGCACCTGTCGTAATCGGAAGCGAAGCCTTGCGCGAGGGCGGAGAGTCCACGTGGTTTAAAGGGTACAACGAAAAATTTTTCTTTGACAGAGGTGTTCTTTTTCATTTCCTTTACGGAAAGTTGGCCGGAGTCTTCGGATTTCGCTTCGTTTATTTGAAAAGAGATGTGATGTGTCGGGAAATCCCGTGGAAGCAGGCACTTAAGATTCTTAAATCAGGCATAAAAGAAGGAAAGCAAATAGATGCAGGGAAGCACTGTTAAAAAAAGAAATGCGAATATCGAACTTTTAAGGCTTATCACCATGTTCATGGTCATAATGCTTCATGCTCTCGGAAAGGGCGAACTTCTTAAAAGCATCTCGGAGTCAGGGAACATCAATGCCGGAATTGCCTGGTTTATAGAGGTTCTTTGCATATCGGCGGTCAATGTTTTTATATTGATATCGGGTTATTTCCTGATTAATTCGGAGTTTAAGACGGGGCGCCTGATTGAAATAGTGCTTCAGTGCCTTTTCTATTCCGTCGGCTCATTTGCAGTCTGCACCCTTTTTAATGTTAACGTAAACGAGGAAATCAATACCTATTACATACTTCGGAATATTTTCCCCATCCACATGGATGTCTTCTGGTTTGTGACCTCATACATCGTGATCTACATGCTTCTTCCGCTGATTTCGGCGGGCGTCAAGGCACTCAGTAAAAAGCAGTTCAGGCTTATGCTCATTGTCCTTGTGATTTACGAGTCCTTATTCAAAAGTTTTCTGCCGGTGAGATTTGAAGAGGATGAATTCGGATACAACTTTCTGTGGTTCTTAATAGTCTTCTTAATCGGCGCATATTTCAGACTCTATGGCTTTGAACGGATAAAGAAAACCTCGCACGGTTTTGCACTTTATGGCTTTGCCTCGGTTGTGACTTTTGCGGAAGTCCTGCTGATTGATTTAATTCATGAAAAAACGGGTCATTTTTCGGAAATTTTGAATATTGCAACCGAGTACAATCAAATCTGGGTTCTTTTATCCGCCATAGGTCTTTTCACAGCCTTTATAAATATGAAAGAGCATGACGGCAAGGCGGCAAAGGTAATCTGCTCACTTTCCCCGATGGCGCTTGGAATTTACCTCTTTCACGAAAGCCTTTCCTTCCGCTACAATTGGCAGAAATGGCTTGGAATCTATGACACGCTTTCACTTCCGACGGGAATATTCATACTTAAACTCTTTTCGGCGGCAATTGTGATTTTCGTATTCGGATTGATTATTGATTTTGTAAGGATTAAGATCTTTTCTTTGTTTAAAATGATTTGGAAAAAGCGCAGGTAACTTAACTCTTGACATAGCTAATTAATAGAATCTACAATGGGTTTCGAATATATCTAGGAGGACTTTAATGTACAAGCAGGTATCGACAAATATGAACTTCGTGGACAGGGAAAAAGAAACACTGAAGTTCTGGAATGAAAATAATATTTTTGAAAAAAGTATGGAAAACCGCAAGGACGGACCGACATATACTTTCTATGACGGACCTCCGACCGCAAACGGAAAGCCCCACATCGGACACGTGCTTACCCGTGTTATCAAGGATATGATTCCGAGATATCGCACCATGAAGGGTTACATGGTTCCGAGAAAGGCAGGCTGGGATACTCACGGTCTTCCCGTTGAACTTGAAGTTGAAAAACTTCTTGGCATAGACGGCAAGGAGCAGATCGAAGAGTACGGCCTCGATCCTTTCGTACAGAAGTGTAAGGAATCCGTTTGGAAATATAAGGGCATGTGGGAGGATTTCTCGGGAACCGTCGGTTTCTGGGCAGATATGGAGCACCCCTATGTTACCTATCACGATGATTATATCGAGTCCGAATGGTGGGCTTTAAAGGAAATCTGGGACAAGGGCCTTCTTTATAAGGGCTTCAAGATTGTTCCTTATTGTCCTCGCTGCGGCACCCCGCTTTCATCTCACGAGGTGGCTCAGGGCTACAAGACTTTAAAGGAAAGAACAGCCGTTGTCCGCTTCAAGATAAAGAACGAGGATGCTTATTTCCTCGCATGGACCACAACACCCTGGACTCTTTGCTCAAATATCGCTCTTTGCGTAAACCCCGACGAGACTTACGTACGCGTGCATGCCGCTGACGGATATACCTATATCCTTGCAAAGGCACTCTGCGACAGCGTTCTCGGCGGAATTGAAAGAGCCGAGGGCACACCTGCTTATGAAATAGTCGAAGAATACAAGGGCACCGACCTTGAATACAAGGAGTACGAGCCTTTATATCAGTGCGCCGCCGATGCAGCTGCTAAGCAGCACAAAAAAGCGTTCTTTATCTATTGTGACAGCTACGTAACCATGACAGACGGTACCGGTATTGTACATATCGCACCTGCTTTCGGTGAAGATGACGCACGTGTCGGCCGTAAATATGATGCTCCTTTTGTACAGATGGTTGACGAACACGGTGTCATGAAACCCGAGACACCTTTTGCAGGTATGCGCTGCAAGCCCACGCAAAAAGAAATCGAACACGGAGCAATCAACTGCGATCCCGAGGTGCTTAAAGAACTCGACGCAAGAGGCATTCTCTTCTCGGCTCCCAAGGTAGAGCACGATTATCCTCACTGCTGGAGATGCTCGACACCTTTGCTTTACTATGCGCGTGAGTCCTGGTTTATCAAGATGACAGCCGTAAGGGACGACCTTGTTCGCAACAACAAGACCGTCAACTGGATCCCGCCCACAATCGGTGAGGGCAGATTCGGCAACTGGCTTGAAAATATCCAGGATTGGGGTATTTCCCGTAACCGTTACTGGGGCACACCT
This sequence comes from bacterium, assembly GCA_963649755.1. Lineage (GTDB taxonomy): Bacteria > Bacillota > Clostridia > Lachnospirales > Lachnospiraceae > UBA1258. The sequence goes on along the minus strand of CAVJJQ010000029.1, from coordinate 15,592 downwards.
TTAAATATCTGGGAGTGCGAAGAGTGCGGTCACAGAGAGGCTATCGGTTCGAGGGAACAGCTTGAAAAATTGAGCGACAATCCCAAGGCAAAGACCGTGGAGCTTCACAGACCTTACATTGATGAGATTACCTGCACCTGTCCTGAGTGCGGCAAGACCATGAAGCGTGTACCGGAGGTTATTGACTGCTGGTTTGACTCGGGCGCTATGCCTTTTGCACAGCATCATTATCCTTTTGAAAATAAAGAAGTATTTGAAAAGCAGTTCCCTGCACAGTTTATTTCCGAGGCTGTAGACCAGACGAGAGGATGGTTCTATTCTCTTATGGCAGAGAGCACCCTCCTTTTCAATAAGGCGCCCTATGAAAATGTCATCGTTTTGGGTCTCGTGCTTGATGAAAACGGCGAAAAGATGAGTAAGTCAAAGGGCAACGCCGTCGATCCTTTCGATGCTTTAAAGACCTACGGTGCCGATGCAATCAGATGGTATTTCTATACCAATTCCGCACCCTGGCTTCCCAACAAGTTTTCAAAGGATGCAGTGCTTGAAGGACAGAGGCAGTTCATGGGTACCCTTTGGAACACCTATGCTTTCTTTGTACTTTATGCAAACATCGACAATTTCGATGCTACAAAGTATACCCTTGAATATGACAAGCTTCCCGTAATGGATAAGTGGCTTCTTTCCAAACTCAATACCATGGTAAAGAGCGTGGACGAGAATCTTGACAAGTATCGTATCCCTGAGGCAGGTCGTGCACTTGACGACTTCGTGGACGAGATGAGTAACTGGTATGTCCGCCGTTCGAGAGAAAGATTCTGGGCAAAGGGCATGGAGCAGGACAAGATCAACGCTTACATGACTCTTTACACGGCTTTGGTAACCGTTTCAAAGGCAGCCGCACCCATGATTCCTTTCATGGCAGACGATATTTACAGAAATCTTGTTTGCTCGCTTGATGCAAACGCACCCATAAGCGTTCACCTTTGCGACTTCCCCGCCTGCGAAGAAACGCTCGTTGATACGGAGCTTGAAAAGAACATGGAAGCGGTTCTTAAGACCGTCGTAATGGGACGTGCCGCAAGAAACACTTCAAATATAAAGAACAGACAGCCTATCGCAAAGATGTTTGTAAAGGCTCCTTATACACTTGACGAATTCTATAAAGAAATCATCGAGGACGAGTTAAACGTAAAGGAAGTTGAATTTACCGACGATGTGCGTGACTTTACTTCCTACACCTTCAAGCCTCAGCTTCGTACCGTAGGTCCCAAGTACGGAAAGCACCTTGGCGGCATCCAGAAGTATCTGGCATCGGTTAACGGCAATGAGGCATACGACACTTTGAAGAGCGAGGGAGCACTTACCTTTACGGTTGACGATGCCGAGATCAAGCTTTCCGAAGAAGATCTTCTTATTACAATCGCGCAAAAAGAAGGTTACGTGACGGAAGCCGACAACGTTGTCACGGTTGTACTTGATACGACCCTTACCGAGGAACTTATCGAAGAAGGCTTCGTTTACGAGGTTATTTCAAAGATTCAGACCATGCGTAAAGAGTCCGGCTTTGAGGTAATGGACCGCATAAAGGTACTGGTAAGCGGAAGCGATGTCGTATGCAAGGTCGTTCTTGACAATAAAGACGCAATTTCCACAAAGGTTCTTGCAACCGAAATCGTAACGGAAGGTACCCTTGCGAATATGAAGGAATGGAACGTTAATGGGGAGAATGTTACAATAGGTGTTGAGCGTGTTTAAACCATCATTAGGGGAATCGGTACGTGGTTTGGATGGGAAAAGACTTCCAAAGGAGAATGCAATGCAGACACCCAAGTTTGATAAAGAACTTTTCAAGAGAAGCGTTGTTTACAACGTAAAGACACTTTACAGAAAGACACTGGATGAGGCGGACAATCAGCAGAAATTCCAGGCTGTATGTTACGCACTGAAGGATCAGATAATCGATTCCTGGATGGATACCCAGAAGGCAATCGATGAGAAAGACGCAAAGATAGTTTATTACATGTCCATGGAATTTTTGATGGGCAGAGCTTTAGGCAACAATATCATCAATTTAAAAGCTTCGAAAGTAGTATCCGAGGCTTTGAATGAGCTTGGTATTGATTTGAACGTAATAGAGGATGAGGAGCCCGATGCAGCCTTGGGAAACGGCGGACTCGGACGTTTGGCAGCCTGCTTCCTTGACTCACTTGCAACCCTCGGCTATCCCGCTTACGGCTGCGGTATCCGTTACAGATACGGAATGTTCAAACAGATTATTAAGGACGGCTATCAGGTTGAGGCACCGGACAACTGGCTTGAAAACGGAAATCCCTTCGAGCTTAAGAGACCCGAGTATACCAAAGAGGTTAAATTCGGCGGTTACACGACCTTCGATACCGACGAGCAGGGCAGGAACCACTACCGCCTCGAAGGCTATCAGTCAGTAAACGCAATTCCCTATGACATTCCCGTCGTAGGCTACGGAAACGGCGTAGTTAACACGTTGAGGATTTGGGACGCAGCTCCCCTTGAAGTATTCAAGCTTGATTCCTTTGATAAGGGCGACTACGTAAAGGCAGTTGAGCAGGAGAATCTCGCAAGGAACATCGTCGAGGTTCTTTATCCCAACGACAACCACTACGCAGGTAAAGAGCTTAGATTAAAGCAGCAGTATTTCTTTGTCTCCGCATCCGTTCAGGAAGCCGTAGACAAGTATTTGAGAAAGCACGGAGACATCAGAAAGCTTTACGAAAAGGCTGTATTCCAGTTAAACGATACTCACCCCACAGTTACGGTTGCCGAGCTCATGCGTATACTTATGGATGAGCACGACCTTAGTTGGGACGAAGCCTGGGATGTTACCACCAAGGCTTGCGCTTACACCAACCATACCATCATGGCTGAGGCTCTTGAAAAGTGGCCCATCGACCTCTTCCAGAAGCTTCTTCCGCGTGTATATCAGATCATCGAAGAGATTAACAGACGTTTCCTTATCACTCTTTCCGAGAAGTATCCCGGAAACAACGAAAAGGTCAGAAAGATGGCTATTCTTTATGACGGACAGGTCAGAATGGCCAATCTTGCAATCGTTGCAGGCTTCTCCGTAAACGGTGTTGCAAGGCTTCATACCGAAATTTTAAAGAATCAGGAACTTAAGGACTTTTACGAGCTCTTCCCTGACAAGTTTAATAACAAGACAAACGGAATTACTCAGAGACGTTTCTTACTTCATGCAAATCCGCTCCTTGCCGAGTGGGTTACCAAACGTGTCGGAAACGGCTGGATTACCGACCTTTCGCAGATTTCGAAGCTCCTTCCCTGTGCAGATGACAAGAAGGCACGTAAGGAGTTCCTCGAGATAAAGAAAAAGAACAAGGAACGCCTTGCGGAGTACATCCTTAAGAATAACGGCATAAAGGTTGATACCGATTCAATCTTCGACGTGCAGGTTAAGAGACTTCACGAATACAAGAGACAGCTCTTGAATATTCTTGACATTATGTACCTTTACAACATGCTCAAGGAAAATCCGAATATGGATTTCTATCCCCGCACGTTTATTTTCGGCGCAAAGGCTGCAGCCGGCTATCATACCGCAAAGCAGACCATCAAGCTCATCAACTCCGTAGCCGATGTCATCAACAACGATGCTTCGATTAACGGAAAGATTAAAGTTGTCTTTATTGAGAATTATAGGGTTTCGAATGCCGAGATCATCTTTGCGGCTTCCGATGTTTCCGAGCAGATTTCCACGGCTTCCAAAGAAGCATCCGGTACCGGCAACATGAAGTTCATGCTTAACGGTGCGATTACTCTCGGCACCATGGACGGCGCAAACGTTGAAATCGTCGAAGAAGTCGGCGAGGAGAATGCACAGATCTTCGGCCTTAGTGCACAGGAAGTCATTAACTATGAGAATTACGGCGGTTATGCTCCCGTCGAGATTTACAATTCCGATCCCGACGTCAAGAAGGTACTCGACCAGCTTGTAGACGGTACCTATGCTCCGGGCAATACGGACGAGTTCCGCTCACTCTACAATTCGCTTCTCAATACGATGGAAACCGACAGAGCCGACAGATACTTCATTTTGAAGGATTTCAGATCCTATCACGATGCAAGGGAAGCCCTTGCAAAGAAGTATTGCGACAAAGAAGCCTGGGCAAAGTCCGCAATCATCAATATCGCCAAGTCCGGAAAGTTCTCTTCCGACAGAACTATCCGCGAGTACGTTGACGAACTTTGGCACTTGGATAAAGTGACTTCAAAATAAAGGAAAAAGAACATGATAAAACTATATGAAGGCGGTGCCTTTTTAAAGGACGGTAAGGTAGTTTCCGAAAGTGAAGCCGCCTCTCTTAATAAAGAGGCAGGCAAAAAGGGAACCATTGCTTACAGAGTATTAAAGGCACACAACACCTCAGACTCAATGGACAAGCTTAAGATTAAGTTCGACAAGCTTACCTCTCACGACATTACCTTTGTCGGCATCATTCAGACCGCACGTGCTTCGGGACTCAAGAAATTCCCAATTCCCTACGTACTCACGAACTGCCACAACTCTCTTTGTGCAGTCGGCGGCACCATCAATGAAGATGACCACATGTTTGGACTTACTGCCGCAAAGAAGTACGGTGGAATTTACGTTCCCCCTCACCAGGCGGTTATTCACCAGTTTGCACGTGAAATGCTTGCAGAATCGGGTGCCATGATTTTGGGTTCCGATTCCCACACAAGATACGGTGCTCTCGGAACGATGGCAGTCGGCGAAGGCGGTCCCGAACTTGTAAAGCAGTTACTGAGCCAGACATACGACATCAATATGCCGGGCGTTGTCGGTGTTTATCTAACCGGCGAGCCTGTAAAGGGTGTAGGTCCTCAGGACGTAGCGTTGGCTATCATCGGCGCAGTTTTCGGAAACGGCTACGTTAAGAATAAAGTAATGGAATTCATAGGCCCCGGCGTTGAGAAGCTTTCGGCGGATTTCCGTATCGGCATCGATGTCATGACTACGGAAACCACCTGCCTTTCTTCCATTTGGTCAACGGATTCAAAGATTGAAGAGTTCTATGAAATCCACGGACGTAAGGAAGCGTATAAAGAACTCAAGCCCGAGGACGGAGCATATTATGACGGCATGATTGAGGTCGATCTTTCAAAGATTAAGCCCATGATTGCAATGCCTTTCCATCCTTCAAACGTTTATACCATCGACGAGGTCAATGCCAATCTTAAGGATATTCTTCATGACGTTGAAGAGCGTGCAAAGGTAAGCTTTGGCGATAAGGTGAATTTCACACTTCAGGACAAGATTGTGGATGGAAAGCTTTATGTAGAGCAGGGAATCATCGCAGGCTGTGCAGGCGGCGGATTTGAGAATATCTGTGCTGCGGCGGACATTCTGGAAGATTCCTTCATCGGAAGCGACGAATTTACTTTAAGCGTTTACCCTGCATCAACTCCCATATACATGGAGCTTGTAAAGAACGGAAGTGTGGCAAAGCTTCTTAAGTCCGGGTCAATCGTAAAGACTGCATTCTGCGGTCCTTGCTTCGGAGCAGGCGATACACCTTCGAATAACGCTCTTTCAATCCGTCATTCAACGAGAAACTTCCCCAACAGAGAAGGCTCGAAGATACAGAACGGCCAGATCGCTTCCGTAGCTTTGATGGATGCGCGTTCAATTGCAGCAACTGCGGCAAACAAGGGCTTCCTAACTCCCGCAACCGCCGTTGACAAGGATTTAAAGAAATACAAATATTACTTTGATGCTTCGATTTACAAGAATCGTGTATTCGATTCACACGGCGTGGCAGATCCGGATCAGGAATTGAAGATGGGCCCCAACATCAAAGATTGGCCCAAGATGATTCCGCTTACCGAGAATCTTGTACTCAAGGTAGTTTCGGAGATTCACGATCCCGTTACCACCACCGACGAGCTCATTCCTTCGGGAGAAACCTCTTCCTACCGCTCAAATCCTTTGGGCCTTGCGGAGTTTACCCTCTCAAGAAAGGATCCCGAGTACGTAGGTAAGGCAAAAGAAGTTCAGAGAGCGGAGAAGGCACGTGAAGCCGTACTTAACGGCGAACCGGGTGAAAAGCCCTGCCAGGTACTTCCCGAACTCCATGTAATGATGGCAAAGGTTAAAGAAAAGTTCCCCGATGCAAATCATTCGAACTTCGGTATCGGCTCATGCATCTTTGCCGTAAAACCCGGTGACGGTTCCGCAAGAGAGCAGGCTGCTTCCTGCCAGAAGGTATTGGGCGGCTGGGCAAACATAGCCAATGAATATGCCACCAAGAGATATCGCTCAAACCTTATCAACTGGGGCATGCTTCCTTTCACCATCGATAAGGGCGAGCTTCCGTTCAAAAAGGATGATTACATTTACATTCCGAAGATCAGGGAAGCAATCATCAACCGTGAAGACAACATCAAGGCCGTAGCGGTAAAGGAAGACGGCTTAAAAGAGTTCGTGCTTCACCTTGGAGATTTAACGGATGAAGAACGCGAAATCATCTTAAAGGGCTGCCTGATCAACTACAATTCAGTTGAATAAATATAAAAGTTTATAAAGGACTACCTAAATGGGTGGTCCTTTTTTTAATGAAAAAAGGTAAGATTACGTGTGTAGTCGTGTTGGGGTGAAATATATCGGCATTTATGATGGATTTAGGAAAGTTTTTTAAAAAGAAAATATTTGTAAGTTTACTTGGCTTACTGTTAAGTATCGTACTGATTGGCACAAATTTGAACGTGTATGCGTCCGAAGCGACTTCGACCGTTTTGAGCAAAGAGACTGCGGATGCGGAGACTGAAAGCGGAGAGACCGAAGAAACGGTCGTAATCGAGGAAGAGGATGTTCCTCTTGCCGTGAGTACCAATTCACCGGGTGCTATGACCTGGTGGTGGATTTTAATCGTCCTCGTGGTAAGCGGTGTCGGAGCCGAAGCCCTTAGGCGTTACAATGAAAAGTGTTCCCGCAGGGACGGCACCTATGATGATTATTGGGGATAGATATATGATTAAATTAAACCCGTTGCATATGCAACGGGTTTTTCCTCGTTCACAACCAAGGCTATTAGTGGTAGAATAAGCGTTGCTATACAAGTATTCAGAAAGGATTGCACATGGGCGGTTTCGTAAAAAGAATAATTTCATCTTCCCTTGTGGCAATGCTTTTACTGTCGGGCTGTGGCAGCACCTCAAGTGAAGGAAACAATGTCGTACAGACTGTAAATGCCAAAGAGAGTATGCTTTCAGAGCCTGTACTTTTCTCAGAGACAATGGTTACCTATCCGAAAATCCTGGTTGACGAATCGGGTTACCTTACCGCTTCCGACAAGACTGCTGTTCTGAAAGCCGATCTTCTTCCTGCGGATTTTGATGTCATTGATAAAGAAACCGGAGAAATCGTCTATGAAGGCAAAGTCACCGCTAAAAACACCGGTGACGAGGCTGAAACCGAGTACGGAATTGCCGATTTCAGTGACCTTTCTAAAGAGGGCACCTATTACATAGAAACCGAAATCCTGGGAAAATCGAAGAATTTCACCATTACGACTGAAAAATACGAAGATTTGTACGTATCTGCCTTAAAAAAGCTTGATTCGCTGCGCTGCGAAAACTGCCATACCAAGAAAGCCGGGGTCGAAGGAAACGCGGAACTCTCAATCGACGTTTCCGGAGGCTTGCATACCGATGACACTGACAATAAGGATGTGGTCGAGGGATGTCTTGCGGTGATGGATATCTGCACGGCACTTGAATATTATCCGAAGGTTTTTTCGGATGACGAGATAGTTTCTTTTTCCGGAAATAACATTCCCGACATCCTTGACGAAGCCATATACGAGGTCGAATGGCTTTTGAAAATGCAAAATTCCAAAACCGGCGGCGTTTACGCTTCCGTGGTATACAGCGAAGATGACTCGGAAGTAAAGGTTGTTTCCGAGACCACAAAGGCAACGGCTTACTTTGCGGCGTGCATGGCAAAGTTTTCCGTCACGGTCAAGAAGTACGATGCGAGCCTTTCGAAGAAGGCCTTTCAGGCCGCTGCACTTGCCTGGAAATGCCTCGAGGCAAACAAGGATATTGTGACCGCCGAACAGCGTTTCAGAGCTGCTGTCGAGATGTACAGGGCCTCCGGCTCAGGGGTTTACAACAGTGCTGTTTTGGATTATCTTAAGGACAATGCGAACAAGAATTTTGAGAGCGATTCCGTGCTTGACGGAGCGATTACCTATCTCAACACGACACGTTCGGTCAACATGGATTATTGCACTTCCCTTATGAGCACCTTTATGGACAGGACTACGGATAAAATCGGTTTATCCGATTCAAATCCGTACGGAATCGAATCGGAAGACCTTACTGTCGATGAGCTGCTTCGTAACATGTTCGAGCTCATAATTGTCGATTATATAATATCAAGCAACGCCTACACCGAGACCGAGGAGGACTACATGCACTACCTCTGCGGCAGAAATCCTGAAAGCGCAAGCCTGATAGATGATATAAATACTCCGGACTCCCTCGTAAGGCTTACGGCTTTTACCGCAAAGCTTTCGGCGGAGCTTGAGAAAGAAGAGGATGTTAAATGAAAATAGTTGTACTCGCAGGCGGCATCAGCACCGAAAGGGATGTCTCGCTTGTGTCGGGCAAAATGGTTTACAAGGCGCTTAAGGAGGACGGTCATCAGGCAATTCTCATCGATGTTTATTTGGGCCTTGAGACCTGCGACGCCGATTCGGTTTTTGAAAAAGGCGAAGAACTTTTAGGGCACATAGACAGCATCAAGGAAAAGAGTCCCGACATTGAATCGGTAAAGAAAATGCGTGCCGACGGAGAAAGAAATTTCTTCGGACCGAATGTCATTGAGATTTGCAAGAAGGCTGACGTCGTGTTCATGGCACTTCACGGCGAAAACGGTGAGAACGGAAAGGTTCAGGCGGCTTTTGACCTGTTCGGAATCAGATACACCGGAACCGACTACGTAAGCTCCGCCATTTCCATGGACAAGGCCCTTGCCAAGGAGATAATGCGGGAACATCACATTTCAACTCCTGCGGGATACGCTTTAAAGAAGGATGAGCCTGACACAAACACACCGAAGTTTCCTGCCGTTGTAAAGGTTACGACGGGCGGATCGAGCGTCGGCGTTTACATGGTCAATAACACCTCCGAGTACGAGGATGCAAAAAGAAACGCCTTCACATACGGCACCGAAGTCGTAGTTGAAGAGTTTATAGACGGAAGAGAATTTTCCTGCGGCGTAATCGACGGACACGCACTTCCCGTTATAGAGATTGCTCCCAAGGAGGGCTTCTATGATTACAAGAACAAATATCAGGCAGGTTCTACGGTAGAAACCTGTCCCGCAGACCTGGATAAAGAAACTACCCAAAAGATGCAGCAAATGGCCGAGGATGTCTTTAAGGCTCTGAGGCTCAAACAGTATGCGCGTATAGACATCATGATGAAGAAGTCAGGCGAGATTTATGCTCTTGAGGCAAACACCCTTCCGGGCATGACACCCACGTCACTGATGCCTCAGGAGGCGGCTGCCGTCGGCATTTCATACAATGAGCTTTGCGAAAAGCTTATCAACATGGCAATGGAAAAATAACTATGGTACCTTTTGATATTTTTAAGGCAGCATCCGCGGCAGGCGGAGAGCTTGTAAATGCTGCAGACTTTAAAATCACAAATGTCGTAATTGATTCGAGGAAGGCTTGTAAAGGTTCTCTTTTCGTAGCCATTAAAGGAGAAAGAAGCGACGGACACGACTATATAAACGATGTATTTGCCAAAGGTGCGTCCTGCGTACTTTGCGACCATGTTCCGGAAGGCGTAACGGGTCCCTGCATCGTAGTCAGGGATACCGTAAAGGGCTTACAGGAAATAGCAAGACAGTACAGGTCCGAAAGAAACGTCCGTGTAATAGGAATCACCGGAAGCGTCGGAAAGACCAGCACCAAAGAAATGATTGCAGGCACCTTAAGTGCCAAGTTTAAGGTTCTTAAAACCGAAGGAAATTACAACAACGAAATCGGTCTTCCGTTGACCGTTCTTAATATTGAAGATGATACCGAGATAGCTGTGCTTGAAATGGGTATAAGCGATTTCGGCGAAATGCGCGTTCTATCAAGGATTGCCTGCCCTGACATCTGTGTCATTACTAATATCGGTCAGGCTCATCTTGAATTCTTGAAATCTCGCGACGGTATTTTGAAGGCTAAATCGGAGATATTCGAATTCATGAATCCGAAAGGCTCGATTTATCTAAACGGTGATGACGACAAGCTTTCGACCCTTAAAAATGTAAACGGAATTAAACCGGTATTCTATGGATTCAATGCTTCAAACGATGCCTATCCTACGGATGTCTGTCCGCTTTCCCTCGAAGGCTCTGTGATGACCGTACATTACAAGGACATGGAGCTTAAGGCACGGATTACGATTCCCGGTAATCACATGGTGATGAATGCAGTTGCAGCTGCGGCAATAGCTTACGACCTTCATATGACGGAATCGGAAATTGCCACGGGCCTTTTCATGGCAAAGACCATAAGCGGAAGATGCAATATCATAAAGACCTCAAAGGGAGGCTATATAATCGACGATTGTTACAATGCTTCGCCTAATTCCATGAAAGCGGCAATAGATACGCTTAAGCTTTCAAACGGCAGAAAGATTGCAATACTCGGCGATATGTTTGAACTCGGTGAAGATTCCGACAAGATGCATGCGGAGGTCGGAAGATATGCTGCGGGTGCCCACATTGACAAGCTCATCTGCGTAGGCGAGAACTGTAAATATATGTATGAAGCTGCCGTAGATACGGATCAATCCGTTAAAGCGGTTTACTATCCTTCACTTGACGAGCTTATGTCAAAACTTTCTGATGAGACAGACGGATCCGAAAGCATTTTGGTCAAGTCTTCAAACGGAATGGGATTTTCTAAACTAATTGAAAAATTAAAAGAGCTGTAATGCTACAGCTCTTAAGAGTTTACAACTTTGATTGCGAAAGAATTTAACGGGCAAATCGTACAACGGATGTAAGGTGAAGACTTTTATACAAGCGCCTTGTTTCTTTCCGCGGTCTTGATGATTTCCCCTCTTATAACCTCGCTTAAAGCTTTGAAATCTTCCTTGCTGTAGCCCTTTGTGACAATCGGGTCACAAAATTCCATGCAGACCTTGGCTTTTTTCACCTTCGGCATCTGGGCTTCAAAAATCTTCTCGGTATTGTTGATTGCTACGGGAACGATGGTGCAACCGGATTTCTTGGCGATGTGAAGCGAACCGTCATGGAAGGGAAGAAGCGGCTCGTCTGTTTTGTTTCTCGTTCCTTCCGGAAAAATTGCGATCGAAACACCGCTCTTGATGAGGTCCACACATTCAAGAATGGTCTTTAAACCGGCCTTGGGATTAGAGCGGTCTAGGAACTTGCAGTTCATAAGGCTCATCCATGACGAAAACAGAGGAACCTTTCTAAGCTCTTTCTTGGCTACGAATGCGGTTTGTTTTTTCTTTAAGAGCGGATAAAGAATGACTATGTCAAAGATGCTCCTGTGATTGGGGATAAATAAAACGGGTTCGTCGGCCGGTATTTTTTCAAGCCCCTTAACGGTTATGTCGGTGCCTGCCAAAAAGAGGACACCCTTGAATCCGAAGCTGATGATGGCCTGCGACGATTTGGCGCGTGCCTTCTTTGAAAAGAGCCCGACGATGAGCTCGATTAAAAATAACGGAATTGATACTATTAAAAAAACAACAACCCACAAAGCGGCTACAATAAATCTAAGCATAAGTTTCTCCAAATTTTTCTTTCTGTAAAATAAACACGAACATTATAAAAAATTAACCGATATAGTTCAAGAAAATATTAAGCGAGGTAAAGAATGCTCACAATCTGCAATGCGAACGTAGTTGATCCGATATCGGGTCTTAAAGGAAAGCACGACATTTACATCGAGGACGGTGCTATTAAAAAAATCGTCCCCGCCACGGGAGAAATCGCTCCGGGCGCAATTGACGCAACGGGCCTTACGGTTTCACCGGGCTTTTTGGACGTACACGTGCACTTCAGAGATCCCGGCTTTACGCACAAAGAAGATATCTTTTCGGGCGCCGACTGTGCCTTAAGAGGCGGGTTTACGGATGTTGTCATGATGGCAAACACAAGCCCCTGCGTAGACAATGTTGAAACCCTTAAGTATGTGCTTGAAAAGGGCAGGGAGACAAAGTTAAACGTCCATAGTGCAGCCGCAGTTACAAAGGGTTTAAAGGGCAAAGAGCTTACGGACATGGAAGCTTTAAAGAAAACCGGTGCCGTGGGCTTTACGGACGACGGCATCCCGATTATGAGCAGAGCCGTCTTGAGAGAAGCTTTTGCAAAGGCGAAGGAGCTAAACGTACCCATCAGCCTTCATGAAGAGGACAAGACTCTCATCAAGGAAAACGGCATCAACCACGGCGTGGCAAGCGACTACTACGGAATCTACGGCTCTCCAAGAGAAGCGGAGTATACACTTGTGGCACGTGATATAAAGCTTGCAATCGAAGCCGGCGTTAAGCTTGATATTCAGCATATCAGCACAAAGGAAGCGGTTGAAGAAGTACGTGCCGCCAGGAAATCCGGTGCATCGATTTACGCGGAGGTAACTCCTCATCATCTGGCTCTTACCGAGGAAGCGGTTATCCAGTACGGCACAAACGCCAAGATGAACCCACCCCTTCGTTCCAAAAAGGACAGGCGCGCCATCATCGAGGGCGTAAAGGACGGCACGATTACGATTCTTGCAACGGACCATGCACCGCATGCGCCTTTCGAGAAGGACTTTGACCTCTTGAAAGCTCCGTCCGGAATCATCGGGCTTGAAACCGCATTTTCAATCGGATACATGAACCTTGTAAAGACCGGCGCCATTACCCTTGAAAAATTTATCGCAATGCTTACGAAGAACCCTCGTGAGCTTTACGGCTTTGAGTCTAAGGGAATAACGGTCGGCGAAAAGGCAGACCTTACAGTTTTCAATGAAAAAGAACCCCGGGTTTACAAAGAAACCCTTTCAAAGTCCAAGAACACTCCGTTCCTTGGAGATACCTTGATTGGCAAAGTGAAATACACAATCGTCGGAGGAAAGATTGCATATGAAGATTTATGAACCGGGCCTCGTAGTTAAAGAAGGTCGCCTTGCGGGCGGCATATATGAGCTTTTTATAGAAACCGAAGCAGCAAAAAGTGCTCTTCCCGGGCAGTTTGTGATGCTTTATCCGCAGCATGAATCAACGCTTCTTCCTCGCCCCATCAGTATTTGTGAGGTGCTTGCCGGCAGGGTTTTAAGACTTGTTTACAGAGCTGTGGGAAAGGGGACAAAGGAGTTTTCTTTATACAGGCAGGGTGAAAACTTACGTGTCTTGGGACCTTTGGGAAACGGTTTTCCTATTTCCGAGGGAAAGGGTAAAAAAGCCCTTTTAATCGGCGGCGGCATAGGACTTCCCCCGTTACTTGAATTGTCTAAAGAGCTTAAGGCTAAAGAATGCATCACACTTCTGGGCTACAGGAACGACGATTTCTTTTTAAATAAGGACTTTGAAAGATATTCAAAGGTTTACATAGCGACCGAGGACGGAAGCGCGGGCACCAAGGGAAATGTCATAGATGCGGCGCGTGCAAACAATATTACCGCGGACGTGATTTATGCCTGCGGCCCGATGCCGATGCTGAGGGCTATAAAGCAGTTCGCAGAGGAGAAAGGGATTCCCGCTTACATATCCCTGGAAGAAAGGATGGCCTGCGGTGTGGGTGCGTGCCTTGGATGCGTTTGCAAAACCGTGAAAAAGGACGACCACTCAAAGGTCAATAACGCAAGAGTCTGCACGGAGGGCCCCGTATTCCCTGCATCGGAGGTGGAAATTTGATGAATACTAAAGTAAACATAGCCGGTGTTGAGTTTAAAAATCCCGTGACGGTTGCATCCGGAACCTTCGGATCGGGAAGGGAATATTCCGAACTTGTCGACTTGAACAGGCTCGGTGCCGTGACTACGAAGGGCGTTTCTCTGACCCCTTGGGAAGGAAACCCCGTGACGAGGGTCTGCGAAGTGTACGGCGGCATGCTCAATGCGATAGGCTTGCAGAATCCCGGAATCGATACCTTTATTAAGCGGGATATCCCGTTTTTAAAGAACTTCGATACGGGGATAATTGTCAACGTTTGTGGAAAAACTGTCGAAGAATACGTGGGTGTTGTGGAAAAACTTTCGGAAGAACCGGTGGATTTGCTTGAAATAAACGTTTCCTGCCCCAACGTCAAGGAAGGTGCGATTGCCTTCGGCCAGAACGCTCAGGCCTTGGAACGGATTACTTCCGAGATAAAGAAAAAGGCTAAAAAGCCGATAGTCATGAAATTAAGCCCCAACGTAACGAGCATTTCGGAGATGGCAAAGGCAGCGGAGAGCGCCGGAACAGATGCGATTTCTCTTATAAATACGATTACGGGCATGAAGATAGATATCAACAAGCGTAAATTCGTGCTTGCCAACAAGACAGGCGGAATGAGCGGCCCCGCCATTCATCCGATTGCGGTAAGAATGGTTTACGAATGCGCTCATGCTGTAAAGATTCCGATTATAGGAATGGGCGGAATTTCCTGCTATGAAGATGCAATCGAAATGATGCTTGCCGGAGCAAGGATGGTTTCGATAGGTGCCGCAAATTTCTTTAATCCGACGGTCACCATGGAAGTAATCGACGGAATTGAGCAGTACATGCTCGAGCACGGAATTGAAGATGTAAATGAACTTGTCGGTGCCGTTGAGTAGTGTTTAATGAAGTTTTCTTGTTTTTCCATAATCGGAATGTTACAATGTTTAGGCAAATTGTTCGGAGGTATTATTTATATGTCAACAGGATGGATAATAGCGATCATAGTCACGGCGGTTTTAATTGGCTTGTTCGTTGCATTATATTTTCTCGGAAAGAAAGCGGAAAAGCGTCAGGCTGAGCAGCAGGCAACGCTTGAACAGTACAAGCAGACGGTCACGATGCTTATCATTGATAAAAAACGCATGAAGATGAAAGAATCGGGGCTTTCGCAATCCGTTATAGATCAGACGCCGAAGCTTATGCGTCGTGCAAAGCTTCCTATCGTCAAAGCAAAGGTCGGACCGCAGGTTATGAGCCTTGTCTGTGATGAGAAGATTTTCGATGCGGTTCCCGTCAAAAAAGAAGTTAAGGCAACCGTAAGCGGTATCTACATTACCGATGTAAAGGGGCTTCACGGAAAGATTGAAGTCACACCCAAGAAAAAGAAAAAGTTCGCTGCCTGGGTTGAGCGTATGCAGGAAAAGGCAGGAGCGAAGTCAGTTAAGTAAACTTGGCTCTCCCTCCTTGGCTCTCCCTTTGGGAGAGCTGTCACCGCAGGTGACTGAGAGGGCGCTTGGCTCTCGGCCCTCTCCGTCCTCGCTGCGCACTTGGCTCTCCCTCTGGGAGAGCTGTCACCGAAGGTGACTGAGAGGGCTCCTTGGCTCTCCCTCCTTGGCTCTCCCTCTGGGAGAGCTGTCACCGCAGGTGA
>CAVJJQ010000028.1:0-23635 GCA_963649755.1 bacterium | reverse complement strand
TACTTGCCTCTCCCTTTGGGAGAGGTGGCCGAGCGAAGCGAGGACGGAGAGGGCGCGCGGAACGCTTTTTTATTTTTTGAATCCGGATCTCTTTCTCTGGAGAGAATCAAGGATTTTTTTTCTGATACGAAGCTTTGTGGGAGTTACCTCCAAAAGCTCGTCGGTATCGATGAAGTCAAGAGCCTGCTCGAGACTTAAAATCTTGGGAGGAGTAAGTCTCAGTGCTTCGTCTGCGGAAGAAGAACGCGTGTTGGTAAGCTGTTTCTTTTTGCATACGTTGACTTCAACGTCCTCGGACTTACCTGTCTGTCCGATTACCATGCCTCCGTAAACCTTTTCGCCGGGTCCGATAAAGAGGATGCCGCGTTCCTGAGCATTGAAGAGTCCGTAGGTAACGGCCTCGCCGGATTCGAAGGCGATGAGAGAACCCTGACTCCTGTAGGCGATGTCGCCCTTATAGGGAGCGTAGCCGTCGAATATCGTGTTGATGATGCCGGTTCCCTTGGTATCCGTCATGAAGTCGCCACGATAGCCGATGAGTCCGCGGGAAGGAATGGAGAAGATAAGACGGGTGTATCCGCCGCTTGCGTGACCCATTTCGCGAAGCTCGCCTTTACGTACGGAGAGTTTTTCGATAACGGCACCCGAATATTCTTCGGGAACGTCTACGTAAGCTACTTCCATAGGCTCTAAGCGCTTGCCGTTTTCATCGGTCTTATAAAGGACCTCGGCCTTGCTGACTGCAAATTCGAAGCCTTCACGGCGCATATTTTCAATAAGAACGGAGAGGTGAAGCTCGCCGCGGCCCGAAACCTTGAAGCGGTCGGTCGAGTCGGTTTCTTCCACTCTTAAGGAAACGTCGGTGTTTAATTCCCTAAACAAACGGTCACGAAGGTGACGTGAGGTTACGTACTTTCCTTCAAGACCCGCAAGAGGAGAGTCGTTTACGCAGAAGTCCATTGCGATGGTAGGCTCGGAAATCTTCTGGAAAGGAATGGGATTGGGAGCGTCAACGGAGCAAAGGGTGTCACCGATGTGAATGTCGGCAATGCCGGAAATCGCAACGATGGAGCCGATGTTTGCTTCCTTGACTTCTACCTTATTTAAACCGTCAAACTCATAGAGCTTCGAAATTTTTACTTTTTTCATCTTGTCGGGCTCGTGGTGGTTGACGATTACAACCTCCTGGTTAACGGCTACCTTACCGTTATCAACCTTGCCGACACCGATTCTTCCTACGTATTCATTGTAGTCGATGGTGGAGATGAGCACCTGAGTGCCCGCGTCGGGATCACCCGTGGGTGCGGGAATATAGTTAAGGATGGTATCGAAAAGGGGCATCATGTCTTTACCCTTTTCTTCATAATTAAGAGAAGCGAAGCCTCCCTTTGCGGATGCAAAAACAAAAGGACAGTCAAGCTGTTCGTCTGTGGCATCGAGTTCTAAAAGAAGTTCAAGGACCTCATCGATGACTTCCTTGGGACGAGCTTCGGGACGGTCAATCTTGTTTACACAGACGATAACGGGAAGGTTAAGCTCCATTGCCTTTCTGAGTACGAACTTTGTCTGGGGCATGGGACCTTCAAAAGCGTCTACCACAAGGATTACACCGTTTACCATCTTAAGTACACGCTCAACCTCTCCGCCGAAGTCGGCATGGCCGGGGGTGTCGATGATGTTTATTTTTGTACCCTTGTACATAACGGCGGTGTTCTTTGAAAGAATGGTGATGCCTCTTTCACGCTCTATATCGTTTGAGTCCATGACACGTTCGGCTACTTCCTGGTTTTCACGAAAGACGCCGCTCTGCTTTAACAGCTCGTCTACAAGGGTGGTCTTGCCGTGGTCTACATGGGCTATGATTGCTACGTTACGAATGTCTTTTCTTTCCTGCAACATAAAAGTTCCTCTTCATATTTAAATGCATACTTAGTCAACCCACGCATTATATCACCGTGAAATTAACCTTACAATGGAAAAATAAACAAAATTTGGCGATTTATACAAAAATAAAGTATGAAAATCAGTAAAAAGAACAGATTGACAGTAACACTTTGCTATGCTACATTGACAAAGAAAAAGCACATAAGCACGGTAGAGGTTGCGTCTAACAAGAGTACTTAGGCTGATGCGTCGAGCGCAGGTGAGGCATAGGGAAAGGGAAGGACGCCGAAGGAGTACGGTATCGGACCGTATGTCCTGGGCATACGTTTAATAAGCGTATGACTGTCATCCGAAATGGATGGGGAGCTATCAGAAAACGTTAGGATCTTAACCGGAGCTTTATTTTAAGTTCCGGTTTTGTTTTTGCAAATATAAGCGGTCGGCGGTATACCGATCTTCGCAGATGTTTGCAAATATACATACGATTTTCTTTTTAGGCCGATGCTGCAAAGGAGGATTCTATGAACAAACCAATTTTTACAGGCGCTGCAGTTGCACTTGTGACACCTATGTGTCAGGACGGCTCGGTTAATTATGAGAAGCTTGACGAGCTGCTTGATTTCCAGATCGAAGGAGGTACCGACGCAATCGTTGCCTGCGGTACGACCGGTGAGGCCTCGACTCTTTCACACGAAGAGCATTTAAATGTAATCAGACATACGGTAAAGAAGGTAGGCGGTCGCGTGCCTGTTATCGCAGGTACCGGTTCAAACAGTACCGAAACCGCTATTTACCTTTCAAGAGAAGCGGAGAAGGCAGGTGCCGACGCTCTGCTTTTGGTTACTCCTTATTATAATAAGGCTACTCAGAAGGGTCTTATTGAGCACTTCGTAAAGACCGCAGAGGCAGTTAAAATTCCCTGTATCCTTTACAACGTTCCTTCAAGAACGGGATGCAACATCTTACCCGCAACGGCAAAGAAGATTAACGAGCGCGCAAAGAACGTAACTGCCATCAAGGAAGCAAGCGGAGATATTTCGCAGATTGCACTCCTTGCATCCATCATGGATGAGGACTTTACCATTTATTCGGGAAATGACGATCAGATTGTTCCGATTCTTTCTTTGGGAGGTAAGGGCGTTATTTCCGTTCTTTCTAACGTGGCACCGCGCCAGACTCACGATATAGTTGCAAAGTATCTTGAGGGTGACGTTAAGACTTCATGCAAGCTTCAGCTTGAGGCAATTGATTTAATCAAGAGTCTTTTCTGCGAGGTAAATCCTATTCCCGTTAAGGCTGCTTTAAACCTTATGGGCATGGAGGCGGGACCTTTGAGACTTCCTCTTACCGAGATTGACGGGGCAAACGAGGAGAGACTTAAAACTTCCCTTATCAACTACGGCATCAAGCTTCACGACGGCGCCGTTATCAAATTTAACGATCTGACAAATGATTAAGGTGGGACTATGACAAGAATAATAATGCATGGCTGTAACGGTAAGATGGGGCAGGTAATCACCGACATTGTGGCAGGTGACCCGGATGCCGAAATCGTTGCGGGAATTGATATAACGGGTGAAAAAAGAAATGATTATCCGGTATTTGCGGATGTCGAAAGCTGTGACGTCGAAGCGGATGCGGTGATAGATTTTTCTTCCTACAAGGCTACGGACGGACTGCTTAAGTGGTGTGATTCAAAGAAGCTTCCTCTTGTTCTTTGTACAACGGGACTTTCGGAAGATCAGATTGAAAAAGTAAAAGAGTATTCAAAGTCTTATGCAATTTTGAGAAGCGCAAATATGTCACTTGGCATCAATATGCTCCTTAAAGAGTTAAAGAACGTGGCAAATGTGCTTGCTCCCGCGGGATTTGATATCGAAATCGTCGAGAAGCATCACAATCAGAAACTTGATGCTCCGTCGGGAACCGCACTTGCACTTGCAGACAGTATTAACGAATCTCTGAACATGGAGTATAATTATAAATACGACAGAACTCTTACAAAGGAGAAGAGGGACCCGAAGGAAATCGGAATCTCTTCCGTAAGAGGCGGTTCGATAGTAGGGGAACACGAGGTAATATTTGCGGGACGCGATGAGGTGGTTACGATTACCCACACCGCATACTCAAAGGCAATATTTGCAAACGGAGCGGTTGAGGCCGCAAAGTTTTTAAAAGGGAAGCCTGCGGGACTCTATGATATGGGGGATGTAATCGGGTAGGCTAAGGAGGAATTTGTGAAGTTTCGACCTTGTATTGATATTCATGACGGATTTGTAAAACAGATAGTAGGTTCAAGCCTTAATGACGAAAAGGGTACGGTTTTAGAGAATTTTGTCTCCGAAAGGGATTCGGCATATTATGCAAACCTTTTTAAGAAGGACGGCATACGCGGTGCTCATGTAATCAACCTTAACGGAAAGAATTCGGACGGATACCATGCAAGCAAGGCTGAGGCTTTGAAAGCCTTAAAGGAATATCCGGGCGGACTTCAGATAGGCGGTTCGGTGACTTCCGTAAATGCGAAGAGCTACATAGATGCGGGCGCAAGTCATGTAATAGTTACGAGCTATGTCTTTAAGGATGGAGAGATTTTATTTGACAATCTCCGAGCTTTAAGGTATGCGGTCGGGGCGGACAAGGTAGTGCTTGATTTAAGCGCGAGGAAGTCGGGACGCGACTATTACGTGGTAACCGACAGATGGCAAAAGTTTACAAACTTCCGTGTAACCCCCCAGGTGTTTAAGAATCTTTCCGAGTATTGCGACGAATTTTTGGTGCACGCCGTCGATACCGAGGGTAAGGGCAAAGGGATAGACGGCAATCTCATCAAAATCCTTGCGGATGCGAGAAAGTCAGTAAATCGTGAGATTACCTATGCCGGCGGAATATCTTCCTACGATGATATCAAGGCTATAGATACTGTTTCAAACGGCACTCTTAATTTCACTGTCGGAAGTGCACTTGACTTGTACGGAGGGACAATTTCGTACGAGGAGATAGTGAAGAGGTATAAATAGGATTTTGACTCCGAAAGGGTATATGCCTTTCGGAGTTTTTCGTTTCTTTTTTATTCTTTTATGCTATACTTTTTCATAAAAAGAAACGAGGTGCCTATGAGCGTAGCGGATAGAATTTTTATTGATATGTGCAATGATATACTTGAAAACGGAACAAGTACGGAGGGTGAGAAGGTAAGACCTCACTGGCCGGACGGAACGCCTGCCTATACTGTTAAAAAGTTTGGCGTAGTAAATCGATATGATCTTCGAAAAGAATTCCCGATTTTGACATTAAGGCGAACCGCACTTAAGAGTGCGACAGACGAGATGCTCTGGATCTGGCAGCAAAAGTCGAATAACATCAAGGACTTACATTCCCACATCTGGGACGAGTGGGCTGATGAAAATGGTTCCATCGGAAAGGCTTACGGTTACCAACTCGGGGTGAAGCATGAGTACAAAGAAGGCATGATGGACCAGGTCGACAGGGTGATTTACGATCTTAAAAACAACCCTTTCAGCAGACGTATCCTTACAAATATTTACGTTCATGCGGACCTTCATGAAATGAATCTTTACCCTTGCGCATATTCGATGACCTTCAATGTGACACAGAGAAAGGGTGAAGACAAGTTAACTCTCAACGCTATACTCAATCAGCGTTCGCAGGACGTTTTGGCGGCAAACAACTGGAATGTAGTTCAATACGCGGTCTTGGTACACATGCTTGCACAGGTCTGTGACATGAACGTAGGTGAGCTTGTGCACGTAATTGCCGACGCTCATATCTACGATCGCCACATTCCCCTCATCAAAGAACTCATAACCCGTGAACCGCTCCCTGCTCCGACCTTCTGGCTTAACCCCGACATCAAGGACTTCTACAAGTTTACCAGAGACGATGTCAGAGTAGACGGCTACGAAACCCACGAGCAGATAAAGAACATAGAGGTGGCAATTTAAAGTGCATCGGGGCGGCGATTGCATATGTTACTGATGCCGCGATTGCACAAAGGACTACGCGTTTTCGGATGCGCTGACCACTCCGGCGAGCCCGTCAAAGCAAAAATCGTGTTCGGGTACGGCCTCCACGATTTTTAGGTCTCGCCTCCGTAGCGTCCAAAGAAAACGCTTAAGTCTTTGTGCCAATCGCAGCAATAGTTTAGACTTAGAAATCGCCGCAAGAAAAAATCGCTGCCGTGCAAATAGAAAGGTTTGACGAATGAACATCATCGCACTCGTAGATTCAAACTTTGCTCTTTCGAACAAGGGACGGATATTGGCGTCGATACCGGCGGACAGGAAGTTAAGGTTTGAAGAGACAAGAGGAAAGGTTATAGTATACGGAATAGGGTATGTGCAGGAACTTCCGGGGCAGCAGCCGGTGGCAGACTCGGTAAATGTTGTTTTTACAGACGGGGTAAAGACGCCTTTAAAACAAGCAAAGAATGTAATCCCGGCAGATACTCTTGACGAAGTAAGGAAAGCTTTAAAGCCTTTCAAAGACGATGATATTTACATCATTGACAATGAAAAGCTTTACAAAGAATTTCTGAAGGATGTAAAAACCTGCCATATTACGAAGATAGACTATGAATACGAAGCGGACGCTCACATGGATGATCTTGACAAGAATCCCGACTTTGAGATTACCGCGGATTCCGATGAGCTTTACTGCTTTGACATCGTATACAATTTTTTGAAATATGAAAGAAAGGCCTGAAATGACATTAGAGGAAATTAAGGGAGAGTACCCTTATTTGTATGAAACGCACATGCATACTTCCGAGGCAAGTGCCTGCGGTAAGTGCGACGGAAGGAGCATGGCAAGGGCGTACAAAGAAAACGGATATACGGGAGTGATAGTTACCGACCATAACTGGGGCGGAAATACTGCGATTGACAGAAGCCTTCCATGGAAAGAGTGGATTGATGAGTTTTTCAAAGGCTACGAAGCCGTAAAGGCAGAGGGCGACAAAATCGGACTGCAGGTATTCCAGGGGTACGAAGCAGGCTATCACGGACCGGAATTTTTGATTTACGGCTTTACGACGGAAATTATGAAGAGATTTCCCGAGTTAAAGGATGCCACGGTCGAGGAACAACTTAAGATTGTTCATTCCTTTGACGGAATGGTCATTCAGGCTCATCCGTTCAGAGAGGCCGACTATATTGAAAAGGTTATTACCTATGAAAAGTATGTAGACGGTCTTGAAATTGTAAACGCATCCCATTCAAATCCTGCGGACGGATCGCGTAATAGGTGCGTATATGATGACAGGGCAATAGCGCTTTCAAAGAAGTACGGACTTCCCGGAACGGCGGGCTCCGACCAACATTCAACCGTACCGTTATTCGGCGGAGTGGCATTTAAGACTCCTTTAAACGATATTCACGATTATATCTATCGCATTAAAAACAAACAGGACTACGTCATCACAAACGGACGTCAGTGGTTTACCAAAGAGGGCGATTTACTGTTAACATGCAAAGAATGAAAATTTTAAAGGCAATTTCTTTAATATTGTGTGTATGCATTTTGTCCGGCTGCTCTAAGAATTTCGTGGTGACGACGAAGCTTGACGATACCGAATTATTCAGGATAGAAGATGCATCGGCTTCGCTTTCCGAGATGATGCTTTATTTAACCACCATTCAGAATCAGTACGAGGAGGTTTACGGAGCCGATATCTGGAATCAGACATCAAACGGCGAAACATTCGAGGAACAGATTAAGAGCATGGTGCTTGCAAAGCTTGCCCAGGTGAAGGTCATGAATCTGATGGCCGAATCTTACAAGGTAACTCTCACGGGTGACGAAGAGGCGAAACTTCAGACTGTTTCGAATGATTTTTACAATACCCTTACGGATACGGAAAAAGAAGTTCTTTCGCTTACCGAAGATGATATTTATACATATTATAAAGAGCTCCTGATTGCTTCAAAGCTTTACGAATATGTAATCCGTGACATTAATCCGGAGATAAGCGACGATGAGGCACGAATCGTCACGGTGCAGGAAATTTTCATAAAGACCTACTCGCTTGACGCAAACGGAAACCACATAGAGTATTCGGACAGGGGCAAGAGCGAGGCATACGAAAAGGCCGAGGTCGTGCGTGCCGAGGCTCTTTTGGGCGAAGTTTCTTTTGAATCGCTTGCCGCAGAATACAATGAAGACGAGGAATTGACCCGCACACTTTCGCAGGGAATAAACGACGATGAGGTAGTAAAGACCGCTTTCAACCTGTCAAAAGACGAGATAAGCGATATCATTACGACGGATGACGGCTACTATATCCTTAAGTGCGTAAGTGATTTTGACTTGGAAGAGACCCTTAAGAATAAAGAAACCATTTTGAAGGAGCGTAAGGAAGAAGCCTTTGACGAGGCGTACGAGACCTACGCGGGCAGCCTTACGAAACTTTTTAACGAAAAACTCTATAAGTCGATTACGCTCATACACAATGCGGACGTCACGACGGATTCTTTTTTCGATGCAGATTTATAACTTTATAAAACTTTTATAATTGCGGAAACCTAGCAAAATCAGGCATTCCGGGACTTTTGTTAGCACTCAGTACAAATGAGTGCTAATTTTTTATTGACTTTGCAAAATGATGGGCATAAACTATGAAATGTAAAAAATCTGCCGAGAGAATGTTTCTTTTTACATGAGAGGAACTTACGGCATTAACATAGAAAGGCAACTATTATGACAAAGCAGGGAAGTTTATCAATTGACAGCGAAAACATATTTCCGATTATCAAGAAATGGCTCTATTCTGACCACGACATCTTCTACAGGGAAATAATTTCAAACGGCTGTGATGCAATTACGAAGCTCAAAAAGCTTGCAATGATGGGAGAGTACGAACTCCCGGAAGGCTACAAGGGACGTATCGACGTAGTCACGAATTCAACGGACAAGACGATTACCATTACCGACAACGGACTCGGTATGACGGCGGATGAAGTCGAGGAATACATTAACCGTATTGCTTTCTCGGGCGCTACGGACTTTATCTCAAAGTACAAGGATAAGACGAACGACGATCAGATAATCGGTCACTTCGGCCTCGGATTTTATTCGGCATTTATGTGTGCTTCCGAGGTTCACATCGATTCTTTATCATATAAGAAAGACGCAAAGCCCGTTCACTGGGAATGCGACGGCGGCACGGAGTTTTCAATGGAAGACGGCACGAAGGACACGGTCGGAACGACGATTACGTTGTTTGTAAACGACGATTGTCTTGAGTTTTGCAACGAGTACAAGGCAAAGGAAGTAATCAAGAAGTATTGCTCCTTCATGCCCACCGAGATTTATTTTTCAAAGGCACCCGACAAGGGATGTGAGACCATAAAGGCATCCGAGAAGCTTGACACGGACGTAGTGGTTGAGACCATTAAGCCCGAAAAAGAAGGGGACGAGGAGAAGTTAAAGATTGAAAAGCGCCCCGAACTCTTAAACGAGATTCATCCTTTGTGGACCAAGAACCCCGGCGAATGCACGGACGAGGACTACAAGAAGTTCTACCGCGACGTATTCAACGATTACAAGGAGCCTCTGTTCTGGATTCACTTGAACATGGACTATCCTTTCAACCTGAAGGGTATCCTTTACTTCCCGAAGATCAACATGGAGTACGAATCCATCGAGGGTAAGATTAAACTTTACAACAATCAGGTATTCATCGCCGACAACATCAAGGAAGTCATCCCCGAGTTCCTGATGCTTTTAAAGGGTGTAATCGATTGCCCTGATTTGCCTCTTAACGTATCGCGTTCCGCACTTCAGAACGACGGCTTTGTTACGAAAATTTCCGACTACATTACCAAAAAGGTTGCGGACAAGCTCTCCGGTATGTGCAAGACGGATAAAGAAAACTACGAAAAGTACTGGGAGGACATTTCTCCCTTCATCAAGTTCGGCTGCTTAAAGGACGACAAGTTCTGTGAGAAGATGACAGACTACATCCTCTTTAAGAACCTTGACGGCAAGTATCTGACTTTGCCTGAATGCCTTGAAGTAAAGCCTATCGATACAGAAGAAGGCGATGGCAAGGAAGACGCCGAGGAAACCAAGACCGAAGAGGCATCCGAAAACACCGAGGAAGCAAAGGACGAAACTGCCGAAGAAGAAAAGAAAGACAAGACCATCTACTATGTAACCGACGAGCAGCAGCAGGGCCAGTACATCAATATGTTCAAGAAGGCCAAGATGGATGCCGTCATCTTAAAGCACAATATCGATCAGCCTTTCATTTCTCAACTTGAGGCAAAGAACGAGGGTATCAAGTTTGTACGTATCGATGCCGACATCGACGAAGCATTAAAGGGAAAGACCTCGAAGAAGGAAAAAGAAGAACTTGAGGCTCTTGAAAAGGATTTGACAGGCGTATTTGAAAAGACTTTAAAGAAAAAGAACTTAAAGCTTTCAATCCAAAAGCTTAAGAATAAGAAGATTGCCTCCATGCTCACTCTTTCCGAAGAGTCAAGACGTATGCAGGATATGATGAAGATGTACTCGATGCCCGGTATGGATCCTTCGATGTTCGGCGGCGAGTCGGGTGAGACACTTATCCTTAATGCAAATCATCCGCTTGTTACCTATCTGACAAGTCACAAGGATGAGGATGTTTCAATCTTCGTGCATCAGCTTTACGATCTTGCAAGACTCCAGCAGGCTCCGCTTTCCGCAGATGCAATGTCGGAGTTCATTGAGAGGAGTAATGAAATCCTGTTAAAGCTTACCGAAGAAAAACAGGAGTAGATAATGATACGGATTGCTCCGCACTGCGTGCTCCCGCAATCCTCCAAAAATTCGTAATTCGCTCATTTTTCTTCGAAAAAATGGCTACTTACTCATTTTTGTTCGGGTCCCAAAGTCAAAGCTTCTTGCACAAACAAGCTTGCGCAAGAAGCTTTGGACCTTTTGACCCTTGTATCATTAGATGCTATAATGATAGTGTTTGTGTGAATATTTGCACAGACACTATCATTTTTTCATGGTGCAGGTATGGACGAAACCGTTGAACGTATTCTAAACGGAAAATTTGATTATGACAGAGGGACTTTGGAAATTTCAAAGCCCCATTTTGACCTGTCTTTATTTCCGGGAGAAAGCGTGACCGAGAGTTTCTTTGTCAAGGGAAGCGAAGGAAAGCTTACAGAAGGTTTAGTCTATGCTTCTGATTTGAATCTTACCTTACTTACCGATTCATTTTCGGGAGTAAGTTCCGAAATCGGCTTTACCTATACGGCAAAGGGTCTTTCCGAGGGCGACGTTTCGCAAAGCGAGATAAAAATCGTTTCAAACAGAGGCGAATACTTTATTCCCGTAACCGTAACGGTAGAAAGAAAGTGTGCCGAGACGAGTTTGGGCGCCATTAAGAATCTGTTTCATTTTACAAATCTTGCACGCTCTGCCTGGGACGAGGCAGTGAAGCTGTTCTATTCGGATGAATTCATAAATGTCTTCAGAGGAAACGAACTTAAATACAGGAAGCTCTACCTGGGGCTTTCGCATTTCTACGGAAACGAGGTAAACGTCGAAGAATTTTTGATGGCTATCAACAAAAAGCAGCCAATCGAATATATTCCCGAAAAGAAGTCGCTTGATATAGAGGCCCCGATAAGCGTATCGGAGGAGTATTTGAGCGTCACGAAAAACGGTTGGGGCTATACGCATTTGGATGTAAGCCGTGACGGAGATTTCATAGGGCTTCATAAGAATGAGGTCTCGGAGAATGACTTTCTCGGAAACTTCTTAAGCTTTCCGATAATGATTCTTCCTGACAAGCTTCATGACGGCATGAATTACGGAAAGGTAACTTTCTTTAACACCTTTACTTCTTTTTCCGTGAAGATATCCGTTTCGAAGAATCCGCTTCCGAAGACCGAACTTTCAAAGCTTACTGAGGTTGCAAGCATAAAAACCGACGTCATCACTTACTACGAAGCATTCAGGGAAAAGCGCATCAGTACCGATAGCTGGCTTACGGAGACTTCGCACCTTATCGACCGTATCCTGGTGCTTGACGAAAACGATATCCTCACAAAGCTTTATAAGGCGCAGATTCTCATCATGCAGGAGCGTTTTAACGAGGCAAAATGGGTACTTGATCAGGTCGAGGATGGATTTTCAAAGGAAAATGAAAAAAACAGCGCAAGGTGGGCATACTACCTCTACCTTACGACGCTTTACTCCAAGGAAGAAAATTACATCGATGCCGTAACCGATGAGGTATCGAATATTTATACAAACAATCCGTCGAAGTGGCAGATTGCGTGGATGCTTCTTTATCTGTCGCGGGAATTTGCCGTAAGTCCTTCAAAGAGGTGGCTCTTTATCGAAGAGACGGTAATGCGCGGGTGCAACAGCCCGATTATCTTCGAAGAAGCCGTAAATATGCTTTTTGCGAATCCGGAGCTCCTCACAAAGCTCGGAACTTTCGAGATAAAAATTCTGCGCTTCATGGTTAAAAGAGAGCTTTTGAATAACGAGCTCATTAACCGCTTTACCTATCTTGCCTCAACGGAAAAAGAATATTCCGAGGCAGTATTCAATATACTGACTTACTGTTATGAGATCTTTCCGGCCGACGATACGGCATCGATTATCGCAACACTCCTCATAAAGGCGGACAGGAAAGACGAGGAAGCTTACTATTGGTACAAGCTTGCAATCGAGCATGAACTCAGGGTTACCAAGGTTTATGAGTACTACATGCAGTCGCTTGATTTAAATAAGGACTACGATATACCCAAGATGGTATATCTGTATTTCGGATATGATTCGACCCTTCCCTGGCAGTACAATGCCTATCTGTATGCACGCATTATCTTAAAGAAAGACGAGCTTACGGACATTTTTGAGACCTACAAGCCGATAATCGAAAGCTTTGCCATAAGCGAGGTCTTAAAGGGACACATTAACAGGGATATGGCGGTTGTTTACAGGTTTGTGCTTGAAAACATCAGGATAACCGCGGAAATGGCGGACGTGCTTTCAAGACTTTTGTTTGTCCACAGGGTCGTAGTAAACAGGGATGACATCTTAAAGGCCGTTATTTATGAAAGCTCGGAGGATTACGAGCAGGTCTACACGGTTGAAAACGGGGAAGTCTATCTTCCGATTTACGGAAAGGACTATACCCTCATGTTTGAGGACGGACTTTCGAACAGATTCCTGCTTAAAGAAACCTATGAGCTTGAAAGACTCATGGTGCCGGGCATGCTCGCATCGAGGATTTTGAGGCTTTCAAAAGATAATCTTGAGTTTGACGTCTATGCGATTGAAAACAGCCTTGAGATGGTTGAAATAAACGAGGAGAGCAAGGAGCGCTACAGGAGAATTCTTGACGCACCCCGTATTTCCGCTCTCTACAAGAGCGCAGTCCGCAGTAAGCTCATGGATTATTACTTCAATCATGACGAGATAAAGGAACTTGACGGCATCTTAGAGAGTCTTGAACCTTTGAAACTTAACGGTAAAGAAAGAAAAGAGGGCTTTAGCTACCTGCTTATAAGGGGAATGTTTGATACGGCACTTGACTGGATAGACAAGACCGGCATCAAGGGCTTGGAGCTAAAGGACATAGTAAGCCTTACGGTAAAGCTGATACAGAGAAGTGAGTTTGCCTATGATGAGGTGCTTTTGAAGCTTTGTGATTTTTCTTTCTTTGCAGGACGTGCGGACGAAGCCCTGCTTAAGTATCTTTCGGAATACTACAAAGGCCTTACGAAGGACTTACGGAAGATTTTTAACGAGGCCTTAAACAAAAATGTCGAAACCTTCGGGCTCTGCGAGCGGATGCTTACACAGATGCTTTACACGGGATATTTTGTTTCCGAAAGAAGTAAAGTTTACAAGGAATACATAAAGGGAAATTATGACGGAAGGCTCTGCCTTGCCTTCATCACCGAGTGTGCCTACGATTATTTCGTAAAGGACAGGGTGACGGAAGAGTTTGTTTTTACAAGTCTTGCAAGGGCAAGTCTCAAGGGAGAAAAGCTTGACAATATCTGCAAGCTTGCCTTTTTAAAGTATTATTCCGAGGGCGGACACGAGCTTACGGAGGAAGTTAGACTGAATTTAAATTCCTTTGTGAGTGACGTTCTTTCTCAAGGCATATATATGTCGTTCTTTAAGGCGTACAGAGAGTATGCACCTTTGGAGATAGACAAATTCAACGATAAGACCATTATCGAATACAGGACCGACCCTTCAAAGAAGGTGTACATACATTACACGATTGACGGAGGCGCGGAAGGCTTCACGGAATACACCACCGAGGAAATGCATCACATGTACGGCGGAGTATTTTCAAAACCCTTCATCCTGTTCTTCGGGGAAAGCCTTCTTTATTATATTACCGAGGAAAATGAAAACGGAACGGAAGAGCTTACGGAAAGTGCAAGCGTTCAGAAGAGCGACCTTGCGGGTGAGATTTCTTCCTCACGGTTTAATCAGGTCAATGACATCGTGATTTCAAAGACCCTGGAAGATTACAGTGCGTTAAACGAGCTGCTTTATGAATACAGCAAGCATGCTTATATCGTAAATGAAATGTTTAAGTTAAAGTAAGAGGAAAAGGCGTGGACGTTACTTCTTTGAAAAAATCGAATAGCGGGGAAATAGCGATAGGCTTTGATTTGACCGATACCTATTCGCAGGTAAGCTACGCCCTCATGGACGAGGATCACGTGGAAACCTTTTCAACGGTCCCCGGT
The DNA here is from genome assembly GCA_963649755.1 of bacterium. Classification (GTDB taxonomy): domain Bacteria; phylum Bacillota; class Clostridia; order Lachnospirales; family Lachnospiraceae; genus UBA1258. The sequence continues at coordinate 9,011 of CAVJJQ010000028.1, read as the reverse complement.
ACCTTTTCCTATCGTATTCCCACGGCACTTTTAAAAAGACGAGAGGTAAATCAGTGGTTTGCCGGGAAAGACGCCGTCAAAAACAAGGATTTCGATGGGTATTACATTGACAAGCTTGTAAGTCTTGCAAAAAAAGAAACAGTTAAAATCGGCGAAGAGGATTTTAAACCCTCTGCGCTTATTGCGTTGTTTATGAAACGGACGCTTTCTTTGGTTTCTTTTTCCTTTCCGACAAACAAGATAGTTTCCTTTATGGTGACGGTTGAAAATCTTGACGAAAACATGGTAAGGGTGCTTTCCGAGGCGGTTGCGTCATTAAATTTAAAGACAAACAACATCTTTTTTCAGAGCCATACGGAGAGCTTTTATTATTACAATATTTACCAGCCGGGTGACCTTTGGAAGCGGGAAGTCTTGCTGCTTGATTTTTCCGGGGAAACGCTTCTGAGCCTTCGGATGGAATGCAACAGGAACACAACACCCATAGTTGCCTTCATAGCCGAAGAACGTTTCAGAAACTTTTACAATGCAAATATCGAGGGACTGTCTGCGGATACAAGCGATGCCTACGAAGCAGACGAGAGACTGCATGAAATAGTCGGAAAGCTTACCGAGGGACGACTTTTCTCGGCGATATACTTTATAGGGGATGCTTTCAATCAGGAAGTATTCAAGGAATCCGTGCGCTTGGTGTGCTCGAAGGGCCGCGTTTTTGAAGGAAATAATCTTTATTCAAAGGGAGCAGCTTTTGCGGCAAAGAATAAGATTGCGGCATCGACACTTAGCCTCGGACATGTATTCCTCGGCAATGAAAAGCTTAAATCAAATATAGGAATCAATGTGTTAAAAAGAGGGCAGAATGCCTATATGGCGCTTCTTGACGGTGGCATCAACTGGTTTGAAGCACACAGGGAATGCGACATCATCCTCGATAAGGGCAATAAGGTTTCACTTGTGATTACGCCTCTTACGGGGAAGAATCCCGAGGTGGTCGATATAACTCTTGAGGACCTTCCGAAGCGTCCGCCGAAGACGACGAGACTGAATTTAAAGCTTAATATGACTTCGGTAAATTCTTTGGAGGTCACGATTACCGACCTTGGCTTCGGCGAGCTCTTTAAGGGCTCCATGACCGAGTGGAAGGAGGTAATAGGCGTATGACGAGTCAGATTTATGCCTGCACGGGGCAGATCGCAAAGACGCCCTACTACTTTGAAAAGGCGTATGTAAATGTCTATTCGATAGAAGAGCTTTGCTATGTGATTTACGAAAACGCTTTTCTGATAGACAGCGACATCCTTTCAAGAGATCTCGTAAACTGGATTGACAAAGAATGCGGACTTACGGAACTTTCAAGAGACCTTTACATGCTCATCAACCAAAATGCCCTTCCGAAAGCCTTTGTGGGGACGATTTTGGACTATGTAGGCTTCTATTCAAAGGATGAAATTAAGAAGGTCGAAAGCATTTTAAACCTGAATGTTTCCATGAACGTCTTTGAAAAGTGGAAGGCAAAGGCAGACTTTTTGACGGAAAACAGACATTTCCTGCTCGCCGTAAAGGAGTACGAAAAGCTTCTTTCGGGGCTTCCCGAGGGCGAGGTGGATTTAAAATCGCGTATATACAACAACCTCGGCGTGACCTACATGCATCTGTATCTTTCGGATGCTGCCATAAATTGTTTTAAAAAGGCTTACGAGCTTAACAACGACTGGGACGCCTATAAAAATCGCCTGGCGGCATTAAGGCTTACCCTTTCCGAGGACGATTATATAAGGATTGTTTCGGAAGAAGAAAATTCCTACAGGATAAACGATACCCTGGAAAGTGAGTTTGAAAGGGTAAAGGCAGAGTTTGACGAAAGCCCGGAAGCTTTGAATTTAAAGGAAATATTCGCACTTAAAGACAGTAAGGACGCAAATCTTTACTACGAGAAGGTTACGAATCTTACCGAGAGTATTAAAGCCGATTATCGTGACATCACCCTGGAAGCGGAAGGTTATTGATGGGATTCTTTGACAAGTTTTTTAAAAAGAAACTGAATACCGAGACAGGTGATGAAGCGCCTATTTCGCGTTCAAGCCTTGATTTAAGCGATGCTTATCTGAGGGAGCAGTATGTGATAAGCTGCCTTGAACAGTTAAAGGAAGCAGAGGGCGAAATCGACCATATCAATTCGGAGTATGCTTCGGTCACGGCCCAGCTTACCGACATGGAGGAAATCGAAGGGTTAAAAGGCGAGAAAAGGGATGAACTTTGTGCGATAGCAAAGAACATCCACGACTACAAGCTTGCCCACGACAAATTCGTATTAAATCCCGGAAATATGACGGAGAGCGAGTTTGACAGACTTGAAGCCTTGGGAGACGAAACTCCCGACGGCATTAAAAAGATTTCCGAAGAGGAAGAATATAAGGCAAAGGTAAAAAGCGATTTAAACAGGATTGACAGAGAAAAGACAGCCTACACATTTAGGCGTGCGGAGGTTTCAAGAAACCTTGAAAATATGCGGGGGATTTCGATGATAGCGATTGTTGCGGCAGCAGTCCTCATGGTCATCCTGCTTCTTTTGCAACTGCTTCTTTCTTTGGACGTTTCGATAGGGTACTATATCGGAGTCATTGCGGTTGCACTCACCGAAACGATTGTTTATTTAAAGTACACGGACTATTCCAAGGAAAAAAGAAAAATCGAATCGACTGTGAACGAGTTGATTCTTTTGGAAAATAAAGTTAAAATCCGCTATGTCAACAATAAGAACCTGCTTGACTACCTTTACACGAAGTACGGTGTGGAGAGCTCAAAAGAGCTAAAGGAGTTGTACGAGAAGTTTTTAAAGGAAAGGGAAGACAGGAGAGCCTTTGAAAAGAACGAGACCCTGTATGCGGAGGAAATTGCGCGTCTTTCAAAGAAGTTAAAAACTTTGAATATTCAGAATCCCGAAATCTGGCTGCATCAGTCGGATGCCATTTACGATAAGCGTGAGATGGTCGAGATAAGACACAGACTGATAGGGAGACGCCAGAAGTTAAGAAAGCAGCTTGAGTACAATGAACAGATTGCTTTGGAAGCTTCAAACGAAATCAGACAGGTGGCAAACAATTACCCCGAAAGCAGCAATTCCATAATGGAAATGATAGACAAATACAGTTTGGAAAAATAATCCGGCCGATTAACAGAGCCGGGATAAAGGAGAGGTTTTATGGCAACAGACGTTTATTCGAGTCCGCTTTCCGAAAGGTATGCGAGCAAGGAAATGCAGTATATTTTTTCTCAGGACTTCAAATTCAGGACCTGGAGAAAGTTGTGGATTGCACTTGCGGAGACGGAAAAAGAACTGGGCTTAAACATTACGGATGAACAGATTGAAGAATTAAAGGCTCATGCGGACGATATCAATTACGATGTCGCAAAGGCTCGTGAAAAGGAAGTCCGTCACGATGTTATGAGCCATGTATATGCTTACGGCGTTCAGTGCCCGAAGGCAAAGGGCATCATTCACTTAGGAGCCACCAGCTGTTACGTAGGCGACAACACCGACCTCATCACCATGAACGAGGCTTTGAAGCTTGTGAAGCGTAAGCTTGTAAACGTAATCGCAGAGCTTGCAAAATTTGCCGACACCTACAAGGACTTACCGACACTTGCTTTTACGCATTTTCAGCCGGCTCAGCCTACGACGGTCGGAAAGAGGGCTACTCTCTGGACACAGGAATTTTTGATGGATTTGGAGGACCTTGAATACGTACAGTCAACCCTTAAACTGTTGGGCTCGAAGGGGACGACCGGCACCCAGGCTTCCTTTAAGGAACTTTTCAACGGAGACGACGAAACCATCAATAAAATCGATCCGATGATTGCAAAGAAGATGGGCTTTAAGGAGTGCTACCCGGTATCCGGACAGACTTATTCCAGAAAGGTCGACACAAGAGTACTTAACATTCTTGCGGGAATCGCAGCCTCCGCTACGAAGATGTCAAACGATATCCGTTTGCTTCAGCACCTAAAGGAAGTTGAAGAACCATTTGAAAAGAGCCAGATAGGGTCTTCCGCAATGGCATATAAGAGAAATCCCATGAGAAGTGAGCGTATAGCATCTCTTTCACGTTACGTGATAGTCGATGCACTCAATCCGGCAATCACTTCGGCGGTTCAGTGGTTTGAAAGAACACTTGACGATTCCGCAAACAAGCGTCTTTCGATTGCGGAAGGCTTCCTTGCGATAGACGGAATCCTCGATCTTTGCTTAAACGTGGTCGACGGACTTGTTGTTTATCCCAAGGTAATAAACAAACATCTGATGAGCGAGCTTCCCTTTATGGCAACCGAAAATATCATGATGGATGCCGTTAAGGCAGGCGGAGACAGACAGGAGCTTCATGAAAAGATTCGTACCCTCAGTATGCAGGCAGGTAAGAAGGTAAAGGAGGAAGGCCTTGACAACAATCTTCTTGAACTGATTGCCGAAGACGATTCTTTTAACCTTTCGCCCGATGAGCTTAAGGCCTGCATGGATCCTTCAAAATACACGGGACGCGCGGCTTACCAGACAGAGGAATTTTTGAAAAATGCAGTAAAACCCGTACTTACAAAGAATAAGGAGCTCCTTGGTATCAAGGCAGAAATAAACGTCTGATGATAAAAAATATTATTTTTGATATAGGAAATGTGCTTGTTAACTTTAACTGGAAGGCTTTCACTGAGAACTTGGGTTTCACAAAGGAGATTAACGAGCGAATATTTAATGCAACCGTCCGGAGTAAAGACTGGGGGGAGTGCGACAGAGGCGTACTTACGGACGAAGAGATTCTGGATGCCTTTATAAAGAACGATCCGGGTATAGAGCCGGAGCTTCGCAAGATGTTTGAAAATTTTAACGGTTTTTTGCTTCAGTTTCCCTATGCAAAGGGCTTTATAAAAGACCTTCAGAACCATGGCTTTAAGGTTTACGCACTTTCAAACATGAGCTATAAGGCTGTAAGAGAGTGCGCCGACGCAATGGACTTCCTGCCCATGCTTGACGGATATGTACTTAGCTGTGACGTAAAGGTTATAAAGCCTGACGAACGTATCTATGCAAATATCTGCGACAAATATTCTTTAAATCCTTCGGAATGCGTCTTCCTGGACGATGTATCGGAAAACGTCGAAGCGGCAAGAAAGTTTGGCATGAAAGCCATTCAGTTTAAGGATTTAAAGTCGGCTGTCAAAGAACTTGAAGGAATTGTAAAGGAGTCGGAAGACAAGACTTTTAAGTCAAAGTATTCAAAGAAGCAAAGAATCGGTGCGATTGTCTGCCTTTCAATCATAGGACTTTTGTATTTGGCAACCTTCGTTCTTTCTCTGATAAATGCGCCCTGGGCGTCGAAAATGTTAAAGGTGAGCCTCGGTTCAACGCTTGTGCTTCCCATCCTTGCGTGGATATATATCTGGATGATCGGGAAGCTTACGCACAAAGAAACCATAGCCGATTTTAACTTTTTCAAAGATTACGAATAAAGTTTTTGCAAAGAAAAGACACTTGTGCTACACTACCGTGGTACAAACCTTTCATAAGGAGAAACATCAATGGCACAGACATTACTTGAAAAATGGAGAAATACCGCATATTCGGAGGACCAGGACGCAAAGACCCTGCAGGCACTTTGGAATGACTATTTTGAAAAAGAAAAAGGGATTTACGCAAAGCTTTTAAAGAATCCCGACGAAGTCGTTACCGGAACCGTAGCTGAGCTTGCAAAGAAGTACAAGGTTTCTCAGATGATTATGACGGGCTTCCTTGACGGAATCAACGATTCCCTTATAAATCCCAACCCCATTGAAACAATGGATGCGGAAACCGAGGTTAACCTTGGCTTTGACAAGCCTCTTCTTTACAAGAACATGGTAGCTGCAGGCGCTGACTGGCTTTACGGTCTTCCCGAGTGGAACGACATCTTCACGGAAGAAGAGCAGAAAGAGCTTTACAAGGAGCAGAAGGCTTCTCAGACCATCAGAAAAGAAGCAAAGGTTTATCCCAACGATCCCTGTCCCTGCGGCTCAGGTAAGAAATACAAAAAGTGCTGTGGGAAAAATGCTTAAGGGTGTTGACAAACCTTAAGCAGTATGGTAGTTTAATTCAGTACGTAAACATTGCAACCAAGCAGAGCATCCACTCTCACCCCGTGGCAACAGGCTTAACGGGCGTTAACATTTTTAAATACCTTTATTGTATTTAAGTATTTTGTGGACAGGCTTGTGTTGCCTGTCCTTTTTTTGGAGGGTAAAACTATTAGCGAATTAATGATTAACGAAGCCATCCGTGACAAAGAGGTACGTGTCATCGGAATTAACGGCGAACAGCTGGGGATTATGTCATCACGCGATGCACAGGCACTTGCCGATGAAGCAGGCGTCGATCTTGTTAAGATTGCCCCTAATGCACAGCCTCCCGTAGTCAGAATCGTTGACTATGGCAAGTTCAAGTATGAACAGATGAAACGTGAAAAGGAAGCAAAGAAGAAGCAGCACGTTGTCGAGATTAAAGAGGTGCGTCTTTCACCGAATATCGATACCAACGACTTGAATACCAAGATGAACGCTGCGAGAAAGTTCCTTAAGGACGGAGACAGAGTTAAGGTAACACTTCGCTTCAGAGGCCGTGAAATGGCTCACATGCAGACTACAAAGCACATTCTCGATGACTTTTACGAAGGTCTTTCGGATTGTTGCGTGGTTGAAAAGGCTCCCAAGGTTGAGGGACGTTCAATGTCTATGTTTTTAACCGGCAAAAAGAACAAATAATTCCGGATAAAATAAGTTAAAGTTTAGGAGGAAATTACAATGCCCAAGATGAAAACAAGCAGAGCAGCTGCAAAGCGCTTTAAAGTTACAGGAACAGGTAAGTTAAAGAGAAACAAAGCTTACAAGCGCCATATCTTAACCAAGAAGACTACAAAGAGAAAGCGTAATTTAAGAAAGCCCGCTATGACGGACCAGACAAATGTAAAGAACATGAAGAAGATTTTACCTTACATGTAAGTAGATTGGATTGGAGGATATTTTAAATGGCTAGAATTAAAGGTGGCATGAATGCCAAGAAGAAGCATAATAGAGTATTAAAGCTCGCTAAGGGCTACAGAGGAGCTCGCTCAAATCAGTACAGAACAGCCAAGCAGGCAGTTATGAGAGCTCTTACCTCTTCATACGCAGGACGTAAGGAGAGAAAGCGTCAGTTCAGACAGTTATGGATTGCACGTATCAATGCGGCAGCAAGGCTTAACGGTCTTTCATATTCTAAGTTTATGTACGGACTTAAGCTTGCAAACGTAGATATGAACAGAAAGATGCTTGCAGAGCTTGCAGTTAACAATGCAGATGATTTCAAGGCACTTTGCGATGTTGCAAAGAAGGCTTGCGAAAAGGCAGCAAAGAAGGCTGAAGCATAAGCTTTTGACTAAAAGTAAATCAATTGAGGTTTTTTCCCGCAGAGTAATCTGCGGGAATATTTATCAGGGGGATTTCTTCTTTTGGAGGTCTGAATGAATACATATCTTGATTATTTTAAGGAAATCTGTGCGATACCGCACGGTTCCGGAAACACAAAGGCTATAAGCGATTATCTCGTCAAATTTGCGGTAGACAGAGATTTAGAGTATCATCAGGATTCTTTTAACAACGTAATAATTATTAAGGAAGCCGCAAAGGGCCTTGAAGACAAGCCCGCGGTCATCATCCAGGGACATATGGATATGGTGGCTGTTAAAGAACCGGATGCTTTAACAGACATGGAAAAAGAAGGTCTCAAACTTTCAACGGACGGTGATTTTCTTTATGCGGAGGGAACGAGCCTCGGAGGAGACGACGGTATAGCAGTTGCATACGGACTTGCGATACTTAATGATGATTCGCTTAAGCTGCCTCGTATCGAACTTGTGGTAACCGTTGACGAGGAAATCGGAATGTTAGGTGCGGATGCCATAGATTTGTCACCTTGCAAAGGGAGGATGTTACTTAACATCGATTCCGAGGATGAGGGAATCTTCCTCGTGAGCTGCGCAGGCGGAGCAAGGATTGACTTAAAGTATCCTTGCGAGACTTTGGAAAATCCTTCGGGAAATGTTTACAAGATTTCGATTTCGGGTCTTATCGGGGGACATTCCGGTACCGAGATTGACAAGGGCAGGGCAAATGCCATCGTGCTCATGTCAAAGATCCTAAAAAAGCTTTCCGATGCCAAAAAGATTTCGGGTATTGGGTCTATAAGCGGCGGTACGGCGGACAATGCAATCTGCAATGCCTGCGAGGCGGTTATTTTGTCTGACGAAATAGAGCCCGAACTGTTTGAAATCATCAAATATGAGGTTTTGGAAAAGTACTTATCCATAGAAAAGGAAGCAGTGATAGAGCTTAAGAAATTAAACGAGCCTTCAAGCGACTTTTCATGGCTTAAAGACAGCGAAGGCGGTTTGGAAAAGTTCTTAACCGCACTTCCGAACGGCGTTATTTCAATGAGCAGAGACATAGAGGGCCTTGTTGAGACAAGTTTAAATCAGGGTATTATCTCTACGAAGGAAACCGGAGTGTGTCTTTCTTTGTCCGTAAGGAGCAATGTCGACGACAAGAAGGCTGAGCTTATCAGGCAGATACTTGATATTGCAACGACCCATCACACGATTTCCTGCGTGAGAGGTGATTATCCCGGATGGGCTTACAGAAAGGATTCATACCTTCGCGAAAAGATGATCGAGGTTTACAGGGATATGTATGACTGCGAACCCAAGGTGGAGGCGCTGCATGCAGGCCTTGAATGCGGCATCTTTAACAAGAAGCTTCAAGACCTTGATGCCGTAAGCTTCGGACCGAACATCCTTGATATACATACTACAAAGGAACGCTTGAGCCTCTCAAGTGCCGAAAGAGTTTATGAGTATCTTGTAAAGGTCCTTGAGGCAATCTGAACAGTTACCAAATTTTTCTTTTTTTGCTATATAGGAAATTGCTCCGCGTGGGAGAGCCAAGTCCCTCTCAGT
>CAVJJQ010000027.1:0-24099 GCA_963649755.1 bacterium | reverse complement strand
ACCTCTCCCAAAGGGAGAGGCAAGTATTAGGTGCAGCCTCTTGGCTCTCCCACGAGGAGCAATTTCCTATATAGCAAAAAGCGTCCCGCCTTGCGGAACGCTTTTTCAAAATTATCTAAGAACTTCTTTAACCTTAGCTGCCTTACCTACGCGCTTTCTTAAGTAGTTAAGCTTAGCTCTTCTTACCTTACCCTTTCTTACCACCTCAATCTTATCAACATTGGGGCTGTGTAAAGGCCAGGTCTTTTCAACACCGACATTGTTTGATGTCTTTCTTACAGTAAAGGTTTCTCTTGAGCTTCCGCCCTGTCTCTTTAAAACGGTACCTTCGAATACCTGGATTCTTTCCTTGTCTCCTTCTTTAATCTTGGCATATACTCTAACGGTATCGCCTACATTAAAGTCAGCTACGTCAGCCTTTAACTGTGCTGCTTCGATGTTCTTAATAATGTCGTTCATGTTTTCCTCCTTATATAGCAGATGTTCTTAATACGCTCCGTAACAGAGGACCATCCGTAATGCAACTCCGAAATTTTACCATAGGCTCTTTAATTTTGCAAGCTTTAATCGAAAAGTCCCGGTAAAATTTTAATTGAAATAGTCTTATTCACTATATCAACTCTTTTTATACAATCCTTTATGGCGGGGATCAGGACACTTGACCCGTCCTCCCTCTTTATTTCGTATACATCGTTTGCGCCCGTTTGAAATACTTCGGTCACCGTTCCGATGTAATTGTTTTCTTCGTCACATACCTTACAGTCAATCAGATCGGCAATGAAATATTCATCCTCATCGCATTTGACCGCGTCTTCCCTATTGACTTTCAGTTCTTTGTTTTTGTATTTCAAAGCTTCGTCGCAATCATTGATGCCTTCAAGCTTCAAAATAACAAACTGCTTGAAAAATTTAACCGACTCTACCTTAACTTCTTCAGGGCCGTTACCCTTATCAAGAAGTACCTTCTTAAGCTTTTTAAAACGCTTCGCATCATCGGTCGTCGGGTATACCTTAACCTCTCCTCTCACTCCGTGAGTGGATGTTATTACTCCGACATTTAAAAGTTCTTCCATCTAAACCTCATACTTAGGAATAAAAAGGGTACCCGGTAGGTACCCTTATCATTTTAGACTATCTCAACGTCTACTCTTGCGTTATCCTTGGTACTTGCAGCCTTTACAACCGAACGGATTGCCCTGGCAATACGTCCCTGCTTTCCGATAACTTTACCCATGTCCGAAGGGGCAACATGTAATTCAATATAAGTGTTCCTTCCTTCGGTACGTTCCGTAACTACCACTTCATCGGGATTGTCAACAAGAGCCTTTGCAATAATTTCCACCAGTTCTCTCATATCATCCTCCATAAGTTTTAGTAAACCATACTGTAATAATTACAGTAAATGCGTGACCAAGCGTCATTTATCGGAAGAATTATTTAATGATTCCGGCATTCTTAAACAGTCTGTTTACAACTTCTGTAGGCTGAGCACCGCTTGAAAGCCACTTATTAGCCTTCTCCTCGTCAACCTTAACTGCTGCGGGTTCAACGTTGGGATCATAAGTTCCGAGCTCATCGATGAACTTTCCGTCTCTGGGGGATCTTGAATCTGCTACGATAATTCTATAGAAAGGAGCTTTCTTCTGACCCATTCTTCTTAATCTGATCTTTACTGCCATTTTTATTCACCTCCGGCAAAATTTAAATATATTTAAAAGGGAAATTTCCCTTTCTTACCAAATTTACCCATAAGACCGGGCATCTGTTTCATCATCTTCTGAGACTGCTCAAACTGTTTGATGAATCTGTTTACCTCGGCTATGTCAAGTCCCGCACCCTTTGCAATCCTGAATTTGCGCTTAGGATTGATAAGCTTGGGGTTCTCACGTTCTTTGGGCGTCATACTGAGTACGATTGCTTCGGTATGCTTCAACTTCTTCGTAGCCTCTTCCTCATCAATATCCGCCGACTTAATCCCCATCCCGGGCATCATGGAAAGAATTGACGAAAGGCCACCCATCTTACTCATTGCCTTAAGACTTTCAAGGTAGTCGTTAAAATCAAACTTGCCTTTTTTAAGGCGCTTTGCCATCTCAGCATCCTTGGATGCGTCCCTCTCGGCATTTAATGCTTCCGCCTTCTCGATCAGAGAAAGAACATCACCCATACCGAGAATTCTGTTTGCCATTCTGTCGGGATAGAAAGGCTCAAGCTCGTCAAGCTTTTCTCCGTTTGATACAAACAAAATCGGTTTACCGGTTACTGCCTTTACGGAAAGTGCGGCACCGCCTCTTGTATCACCGTCCGCCTTGGAAAGAATTACTCCGTCAAGAGAAATCTTTTCATTGAACTCGCTTGCGACATTTACGGCATCCTGACCTGTCATCGCATCGACTACCAGGAGTGTCTGATATACCGGAACCACGTTCTTTATCTCGACAAGCTCGTTCATCATGTCTTCATCGATGTGAAGACGTCCCGCGGTATCTATGATCATTACGTTGAAATTGTTCTTTACCGCATAATCATAGGCTTCTTTTGCTATATGTGAAGGAGAAACCTCCGTGCCCAAAGAAAAAACTTCGGTTTCAACCTTTTCACCGTTTCTTTTTAACTGGTCAATTGCAGCCGGCCTGTATACGTCACAGGCAACAAGTAAGGTCTTCTTACTCTTAAGCTTTAAAAACTTTGCAAGCTTTGCCGCTGCCGTCGTCTTACCTGCACCCTGGAGTCCGGCAAGCATTATAACCGTAAGCTCTTTACCGGGTCTGAAGGAAAGGCTCGTAACTTCGGAACCCATCAGCGCGGTCATCTCTTCATTTACGATTTTAATGACCATCTGTGCGGGATTGATGCCTTCCAAAACATCCTGTCCCACGGCTCTTTCCGTTACGCTGTTAATGAACTGCTTAACGACCTTGAAGTTAACATCGGCTTCAAGCAGGGCCATTTTAACGTCCTTTAATGCGTTCTTTACGTCCGCTTCGGACAGGCGGCCCTTACCCCTGAGATTTTTAAAAACATTTTGAAGTTTTTCGGTTAAGCCTTCAAAAGCCATATCATAAATTCCTAAGTATATTGTTGATACTTTCTTTAAGCTCGTTCTTTAAGTCTAAAGAAATATCAAGTGCGTCAACCTTGGTCTCAAGCTCACCCGCTTCTTTTTTGATTTCCTTGAACTTTTCGATAAGCTTGAGCTTACTCTCATAGTCCAACAGAAGCTTGTCGCACCGTTTGATAAGATCGAAGACTCCCTGGCGTGAAATGCCTTCTTCTTCGGAAAGCTCCGCAAGCGACAAATCATTAAATACCGCCTCGGAATATATCTTTTGCTGATGGGCTGTGAGCAAATCTCCGTAAAAATCAAATAACAACCCGCGTTCGATTATCTTATCCACCATGCACCTTCCTAACGCACATTGGCTATAATAACGCATCGAATACGGGTTGTCAAGTATAAATACTTTACAGGTTTAAATATTTGTTCTTACGACCTTAGGCTGATAGCCTGTCTCTTCAAGCTTTGAAATGATTTTTTCTTTATGCTCGGTTCCGAAGGCTTCAAGGGTGATTCTTAACTCGACCGCAGCGCTTCTGTTGATGGAAACGAACTGGTTGTGTTCAAGCTTGATTACATTTCCGCTTTCCTTGGCAATTACGTCCGCTACCTTTGAAAGTTCACCCGGCTTGTCTGGAAGCAGGACGGAAACGGTAAATATACGGTCTCTCAAAATAAGACCCTGAGAAACAACGGATGACATCGTGATGACGTCCATGTTGCCGCCCGAAAGGATGCAGACGATTTTTTTATCCTTGCACTTCATCTGATTAAGCGCAGCAACCGTAAGAAGTCCGGAATTCTCGACTATCATCTTGTGGTTTTCGACCATATCGAGGAAGGAAACGACCAGATCCTCGTCGGGGACAGTTATGATATCATCAAGATTTTTCTGAAGATAAGGAAAAAGTTTTGCTCCCGGCGTCTTTACCGCAGTACCGTCGGCTATGGTATTTACCTTCGGAAGGGTTACAACCTTCCCTGCCTTGATGGATTCCTGAAGACAGTTTGCGCCTTCCGGCTCGACACCGATTACCTTAATCTTGGGATTGAGCATCTTTGCAAGGGTCGAAACGCCTGTTGCAAGTCCGCCTCCGCCTACGGGAACAAGAATATAGTCAACCAAAGGAAGTTCCTTTACGATTTCCATTGCAATCGAACCCTGGCCGGTTGCAACGCCGTAATCGTCAAAGGGATGAATAAAGGTATATCCGAACTCATCCGCAAGCTCGTAAGCCTTTGCACAGGCTTCGTCGTAAACGTCTCCGTAAAGTACGACCTCGGCGCCGTATCCCTTCGTGCGGTTAACCTTGATAAGAGGTGTTGTGGTAGGCATTACGATAGTAGCCTTTACTCCGTAGCACTTTGCGGCATAGGCAACGCCCTGAGCGTGGTTCCCGGCGGACGCGGTAATGATTCCCTTTGCCCTTTCTTCGTCGGTAAGGGTACTCATCTTGTAATACGCGCCTCTTACCTTGTAAGCTCCGGTAAACTGCATGTTCTCGGGTTTCAAATAAACCTTATTGCCCGTTTTTAAGCTAAAATAATCACTGTAAACAAGCTTGGTGTCTGAAGTGACCTCCTTGACCTTTTCGGAAGCCTCCTCAAACTTTTCTAAAGAAAGTTCGTCCATCTCTTACACCTCTTCCTGCATAAATAAAGCATCTATAAACTCATCGGGATTAAACCTCGAAAGGTCCGAAATGCCTTCTCCGACCCCGATATATTTAACCGGAATATGAAGCTCGTTTGAAATTGCTATCGCAATTCCGCCCTTTGCCGTTCCGTCCATCTTCGTAAGGACTATTCCGTTTAAAGAACAAACCTCATTGAACTCACGCGCCTGGTTAATGGCATTCTGACCTGTCGTGGCATCAAGCACTACCCAGACTTCCTGCCTTGCATCCGGAAATTCCTTCTCCACGATGCGACGCATCTTCCTTAACTCGTCCATAAGGTTCTTCTTATTGTGAAGACGTCCTGCCGTATCGCAAATCAAAATATCCGCTTTACGCGCCTTTGCGGCATTCACCGCATCATAAACAACACTCGCCGGATCTGTTCCTTCTTTTGAAGAAATGATGTCAACATCGGCTCTCTTCGCCCACTCGGTAAGCTGTTCATTTGCCGCCGCTCTGAAGGTATCCGCTGCGGCCACCAAAACCTTCTTGCCTTCCTGTTTAAAAAGACCCGAAAGCTTTCCTACCGTTGTTGTTTTTCCAACCCCGTTTACGCCTACTACCATAACTACGGAATTGCCGTTTTCAAACTCGTAGGCGTCCTCAGGAAGTTCCATGATTTCCTTGATGATGTCAATCAGAATGTTCCTGCACTCCACGGGATATTTGGCATGAGTTTCCTTAACCCTTTTCTTCAGGCTGTCTATCAAAAATTCCGTCGTACCGACCCCGACGTCACCCATGACCAGAACTTCTTCAAGTTCCTCATAAAATTCGTCGTCTATTTTTTCATAGCCCAAGAACACGGTATCCATGCCCTTTACAAAACCGTTTCGCGATTTTGACAGGCCTGCCTTGAGTCGTCCGAAAAATCCAAGCTTTTCTTCTGCCATTTAATTGTCCAAATCCTTATCAATCAGGTTTACGCTGACAAGCGTCGAAACACCCTTTTCCTGCATCGTAATTCCGTAAAGTCTGTCCGCCTTTTCCATCGTGCCTCGACGGTGCGTGATGACGATGAACTGCGTATGCTTCGTAAGCTTGTGAAGGTATTTTGCAAAACGATCTACGTTGCTTTCGTCAAGTGCCGCCTCGATCTCGTCAAGCAGGCAGAACGGCGAAGGCTTCATGTTCTGAATTGCAAAAAGAAGGGCTATCGCGGTAAGGCTCTTCTCACCACCCGAAAGCTGCATCATATTCTGAAGCTTCTTTCCCGGCGGCTGGGCAATAATCCTGATGCCCGCTTCCAATATATCCTCATCCTCGATGAGTTCAAGCGTACCCTTTCCGCCTCCGAAGAGTTCCTTGAATACCTTATCAAACTCGGTATTGATATCCTTAAAGCTTTCGGCAAACTGCTTGCGCATAGCCTCGTCAAGCTCTTTTATGATATCTTCGAGAGTCTTCTTTGCATTTACCAAATCGTCATGCTGAGTCTTTAGGAAGGTATACCTTTCCATCAGCTCTCTGTATTCTTCGATGGCGTTTACGTTTACGTCACCGAGTTTCTTTATCTCGTCCTTGACGGAAGAAATCTTCTTCTTCATCTGAGACAAGTCGGTCATTTCCTCGTCTTTGAGGGTTGCCGCATCGCTTAATGTAATCTCATACTCTTCCCACATATAGTTAATTGAGGACGTGATTGATTCCTCAAGCTTTTCTTTCTGGGAATTCAGTCTGTAGATTTCCTTGTCCAAAGCAGAAATTCTTTCGGAAAGTTCCTCTCTTGTGGTAAAGAAACTCTTCTGCTTCTCCGTAAGTGAATCTCTCTCTTTGACGGCATCGGAAAGTTCTCCCTGTTTTTCGCTCTGAACGGAGTAGCTTTCCTTGATGGTCTTTTCGATTTCCGAAATATTGTTTTCTTTTTCGGCAATATCGTTCTTGCCTTCTAAAAGCTTATCATTAAGCTCTTTGGCATCTATGTCGAATCTGTGGATTTCGTCCTCTATACGCTGTAAGTTCTGGTTCACGAAATCCTGCTTCTGAAGCATCTTGTTGATTTCAAGGTTCCATTTCGAAACTTCGACGGTAAACTCGTTTTCTTTTTCCTTGGATAGATTTAGTTCCTCCGTAGCACTTTCGATGCTCTTTGTAAGCTCCGATTCCGAGGATTCCGAAGTTTCCAGGGCTTTCAAAATGTCCGTTCTTGAATCTTCCAAATCTTTAAACTGCTTTTCAATCGAGGTGCCTTCGCTTTCAAGGCTCTTTGAGCTTAATATTACCTCTTCCTTTTTGCCCTTTGCCGCCTCGATGTTTAAATCGATGGTATTCTGCTCGATGTACTTCTTCTGAACGTTTGCCTTAAGCTCTTCAACCTGCATTCTTAACTTGTTTCTTTGAGTCTTCAGGCTTTCAATCTCATTTTCAAGGTCTGAAATCGTCTTTTCCGCTGTCTTACACTGCTTTTCAAGTTCTTCGATTTCACGGCGTCTTCCCAAGAGGTTAGAATTGTTCTTAAAGGCACCGCCCGAAATTGCACCGCCCGGTACGAAGAGTTCGCCTTCAATCGTGACCATACGTATCGTATAATCGTACTTTTTGCCGATTGCAATTGCGTTGTCAACGTTGTCCACCACGACAATTCTACCGAGCATTGCCTTTGATACGGCGCTGTAAGCCTTGTCGACCTTTACAAGATCGCATGCCATGCCGAGGACGCCTTTTTCATCAAGCACTTCCGGGGTCTTAAACTCCTGGGGCTTTGAAATGGTCGTTAAAGGCAGGAAAGTCGCGCGGCCGAGCTTATTCTGCTTTAGGAAGTTAATCATCTTCTTGGCGGTATTTTCATCATCCGTAACGATATTCTGAATGTTTCCGCCGAGAGCTGTTTCTATTGCCGTCTCATACTTTTCTTCAACCTTTATGATATCGGCAACAACGCCTATTATGCCCTTGTTTCTTTCTTTTTGCTCCATTACCTTTTTAACGGAGTTGCCGTAACCTTCATATCTCTCGGTAAGGTTACTGAGGGTGTCTAACTTTGACTTTATAAGGGCGTAATTATCCTTGCTCTCTCTTAAAGAAGCATCCTTTGAGGCGATTTCGCTTCTGATACCTTCAACCTTGGATTCGCCTTCCTTTAAGGTTTCGGAAAGCTTGTCCGTTTCGTCTTTTAACTCGTCCTTACGGTTAAGGAGACGCTTGATTTCCTCGTCCTGCTTTACCTCGTCGGATTTGGCCGTTAAAATCTTTGAATTCAGTTCGGCCTTTCTGATGTTTAACTGTTCCTTCATGGTATCCAAGCGACCGATTTCCGCCTTGATACCCGCTCTGTTGTTTAATTCGTCTATGATAAGAGCTTTATTCTTCTCAATTAGCTCATTGAGCCTTGAAACCTCTGCGGCAACGCCTGCAAGAAGTTCTTTTGACTCCTCCGCGCTTTTGTTGATGGAAGCAAGATTCTCTTCGTTTTCTTTTTTCTCGGAAAGTGCAAGTTCCTTGCTCTCTTCCCTTAAGCCCTTGTCTCGGGCAATAAGTTCGAGACGCTGATTAAGATTTTCCTCGTTGTTCTTGTATGACTTAATCTGCTCCCTTAATACAAGAATTTCGCCTTCGAGCTTCTCACGCATTATATCCGTTTGGGAAAGTTCATCCCTCGAAGCCTCGATTTTTTCATTAAGCTCTTCAAGCTTGGCTTCAATATCGGAATACTCGTTCTTAATATTCTCAAACTTTGCACCCGTGTCGGCGTAGTCTGCATTTGCGATATTTAACTTTCCTTCCAAGTCCGTGAGGCTTGTCTTTAACTTTTCATTCTCAAGGAGGAAAACATTTACGTCGAGAGTCTTAAGTTCATCTTTCTTTTTAAGGTAAATCTTTGCGGTTTCCGCCTGTTTTTCAAGCGGGCCCGTACGCTTTTCAAGTTCGGAAAGAATGTCGTTTACACGGACAAGGTTACCCTCCTCCGACTCAAGCTTCTTTTCAGCCGTTTCTTTACGTCTCTTAAACTTTACGATACCGGTTGCCTCGTCGAAGAGTTCTCTTCTTTCTTCGGGCTTACCTGACAGAATCTTTTCAATCTGACCCTGTCCGATGATTGAATAGCCTTCTTTTCCTATACCCGTATCGTAAAAGAGCTCGTTTACGTCCTTGAGCCTGCATTCCGTTCCGTTAATCAGATACTCGCTTTCGCCCGAACGGTAAAGACGCCTTGCAACCGTTACCTCTTCGTAATCAATCGGAAGCTCGTGGTCGGAATTGTCAAGGGTGATTGCAACATAAGCATAGCTAAGGGGTTTCCTCAATTCGGTACCGGAAAAAATAACATCCTGCATCGATGCGCCTCTTAACTGCTTAATCTTCTGCTCACCGAGTACCCACCTTACGGCGTCGGCTACGTTACTCTTACCCGAACCGTTGGGGCCCACTATTCCCGTGATGCCTTCCTCGAATCTAAGCGTTATTCTATTGGCAAAGGATTTAAATCCGTGAATCTCAATGCTTTTTAAATACATATATTCCTCTGTATTATTTCTTTTTAATCTTTTCTATCGCGTCTTTCGCGGCAGCCTGCTGTGCCGCCTTTTTGGTATGCCCCGATGCCCTTCCGAGTTCTTTTCCGTCAACCGAAACTGCTATGGTAAAGGTCTTGTCATGTTCGGGTCCCTCTTCTTTGATCACATCATATCTGAGTTCAAGCTTTCCCGAATGGCTCTGTACAAGCTCCTGAAGTGCGGTTTTTGAATCAATGAAGAGTTCTTCTTCCTTAAGCTCGTTCAATATCCTTGAAAACACATAATTTCTGGCAGGTGTGAAGCCTCCGTCCAAATAAATCGCTCCGAGAATTGCCTCGGTAACGTCCGCAAGGATTGAATCCTTAAAACGACCGCCCGCGCCTTCTTCGCCTTTTCCGAAATAAATAAAATCCCCCAAATGCATGTTTTTGGCACAGATTGCCAAAGAGCTTTCGCATACCATTGAAGCCCTTTTCTTTGAAAGTCCGCCCTCCGGAACAGACGGGTATTTATCATAAAGAAATTCGCTTGAAACAAGCTCAAGAACGGCGTCACCCAAGAATTCAAGCCGTTCGTAGTGATTACGCCTGTTTATCTTCATTTCATTTGAGTATGAACTGTGTGTAACGGCCTCAAGAAGCAGCTCGGAATTATTGAATTTATATCCGATCTCTTCTTCAAGACGTTTCACCGTCTCAGCGGTATCCATAAATGTATGCCCCTTTTTACTGTTTATTTATGAGTTTGATAATGTCGTTTACGGAATTTATCTTTGAAACGGCATCATTCGGAAGCTTTATCAAAAACTTTTCCTCAACGTTCATAACAATCCTTAATATGTCCAAAGAATCCGCACCCAGATCCTCTATTATGGTCGTATCTTCCTTAACCTCTTTAGGGTCAACCTTCATGACACCGGCCACTATTTCAGTAACAATATCAGTTTCCATTTGCTCCTCCAAAGGTACTAATTCTCGTCCGAAGACTTCAATGCTTCGACGATTTTTGAATTGATATTCTGTTCCTTAAAGGTAATTGCCTGAAGAACCGAATTCTTCACTTCGATAGCCTTAGAACTTCCGTGAGTCTTAATGACAAGGCCGTTTAATCCAAGTAACGGTGCTCCGCCGTAATCCTCGAGCGAAAAGCCCTTTAAGGTCTTCTTTAAATCTTTCTTTATAAGAAGTGCTCCGATTTTTGTCTTTAAATTGCTAAGGAGGCTCTTCTTAATAATGGACATAAGCGCACCAGCAACGCCTTCATACATCTTTAAGATGACGTTTCCGGTAAATGCCTCGGTTACGATGACATCGGCATCGCCGTTTGGAATGTCTCTGGCCTCAATGCTTCCGGTAAAATTAATGTCAGGGCAAGCCTTAAGAAGCGGATAAGCCGTCTTTACAAGTGCGTTTCCCTTTTCTTCTTCCGCTCCGATATTGACGATTGCCACCTTCGGATTCTTAACTCCGACCACATGCTCCATATAGACAGAGCCCATCTTTGCAAACTGCACGAGGTTGCTGGCCTTGGCATCAACATTCGCGCCGCAATCAATCAGAAGTGATACGCCCTTGGTAGTGGGGATAAGCGGAGCAAGCGGAGCTCTTTCAACACCTTTAAGCCTTCCGACTATCAGCTGTCCGCCTACCAGAATAGCTCCCGTAGAGCCTGCGGAAAGAAAAGCATCGCATTTGCCTTCTTTTACCATTGTAAGGCCTTTAACAATTGAAGAGTCTTTCTTTTTACGTATTGCCAAAACGGGCGGCTCGTTCGGATCGATGATTTCCTCGGTATTTACAACCTCGACCCGGCTCTTATCATAAGTGTACTTTGATAGTTCGGCATTGATGCCTGCCTCCCGTCCCACAAGTACCAAACTGATACGGTCCGATTCGTTTAAAGCTTCGATAGCACCTTTTACAATTTCAAGCGGTGCGTTGTCTCCGCCGTTTGCATCCACACATACTTTTACAAGCTCAGCCATTTAAGCACCTCTACATTTCTAAAATGAAAACACTTCTTTAAATATACAAAAAATGACATGAAAAAGCAATAAAATTAAAATGGCATTCCGCTTGCGGAACGCTCGACGTCTGGCGTGCCCTCTCCGTCCTCGCTTGGCTCTTCCACGCGCAGCAATTTCCTATATAGCAAAAAAGGACTTCAACCTTTCGGATGAAGTCCTTTCCTTAGTCAAAATTAATCAACAGCTACGATTTCTTTCTTATTGTAAGAACCGCAAGCCTTGCAAACTCTGTGAGGCATCATTAATGCGCCGCACTTTGAGCACTTTACCAATGTGGGAGCGCTCATCTTCCAGTTTGCTCTTCTCTTATCTCTTCTACCCTTAGAAGATTTATTCTTGGGACAAATAGACATCGTTACACCTCCTTAATCGCGTTAAAGATATCACTTATCGCTGCCATGCGGGGGTCTGGGACAAACGTATCACATCCGCACTCACCTTCATTAAGGTCTTTGCCGCAGACAGGACACAAGCCCTTGCATGTCTCACTACACAAAACCTTCATAGGCAGACTCATAATCAATTCATTGTTTATAAGAGCATCGGTATCAAGCTCATACCCATTCACAAAGTAATCGTAATCACTCTCCGAATCATCCGACGTTCCGGGCTTCAATATCAGATATTCAAACTCGGTCTCATCCGTAACCCTTACTTCCTTTAGACATCTGTCGCAGGGAGCCAAAACTGTTGCGGATGTGCTTCCCTCTACTCTAAGCTTTCCGTCTTCTGCTTTTGAAAAAGAAAGCCTGCAGTCGGAAACGCTCTCAACAGGCATCTTTACATATCCGTTATCAAGGGCTTCCTTTGTAAAAGGGACGTAAATCTCGGCTTCATTTTTAAAGCCTTCAAAGTACTCCGTCAGATTAATGAGCATACTTCACTCCTATCCACACCTAAAGGATTATATCGGTGTGAAGTGGCTTTGTCAATAGGAAAAATAAACTGTCTTAAACCAACTGTGCCTGAACAGCCGTAAGAGCAACAACTCCGACGATATCTTCCCAGGAGCATCCTCTTGAAAGATCGTTTACGGGCTTTGCGATACCCTGAAGCATGGGACCGTAAGCATCGGCTTTGCCGAGTCTCTGAACAAGCTTGTATCCGATATTTCCGGCATCAAGGTTAGGGAATATCAAAACATTTGCCTTTCCGGCAACCTCTGAACCCGGAGCCTTTGACTTTGCAACTGCGGGAACGATTGCAGCATCAAGCTGCAATTCGCCGTCAACACAAACACCGGGATACTGTTCGTGAGCGATTCTTGTAGCCTCAACGACCTTATCGACAAGTGCGTGCTTTGCGGAACCCTTTGTGGAGTGCGAAAGCATTGCTACCAAAGGCTTTCCTCCGATTAACTGTTTAAAGCTCTTTGCACTTGTATCTGCTATAGCCGCAAGTTCTTCAGCCGTAGGATCCTGATTCAAGCCGCAGTCTGCAAAAAGAAACGTTCCGTTCTCACCGTACTCGCAATTCGGCACATCCATGATAAAGAAACCTGATACAAGTTTAACACCGGGTGCCGTATGAAGAATCTGAAGTGCGGGTCTCAAAGTATCTGCCGTTGCGTGACAGCAGCCTGCAACCATACCGTCTGCATCGTTTGCCTTAACCATTACAACACCGAAGGTAAGATAATCGGAAAGAAGAATTTCACGCGCTTTCTCTTCCGTCATACCCTTTGCCTTACGTGTTTCATAAAGTAAATTCACATAAGCATCGAGCTTGTCGGTAGTCTGAGGGTTTACAACCTTAACTCCTGACAGGTCAACTTCAAGCCAGTTAGCACCGTCCATAATCTTTTCTTCATCACCGACCATGATGATGTTTGCTATATCCTGTTCGATAATGTGTGCCGCTGCGATAAGAACACGCTTATCGTTTGACTCGGGAAGAACTATCGTCTTCTTATCAAGTCTTGCCTTATTCTTAATACCGTCAATATATGCCATAGTAGCCTCCGTGGTTTGTTTAATTTTTAACAAGGTTCAAATTTGTTCAAAAATAATTTAACCAAATCCAATTAAATTTTAGTTATTTTTCTACATTATAAACAAATGAAAGCCCTTACACAATAGGTTTCTTTGTACTTAATTAAATACAATCTTGCAATTGTATGATTCATAACAAAGTGTTAAAATTTTGTCATAAAGCATCAATGGCACGTAGTGCATTTTTGGAGGCGCGTATGACGGTAGCTGCAGTTATATGTGAATACAATCCGTTTCACAACGGACATAAATACCAGTTGGACACCATCAGGAAAAAACTTCATGCGGATTACATCATCTGTCTGATGAGCGGTGATTTTGTCGAGCGCGGCGAGCCGGCCATTTATTCTAAGGAAATACGAGCAAAAATGGCTTTGGAAAACGGAGCCGACTTATGTCTTCTTCTCCCTATTCCGTATGCTACGGGAAGTGCGGATTTATTTGCCCACGGTGCCGTTACCCTTCTTAATAAATTAAACATCGTTGATTACCTATGCTTTGGTTCCGAATGCGGTGACATTGATGCCCTGTGTCTTTGCGCAGACAAGCTTCTTGACGAGGGTCAGGTCACAACCGGCGGCATCAAGGCTCTCATGAAGGAAGGAAATACCTTTGCAAAGTCTCGTCTTATTCTTTTTCCCGAATACGATGCCCTTCTTTCTCATTCAAATAACGTCCTTGCCTTAGAGTACATCATGGCTCTTAAACGAACCGGAAGTTCCATAAAGCCCTACACTATCAAGCGTGAGGGTGAAGACTATGACGATGATTCTTTCACTGAGGACAGTAAATTTTTAAGTGCGACCGCCATCAGAAACGCCATTCTTTCAAACGAGCAGGAAATGGTTTCTTCCTACGTGCCCTATGATTTAAAGCTCATAAATCAAGATCCTGTTTCTTTAAACCGCTTTTCGGGCGAGCTCTTCTACTCTCTCCTTTTAAATAAAGAGAACCTTGCCGCCTTTCTTGAATCAAGTGAGGATCTTGCCAATCGCATTGTAAATTCACTCTCCGATTTTAAGAACGCAAGCTCCTTTATTGACCATATCAAGACAAAGAACCTGACCTATTCACGTGTTTCAAGAGCTCTGCTCCACATCCTTTTAAATATACAGGGCAGCAATACACGTTACAAAGAATCGGCAAATTACATCTCGCACTTGAAGGTTTTGGGATTTAGGGAGGCATCCGCTTTTCTTTTTACACAGATTTCGGAAAGCTCGGATATAACTCTCACCACGAAAGTTCCGTCCGTTTATGAAAACCTCAACAGCATTACAAAGAAAATATTCGATTCCGAACTTTTTGCCTCAACTCTTTACAATCAAAAGTCAAAAATCAGGATTCACGAATACCAAAAACAAATAATTGTCATATAACAACATTGACTTGCAAATATTCTTCTGATAATCTTTCAATCGGACGCAACGTGGGAAACAGGTGAAACTCCTGTACTGGCCCGCAGCCGTGATGTGCAAGCGCAAGCAATTTTCTTCTTACTAAAGCCGCATTTAGGAAACGTCATTGAAGCGAAAGCTTTGAGAAGGCGAAGAAAATGCACAGAGTCGAAATACCCGTGTGTCTTATCTGCTTTCATAAACCCTTGCGAGCACCGAGGAGAAAGAAAAACACTATAAAAATCTTAAGGAGATTGTTATGAAGAATAGTTTGAAAAAAAAGCTGTCTTTACTCCTTGTAGGCGTGTTATTTGCGGCAATGACACTTGGCATTACAGGATGTGGGAAAGAAGCACAAACCGTAAACGAAAATGTTTACGAAACAATTGAGGGTTGCACCCTCGGAGAGGGTAACACAGAGTTTACCTTCAATGTAGTTGACAAAGACGGAAACGAGACGGTTTTCACTATCAAAACCGATGAGACGACCGTCGGAAAAGCACTTTTGGACGTAAACCTCATTGCAGGTGACGAAAGTGAATACGGCCTGTATGTTAAGACCGTAAACGGAATCACTGCCGACTACGATGTTGACGGCACCTATTGGGCTTTCTACATCGATGGCGAGTATGCCATGACCGGTGTTGATTCAACCGATATTACCGCAGGATCTGTCTATACCTTTAAGGTTGAGTAATGAAACTCACTATCAGAGAAATTGCCGTTTTCGGCATGCTTGGGGGCGTCATGTACGCCTCCAAGGTCTTAATGGAATTTGCTCCGAACGTGCATTTACTCGGAGTCTTTATCGTAGCCCTCACCGTTGTTTATCGATTCAAAGCCCTCTATCCTATTTATGTATTTATATTTTTGGTGGGACTTTTCAACGGATTTGCCATGTGGTGGCTTCCCTATCTGTATATCTGGGATTTTCTCTGGGGTGCGACAATGCTCCTTCCTCGGAAAATGAACAAAAAATGGGCCCCTCTTATTTATATGACAGTAAGCGGACTGCACGGTCTGCTCTTCGGAACCCTCTACGCACCTGCTCAGGCCCTTATGTTCGGTTTAAGCTTTGACAAGATGATTGCCTGGATAATTGCGGGTCTTCCCTGGGATCTGGTACACGGAGTGAGTAACTTTATCTGTGGGCTTTTGATTGTCCCGATGATTAAACTTTTAAGATTATGTGAAAAGAGCCTGTCTTACAACAAGTAAGACAGGCTTTCTTTATGATACGGATTGCTACGTGCTTCGCACTCTCGCAATCCTACAAACATTCGTAATCCGCTCATTTTTCTTCGAAAAATGGCTACTTACTCATGTTTGTTCGGCTCCCAAAGTCAAAACTTCTCTTGCAAGCAAGCTTGCATCGAAGTTTTGAACTTTTTGACCCTGGTATCATTCAGTTTTTAAAGCTGTGTATCGGAGCCGGTATTCTTCCGCCTCTGTTTATAAAGTCGGCACAGGAATATTTGTTGACAGGCATTATCGGAGCATATCCGAAGAGTCCGCCGAATTCGACCTTCTCTCCCACGCCCTTACCGATTACGGGAATCAGTCTTGCGGCTGTGGTCTTCTGATTTACCATTCCAAGAGCCATCTCGTCTGCTATAATTCCCGAAATCGTGGTGGCTGGCGTATCGCCGGGAATCGCAATCATATCAAGTCCGACAGAACATACGCAGGTCATGGCTTCAAGCTTTTCAAGGGTGATTGCTCCGGCTTCGACTGAATTAATCATGCCCTGATCTTCGGAAACGGGAATAAAGGCGCCGCTGAGTCCGCCTACGTAGGAGCTTGCCATTACTCCGCCCTTCTTTACCTGGTCGTTTAAAAGTGCAAGTGCCGCCGTTGTACCGGGAGCTCCCGCATACTCCAAGCCTATTTCGCAAAGAATGTCCGCAACCGAATCTCCTACGGCAGGAGTCGGTGCCAATGATAAATCTATGATTCCGAAAGGAATATTAAGTCGCTTTGAAGCTTCCTTCGCTACAAGCTGGCCGACTCTTGTAACCTTGAAGGCCGTTTTCTTTATCGTTTCACAAAGTACTTCAAAACTTTCACCTCTGACGGCTTCAAGTGCGGTCTTTACAACGCCGGGACCGGAGACGCCGACATTTATGATGGCATCCGCCTCGGTCACACCGTGAAAGGCTCCGGCCATGAAAGGATTGTCATCGGGAGCGTTACAAAATACCACCAACTTCATGCAGTCTACGGAATCCCTGTCTTTGGAAAGATTCGCAACTTCCAAAAGAATTTCGCCCATAAGCTTCACGGCATCCATGTTAATGCCGGTCTTTGTGGAAGCAAGGTTGACGGAACTGCATACACGTTCTGTATTTGTAAGTGCCTCGGGGATAGACTTGATAAGCATTTCATCGGCCTTTGTCATGCCCTTTGATACAAGGGCCGAATATCCGCCGATTAAATTTGCCTTTACGGCTGCTGCCGCCCTATCCAAAGTATGTGCAATTGTCACAAAATCGGATGGCGTCTTACAGGCTGAGCCACCTATAAGCGAAATAGGCGTAACGGAAATTCGCTTATTTACAATCGGAATGCCGTAATCCGACTCAATCTCCTCGGCTGTCTTGCTTAAATCCTTTGCAACTGTGGTAATCTTATTGAAAATATTTTCGTTTAATCTCATCAAATCCGAATCAATACAATCAAGAAGGCTGATTCCGATTGTAATGGTTCTTACATCAAGTGTCTGTTCCGAAACCATTTTGTTGGTTTCGTTTACTTCCCTAAAACTAACCATTGTTCTCTCCTGCATTAAAGTCCGTAACAAAGCATTTATAAAAAATTCCCGTTACAGCCTGTGCATCTTTTCAAATATTTCTTCTTTTTGCGCTTTGATTTCAACCCCTATAGTCTTTCCGAGGCCGTCCAAATCGCTTTGAAGCTTTCCGAAGTTAACCAAAGAGCCCGACATATCTACTATCATCATCATGTTAAAGAAATCCTGTACAATGGTCTGCGAAATGTCCAAAATGTTGCAGTTATTGTCGGCAAGATAGGTGCAGGTCTTTGCTATGATTCCCACTGTATCCTTGCCCACTACGGTAATTATAATCTTATCCATGTCTTCTCCTTTATATTTCGATGATTTCCATCGGAGTATTTCTTTTTGCTACCCTAATTTCAAAATCATTTCCGTGATACTTGGTATCCGAGGCCTCTATTTCAAACCTGACCGACTCGTATGCAAGCTCCGGGATGTTGTTTTCTTTGCTTAAATGTCCTAAAAATACAGCCTTAACTTCGTCATGCAATACCGACGAAAGAAGGCGTCCCGAATTTTCATTTGATAAATGCCCGTGGTCAGACAGAATTCTTTGCTTTAGATAATAAGGGTAAGGCCCGACCTCAAGCATCGAAACGTCGTGATTCGCCTCAAGCATGATTATATCAGAATTTTTAATCGCGTCTACGGTGTAATCCGTGTAGGTGCCAAGGTCCGTTACCACGGAGACTTTCTTTGTCCCCTCGCACAAAGTAAAAGCCGTCGGATCGTTTGCATCGTGTGAAATGTGAATCGGTTTAATCGACAAATCCTTGATTTCAAAGGTTTCGTCGGCATTTACGTAATTAAACAGGTCTTCATCAATCTTACCGAGCGAAGATGTTTCCCTGATACCGTCCGCCGTTCCCCTTGTCGAATATATGGGAATGGAAAGTTTCCTCGAAAGAACACCCAATCCCTGAGTGTGATCCGTATGCTCATGCGTTACCAAAACGGCATCTATGTCGTGAATGTCTATTCCGAGGCTTTTGAGTCCCTCGCTCGTTCTTTTAAAGCTGATTCCGTCATCTATCAAAATATTTGTCGTGTCCGTTCCGACAAATATACAGTTTCCGCTTGAGCCGCTCGCAATTGGCGCAAATCTCATATGACTATAAGTCCTTCCAGTAGATATTAAGTATGTCGCCGTCCGATAAAGGATTTAAGTATACGGCCGGCTCTCCGTTACAAAGCGTAACAATGGAACGACCTCTTGAATCGTTTAAATCAAAATCGATATGATCAAATACGTCCACAAAGACGTATTCCTTCTTGCCGTTTAGAACAACTTCTTCATCATTTACCAAAACCGTTATACTTGTGTTTGACTTTCCTTGAGGCTGAGTCCCAGTTCGGGTATTCGTCTGAGTCTTAGATTCCGACTGTGACTGAGTTTGCGGTTGAATATATGGCTTTGACTGTGACTGTGCCTCAGGCTTTGAATCAAGCGCGCTTTCAAGCTGTTCCTTTGTGAAATTGTCAAGGATCTCCACCCTGTCATCTTCGCAAATCTCGTAATCGGCTGCTGCCTCTTTCCCATTTACGAGTACGGGCCTTGAAAGCTTCAAAGTCTTTCCGTCAACACTTAAGTTCAATCCTTCTTTGTACTCAGGTAGATCCTTTATCTGTAAACGTGCCCTCACACCTGCGGTTGATTCCTTTATGACAATCTTGTCGTTAGAAAGAATCTTTGTCGTAATATCCGCGGGCTTTCCGTTAACCGTTATTTCACAGGCTTCGCCAATCTCGCCCTTTGCTATCCTTGACTTTCCGTTTACGCTGTAAGTAAGTCCGCGCCCTCTCTTGGGGAAAAGGCCGTCGTTTGGAAAGCCTGCCTGAACGCAGGCATCAAGAACCGTCGTATGACCGTTATCGTACATCTTAAGACGGGTCCCGTTAAAAGTAACGAATATAAGATTGTTGGTATGCTCGTAATAATTCAGACAAATTCCTATAGGAGTTACCATAAGCGAGGTCTTTAAGGCATCATTGTTTAAGAAATCAATCTTGCCCATGACCTCAGAGCCTCTTAGCGCAACCCTTTCTTTTTGTATGGAAAGCTTCTCCGCAAGCATATCCGTATAACCCTTTACGGAAGCGCCTCCGCCTACCACAAATACGGCGCTGACGCTTTTCCCGCCGTTAAGACGGATTATTTCATCTGATACGGCCTTGGTCTCCTCTTCCATAAGAGGCTTTATCACCTTATATGCATCCTCGGCGGAAACTGTTTGCGAAAGCCCCATGATATCCTCATAGGTAATTTCTTTACCCTCGCCGATTCCCTTCTTTATATGTTCCGCCATATCAAAGTCGGTGAGATACTCCATTGCAAGCCTGTCAGTAAACTTATCTCCCGCCATAGGTATCATGCCGTAGGCAACAATACTTCCCTCTCTGGTGATTGAAATATCGCTGGTGCCGGCTCCGACGTCCACAAGCGCTATGTTCAGCATTCTGAAGCGCTCCGGAATGGCAACGGAGATTGCGGCAATAGGCTCCAATGTCAGATTCGCGACCTCCAAATCGGCGAGCTCAACCGCCTTATAGAGTCCGTCTACGACATCATCCGGCAGGAAGGTTGCAATTATATCCGCGGAAATAACGCTTGCCTTATGCCCCTCAAGGTTTCCCATCGGGTAATTGTTCAAGTAATATTTAACAACGGAATAGCCTACACAATAGAATTTCACATTCAGGCTTTCCTTGGGTACAAACTCCTTATATGCCTTTTCTACTCCCAACGACAAAAGATTGGTAATATCTTCTTTGTTTACCTCTCTTTCCTCGTCCAAGATCATGTCAACATGTGTATCAAGAGTCTGAAGTACACGTCCTGCCGCCGCTATGCACACCTGCTTTAGACTGCAGCCTACCGCTTCCTCACACTCTTTCTTAACCTGACTTAACGTCTCTGCGACCCTTCCGATATCATGAATCTGACCGTCAAGCATCGCACGCGTCTCATGTTCCTTTACCTTTTGGCACAATACCTTAAATCTGTCGCCCTCTAAGTAGCCTACGGTTCCAACAACCGAACGCGTACCTATATCGAGTCCGAATACCAAAGGCTTCGTATACTTAGCACTCATATCCTTTAAGCCTCTCTCTTACCTGTCTGAAAGAATCCTCTGCATTTCCGGAATTATCTATTGTAAAATCGGAATTCTGTCTGAATACCTCGTCTGTTAACTGACTTTTAAGCATAGCCTCAATCTTCTCATCGGAATAACCTCTCGATGCTTTTAGCCTTCTCGCTCTGACTGACGTATCTGCATAAATATACCACATTTCATCGACTATTTTCGTGTATCCGTCTTCAATTAAAAGCGCAGCCTCTATAAAAAGAAAGTCTTTCTCCTTACTTCCCTTCAAAAAGGCTATCCTGTCTGTTATGTATTTCTTTACCGCGGGATGAATGATCTCGTTTACTTTCTTTCTAAGCCCCTCGTCATCAAATATAAGCGCCGCCATCTTTTTCCTGTCTATTTGAAGATCATCATCCAAAACATTTTCGGATAAAAGTTCGATGAGTGGCTCATAGCAAACCTCACCTTTCTTGCATAGCGACTTTGCAAGGTCGTCCGTTAAGATAATCTCGCAGTTATAATGTTCCCCGATATATGAAAGAATGTTTGTTTTTCCGGCTCCCACTCCGCCGGTTATTCCTATTACCAGCATTTAATGTGCCTCGTACCAGTTCTTTCCTTCCTTACATTCCGCAGTAAGGCTTACCGAAAGTGTCGCCGCCTTCTCCATTTCATCTTTTACAAGCTTCATAACTGTTTCTTTTTCCGAAAGTTTGCATTCAATCAGCACTTCGTCGTGCACCTGAAGAAGAAGCTTTGACTCAAGCCCCTCTCCCTTTAAGCGTTTGAAGATATTAATCATGGCTATCTTCATGATGTCCGCCGCAGTACCCTGAATCGGCGCATTCATGGCGATACGCTCGCTTGCTTTTTTAAGCATGTGATTTGATGAATTGATGTCGGTAATCGGACGGCGCCTATTAAAGAGCGTCAGGGTATAGCCGTTCTCTCTTGCTCCGTCAATTGTTTTATCTAAATACTCTCGAATCTTCGGATATTTTTCAAAGTAGTCGTTTATGTATTTGTCCGCTTCCTTGGGTTCAATTCCTATATCCTTGGAAAGTCCGTAAGCACTGATGCCGTAAATGATTCCGAAGTTAACTGCCTTCGCCCGTCTTCTTTCAAGGTCCGTTACCTCGTCAAAAGATTTTCCGAACACAGTGGCCGCTGTGCTCCTGTGAATATCCTTCCCGGTATTGAAGGCTTCGATCATGGTCTCGTCGCCTGACATATGCGCCATGAGCCTTAACTCAATCTGCGAATAATCCGCATCGACAAAGGTATATCCTTCTTTTGGATAAAAAACCTCTCTCAACTTGCTTCCAAGCTCTGTTCTGATAGGAATGTTCTGAAGGTTCGGATCCGTCGAGCTGATACGCCCCGTAGCGGTAATCGTCTGATTGAAGTGAGTATGGATTCGCCCGTCCTCACCTATGCAGTCCTGCAAGCCCTCCGCATAGGTTGACTTAAGCTTTGAAAGCATACGAAATTCAAGGATGTCGCTTACTATCGGGTATTTGTCTTTAAGCCCTTCAAGCACGTCTGCAGCTGTTGAATAGCCGGACTTTGTCTTCTTTCCGCCCGGAAGCTTTAATTTTTCAAAAAGCACCTCGGCAAGCTGCTTGGGAGAATTAATATTAAATTTCTCACCGGCCGCCTCATATATGGAAGCTTCTATTCCGGTCATCTTATCTGTTAACATAAGACTGAATTTCTTTAAAGCCTCCCTGTCGCACAAAACACCTTCTTTTTCCATGCTGTAAAGCACGAAGGATAAGGGCATTTCAATATTTTCATAAAGAGACTCTTCGTTACAATCCTTAATCTTTTCGGATAAAACTTTTGTAAGCTCTTCGGCCGTAATTGCCTTAAGCGCACATAGGCCGACAGAGTCGTCCTTAAAATCCGCCTCGGTCCCGTAATATTTTGAAAGGAAGGTGTCGCAAAGATAGGTAACGGGGTAACTGCCCTTATTGGGATCAATCAAATATGCCAGTATCTCCGCATCCTGAAATCCGGGCCTGTATTCCCCGATAAAATCATAAACCGACTTGATTGATATCGTATATACATTTGCATCTTTGTTTAAAAGCCTGCCTACTTCTTTCTTTAGATATTCCCTCGTAATAAAGCCGTAGTAGCTTAAAAAGAAGCACTTTTCATCAATGCAAACCGCAAGTCCCTTTTCACATTCCGAAAGACCGATTTTCTTTACGCTCTTTAACATCGAAAGAACATTTACAGCCTCGTTAAAGTCTTCTACAATTTCATATTCGGGTTTTAAAACACTTACGCTTACATCTCCCGCATAGCTTTCAAGCTTCTTTAAAGGTCCGTTTAATGAATACTTTCTGAAAACTTCCTCGGAATTTTTGTTGCAAAGCCCCGTGACAACACTCTTTTCAAAGTCAGGCTCTATCGGTGCATTTATCTCAATTGTAGCCAAAGTACGCGAAAAGAAAGCTTGTTCCTTAAATGTCACAAGATTCTCATGAAGCACTTTCTTTGTAATTTCGTCAACATTTTCGTATAAATTTTCAAGAGAATGGTAAGTACTGATAAGGCTCTGTGCGGTTTTTTCTCCGACCTTCGGAACCCCGGGAATATTATCGCTTGAATCACCCTGAAGAGCCTTTACGTCTATAAATTCAGCCGGTGTGACGCTGTATTCTTCGCAAACGTCCTTTGCAAAATAACGGTGATTCTCTGTCTTTCCTTTTTGCGTCTTCGGAATGATGATTTCAATCTTGTCCGTTGCAATCTGCAGTAAATCCCTGTCTCCGGAAAGAAGCTTTACATCATAGCCAAGGCTTTCAGACTTCTTAGCCAAAGTTCCCAGCAAATCATCCGCTTCGTAGCCTGCCATCTCCACGATATTTACGTTCATGGAAGAAAGAACCTCCCTGATAATGGGAAGCTGCATCTTAAGCTCGTCAGCCATGGGTTTTCTATTGCCCTTGTATTCTTTGTACATCTCATGCCTGAAGGTCGGCGCATGCACGTCAAAAGCCACCGTCAGAAAGTCAGGCTGTTCCTCATCAATCTCCTTAAAAAGAATATTTAAAAAACCGAGAACGGCATTTGTATAAATCCCATCCCTTGAAGAAAGTAAGGGAAGGGCAAAAAATGCCCTGTTAAGTATTGAATTTCCGTCAACAAGAAGTATTTTCAAGATAGTCTCCTAAAAGATCAGTAAAATGGCCGCAACAATAATGCAGACCACAAAGATAATGCAGAAAGAAAAAGCAAAATACAAGAATTCATGGGTTTTAATCTGATGAAAAGAATTTTTAATCAGATCATCCAGGGCCTTTACAAGATTGTAGTCATTTTCTTTTTCCGCCTTTTCAAGTCCCTTGGTTGCCATATATTGAATCGAAAGTTCTTCCTTACAGTTCTTGCAACTCGTGACATGCTTTAAGAACTGCTCCGTTTCATACGAGGAGAGCTGCTTGTTAAGATACAAAGGAATCAGCTTTTCAATTTTTTTACAATCGACTTTTCTTTCCTTTTTTTTCATAAGGTAAGTTTACCACAAGGAAAAAAGATTTCCTATATCGAAAAAACTTCGCGGCAGGTTTATCTACAAACAAAAAGGGCAATAGAACAAC
>CAVJJQ010000026.1:0-25167 GCA_963649755.1 bacterium | reverse complement strand
CTTGGCTCTCCCCTTGGCTCTCCCTCTGGGAGAGCTGTCACCGAAGGTGACTGAGAGGGCTAGAGCTGTCACCGCAGGTAACTGAGAGGGCCCTCTCCCTCTGGGAGAGGCAGTTTTTTTCACAAAATTTTCACATCTTTATCACTCTCAAACCCCAAAGCCTCGATATGATGTTTTCGTTAAGTTCGGTATATATCGGAGGTTTTAAGTGAAAAAATTGAAAACTCTTAAGGATAAAAAGAAAAAAATAAGGATAGCTATTATAGCAGGCGTCGCTGTTTTGCTAATTGCAGGCGGGATTTTCGCATTCTTTTTCATAAAGAACAAAACATCCGCGTCAAAGAATACCATGAGCCTGCCGTCTAACATGCAGGGAATCACGATTTCGGACGACTGGGTAACGGCTTCGGGCGTTACGAATGCAGAGGTTACGGAAGTTACCTTTGACGTTGAAAATCTTTCGACCGAGCTTGAAATCGAAGAGGTATACATCAATTCAAACGATGAGATAAATGAAGGCGACAAGGTCTTAAAGGTTACGGATGAAAGTCTCGAAGCGGTAAGGGCGGAGCTTACGGATGCACTTGAGGAAGCAGAGCTTGCCTACAGAACGGGCGTCATTTCGTATGAACAGACACTGATTACGGCAGAGTACACTAAGGATTCGGCTGTTCTTTCGGGCTCTCAGGCAAAGGAAATCTACGACGAAACAATTGAGAGCTTAAGCGATGCAGTTGATAAGGCCAAGGAAGAGCTCGAAGAGGCAAACGAAAAAATTGCCGAATACGAATCCTACGTAAATGATTCTTCTTACGCAAGCTACTTCAAGGTAGATGAATATCAGGCAATTTATGATGAGAACTTAAGCGTCTTAAAAGAAAAACTCGACGAATGGGAAGTCAGCTGGTCCGAAGTCACAGGCGGAGGCATGGGCGGCGGAAGTACAAACCTTAACGGAAATTTAAGCTATGCCCAAATACTAAGGGCTTTATACAGCGTCCTTGAACAGAATCTCGAGGACCTTGAAAACGCTCAGGCGGAATACGAGGATGCAGTCGAGAATGCTTCTTTTGAACTTCAGACCTTGAAACTGAATCTTTCAAGCCTTGAAAAGGCAGTTTACGAGGCAGAGGAAAATTACGAGATTCAGGCTGAAAACGCACTCCTTACCTATGAAACTGCACTTTCAAACGCAGACAGGGCGGAAAGCGATTACGAGACAACGGTTGATAAGGCCGAGTCGGATTTGGACGAACTTGAAACTGCCTACGAGGATGCCAAAGAAAATCTTGAGCTTTTTGAAGAATGCATCGGAGACGGTTACTTCTACGCATCGGAAAGCGGAGACGTACTGAGGACTCAGGTAAGAACGGGCGGAAGCCTTACATCGGACGGCGTCATATTCATGTACAGTAACCCGAATAAGCTCACTATTTCGGTATCCGTGGATCAGGCAGATATTGCAAAGCTTACCGTGGGTGACGAGTGTTACGCCATAAGCGACAGTGTGGGAGCCAAGGGCGTGATTACCGAGATTGATCCGGTTTCTTCTTCCGACAGTGTGACAAGCGTTTACTACAGCGTAACGGTTACGGTGACGAGTGAAGAGGACAGCACATCGACACTTTCACAAAACGATTCGGTAACGGTACTGTTTAACCTAACCGACGAAGAAATCGAAAGCATAGAAAAAGCCATGAGCGGAAACGGGAAATCAGGCGATATGTCCGGGAATGACACACCTCCGAACATGGACTCGGTAAGCGGAAACGAAATGCCAAACGGAGACTTTGCCGGAGAAGCACCGAGCGGAGATTTTGATCCGGGGAGTTTCAACGGTGAGGCTCCGAGCGGCGGAGACTTTACCGGAACACCTCCGGATACGGACGGGTCCATGACACCACCCGGAAGCACTGACGGAGACTAAAGCAGGAGACAGACATGAAGATAAAAAAGTTAAAGCTTGAAAAGGTTAAGAAGCTTTCAAAGAAAAAGAAAAGACTTATCATCGCGGCTGCGGCTCTTTTAGTCCTTATCCTGGCTGCATGTTACACGTTGTTTATCGCCCCTTTATTAAAGAAAGAAGAGTGGGTTTACAAGGAAGAAACGGTTGAAAGAGGAACTCTTAAGGTCGGTGTAACGGAGAGCGGATCGCTTTCCTACACCGAAAAGTCGATAGATTACGACCTTGACCTAAGCCTGATTACGGATTCCGACGACGATTCCGACTCGTCGGATTCGGACGACGAGGAAGAAGAAATAAAATACCTTGAAGTTGAGACGGTTACCGCGGTAGCGGGAAGCAGGGTAACGAGCGGAGACGAACTTTTAAAGTTTACCGACGAGAGCGTTGAAAGAGTAAGATCGCTTATAAAGAACGCACTTTTGGAAGCCGAGGCCGATTATATAGAGGCTGAGAGCACATACGAGATATCGGCACTTGAGGCACAGACCACGCTTGATACTTCCGAGATTTCCGCAAAATATGCTTCAAAGATTAAGTCGACATCCTTGAGCGCGATTTCCGATGAAATATCTTCGATAAGTGTTTCAATAGCGGAAAAAGAAGCACAGGTGACATCTTTAAACGAAGCCTACGAGGATGCACTTGAAGATTACGAGGATGTTCTTGAAACCTATACGGATGCCAAGGAACAATATGAAGCGACAAGCACGTCAAACTCCATGAGCTTTGTAACCGTCCAAAAGGCTTACTTAAATGCCAAGAATTCCTACGAGCAGGCAAGCGAAAAGCTTGAAAGAGCAAAACAGGCAATCACGGACAATGAAGAAGAAATAGCTTCGCTTAAGGAAAAGCTTACACAGGCCACACTTAAAAAGAAACTTAAGAATTTAGAAATTACAGAGGAATATGATGAAGCGGTAATAAGCGGCGAGAACGCAGAGCTTACCTATCAGGCTTCGCTTGAGGACCTTGAGGATACGTTAAACGAATCACTCGAGAAAAAAGAGGAGCTTGAAGATTTGCTTGAAAGCTTTGAAGCACTTGTCGGTGACGACGGAATAATTGTTGCCACGGAAGACGGCATCATCACGGAAAGTGCATATGAGGAAGGCGACAGCCTGACCGCTACCGGAGCAATGTTTAAATATGCGACAAGCGACAACCTGATCATTTCGGTTGATGTGACCCAGGAGGATATAGTCGACCTTAATGTCGGAGACAGCGTCGACATTACCTTTACCGCATACTCGGATGAGACCTATACCGGAACGATTTCTTCCATCAATACGGAAGCCGTATCGGATTACTCAAATACCATCAGCTACACGGTTGAAATATTGGTTGACGGAGATATCGGTAAGCTTTATTCCGGTATGACCGCAGAGGTTGTCTTTGTAACCGAGGAAAAAGAAGATGTTCTTTATGTATCGAGAAAGGCAATAGTGGAGGAAGACGGAAAGACCTACGTATATCACAAGAATTCACTCGGAATACGTGAGCTTACCGAGGTAACGACCGGACTTACAAACGGTACAGACATAGAAATTTTATCCGGACTTTCGGAAGGCGAGACCATCTACCTTGCAAGTAAGGTTTCATCGGAATCGGAGGTAAACGACAGCGAGGTAGACGAAACCGAAACGAGTTCCGAAAATTCGGAAATGACCTTTGATGCCGACAGTTTCTCAGGCGGAGATATGCCTGATATGCAGGGCGGAGACTTTGGCGGCGGTAACTTCGGAGGAGGAGACATGACCCCTCCCGGCGGAAGGTAAGGAGCAATCATGAAACTTTACAATACGGAAATTGAAGAAGAGAAGCCGTTAAAGCAGGCAAAGAAAGAAAAAAAGCAGGCGGAAAAAGAAAAAAAGCAGGCGGAAAAAGCAGAAAAGCAGGCGCGTAAGGCAGAAAAGCAGGCAAAAAAAGCTCAAAAATCAGCCAAAAAGCCGGAAGTAAAAACTGTAAAAGAACTTAAGCCGCAAAAAGAAAAAATTAAGCCCGGGAAGAAGATTATTGTCGCAATTATAGTGGCGGCAGCAGTACTTATATCCGGTACGGCGGTTTTCTTTATCAATAATACCGATTCGGATACGGTCACTTACAAGGAAGTTACAGTCCGGTACGGAAACGTTATAAAGGGCGTCACCGAAAGCGGAAGCATCGACATAGGAGTCACGACCGAGACCTTTGATCTCGACATGAGTGCACTTCAGAGAACGGACAGCTCGTCTTCTGAGAGTTCCGGCAGTAATGCAGGCGGCGGAATGCCGGGAGCGGCAGGGGCACTTGATATGTTCTCGGATCTGTTTAGCCTTAATCAGTCGGGTTCTTCTTCAAGCGGAAGCGCTTCGACCATAACCGTTTCGGAAGTCTGCGTTTCGGTAGGTGAGGAAGTATCCGCAGGCGACACACTTTACCTGATAGACGAAGAAAGCGTTGCGGACTTAAAGGAAGAGCTTGAGTCGAATGTGGAAAAAGCAAAAGCCGACCTCGACGCGCTTATTGCGGAACAGACGCTTTCAACTACCAAGGCCACCTATACCTACAATTCAAGCATAGCCTACGGCGACTACCTTGATACGGAATACAATTCAACGATAGAAGAATTAAGCGATGCCGTAGATACGGCTAAAGAAAACCTTGAGGATGCTAAGGAAAGCCTTACAACCTACCAAGAAAAGTATACGGAAATGGCTGATGCGGTTGCAAAGGCAAAGGAAGTTTACTCAAACGTTGAATATAGCTTAAGCACTCACAGTGTTACGGACGATGTTTACTGGTATGTCTACTATGCCACCGAATACGAAACGGCCAAAGAAAACTACGAATCTTTGGAAAGCCAGTTAGAAGAGCTTGAAGAGAAGGTATCCCAGGCAGAGGAAAATGTGACTACCGCGGAAAATAATTATGCAAAGGCAGTTCGTGAACTTGATGCAGGTAAGCTTACCGCAACGGAGACAAAGAGTTTAAGAAGCCTTGCCTACGATACGGCACAGGAAAGCTATGACCTGACAATTGCTTATCTTGAAAGAGATTTGGAAGATCAGCAGGAAGTATATGACGAGGCTTTGGAAAAATGGAATGAGTTTTCTTCTTACATAAACGGCAATGCGGTTTGTGCAACGGATGACGGTGTCATTACAAGTGTTGAGCTTTCGGAGGGCGATACCATCAGTACCGGCACCACGCTCGTGACTCTTACCAATCCCGATGAAGTAACCATGACGGTTACCGTATACGAAGATGACATGACGGATATTTCTTTGGGCTCCGAGGCAGTTGTTTCGCTTACGGCATATCCCGACGAAACCTTTGAAGGAACGGTTACCGAGATTGGCGAAGCTACGCTTAATTCTTCAAATGAGGTTACCTATGAGGTCACAGTTACCTTGTCGGGCGACGTATCCGGACTTTATCAGGAGATGACCGGCACCGTGACCTTCGTATCGGAGAGAGCGGAAAACGTTCTTTATGTAAATAAGCGTGCCATCATTACGGAAGGCGATACCTCATATGTGGAGGTTAAAGAAAGTAACGGAAACATCAGTAAGATAGAAGTAACCGTAGGAATCTCCGACGGCACATACACGGAAATCTCGGGTGATTTAAACGAGGGAGACGTTGTACTGATAGAGAGAAGCGCATCTTAAAAGGAAAGGATTGATTAGATGAGAATATCTGAAATACTTCGTTTGGTGTGGCTCAATCTGTCACAAAATAAATTTAAGGTTATCCTTACTTCAATCGGTATCGTCGTGGGAAGCGCCACCATCATGCTGGTGCTTGCGATAGGTACCGGCGGTAAGGAAGAAGTGGCCGAGCAGTTTAAAAACTTAAACGCCGGCGCAATAGACATATCCTGTTCATCAAGCTCCGATTCAAGCTTTGGCGGTTTTGGTATGGACGGAGGCTCTGACTTTGACGGAGGCGGAGGCCAAAGTATGGGCGGAGGCGGAGGCTTTGACTTTGGAGGCGGAATGTTTTCTTTTTCCGGTTTCGAAGAAGAGGAAAGCACGGAGTCGGTAACCCTTACCTCGGAAGATTGTGACGACCTTCTGACCTTTGTATCGGGAATATCGAACGCCACGATTTCCTATTCCACCCAGGCTTCAGTGGAAGGCGGCGACCTTTCAAGTTCTGCTTATTACACGATAGCCGGTGTTGAATCGGGATACGACTCAATCAGCAACCTGACCATGTCCATCGGAGAATTTTTAACCGAAGAGAACAACGAGAATAAAGAAAAGGTCTGCGTACTCGGAGCCACGGTGGCAAAGACGGTTTTCGGAAGCGCTTATGAAGCCTATGACAGTAAGATTTACATTGACGGACGTCCCTATGTGGTATCCGGAGTGCTTTCCGAAATGGGAACCGTTGCCTCGGGCATAAGTCCCGACACCGCAATTTACGTGCCTTACGAAACGGGCATCAAGTACATCACCGGAACCGACATAAGCCCCACGATAACCGTAATTGCGGAGGATGTGAATCAGGTAGACACGGTTATGACGGACTTAACGTCGGCACTTTCCGAAATGTATCCGAATGCCGAATTTGAAATTTCGGATGCCGGCAGCAAGATGGATGCGGCAAGCGCATCAAACGAGACGTTGACACTGTTACTTTATTCAATGGCGGTAATCGTCTTCATAGTCGGCGGTATAGGAATCATGAACGTATTGTTTGTATCCGTAAAGGAGAGGACAAACGAGATAGGAATTTTGAAGGCTCTAGGCTGCAAGCGTAAAGACATCCTGCTTGAGTTCCTACTCGAAGCAAGCTTTACGAGTCTTGTGGGAGCTGTTTTGGGAGTGCTTCTTTCCCTTGCAATTACACCCATTGTCGAACTCTTTAACGTGAGGGTTTCTTTATCCGTTCAAGGGGCACTTCTCTCACTTGTGTTCGGTGTAATCACAGGAAGCATCTTCGGCTTCTATCCGGCATTTAAGGCATCCCGCCTTGTTCCCGTAGAAGCACTCAATCAGGAGTAAAGAACATGGATAATACGATGATACTTATGAAAAATGTGAATAAGGGTTATTGGCTTGGCGAAGAAAGACTTCCTATCCTCAAAAACATTAATTTTGAGGTTACGAAGGGCGAGTATGTGGCAATTCTGGGTCCTTCCGGTTCGGGAAAAACAACACTTATGAACATGATAGGCTGTATGGACGTGATGGACAGCGGCGAGTACTACCTCGACGGCATGGCAATCCATGAGACCAAGGAAGATGATCTTACGAAAGTACGAAATGAAAAAATTGGGTTTATTTTCCAAAATTACCAGCTGATTCCCACATATAACGTGCTTCAAAACATCATCATGCCGCTTCTTATGCGTGGAGAAACAAGCGATCAGGCAAAGGAAGAGTGCATGAACACCATTAAGCTTTTAGGACTTGACCATCGTATAGAGCACAAGCCCAATGAGCTTTCGGGCGGGCAAAAACAAAGGGTTTCGATAGCAAGGGCACTTGTGGGAAAACCCTCGATACTGCTTGCGGATGAGCCTACGGGTGCACTCGACCAGGCAAGCGGTAAGGATGTACTTAAGCTTTTCTCGGAATTAAATGAAATGGGAAATACCATCGTCATGATTACCCACGATCTGGGCGTTGCAAAATCGGCAAAAAGAATCGTCAAGATAATCGACGGAGAACTGAAAGAGTGATATACTTTTGATGTTCGAAGTCAATTTAAGGAGCATACCGATGGATAAAAAAGAATTTGCTTTAAAGCAGCATGAAGAATGGGCAGGAAAAATTGAAGTGGTAAGCCGTTGCAGTGTCAGCAATAAAGAGGAACTCTCCGTAGCTTACACACCCGGCGTTGCCGAGCCTTGCCTTGAAATACAGAAGGACGTAGATCTTTCCTATAAATATACGAGACGTCACAATCTTGTGGCAGTCATTACCGACGGAACCGCGGTTTTGGGACTCGGAGACATAGGACCCGAAGCCGGAATGCCAGTTATGGAAGGAAAGTGTGCCTTATTTAAGGCCTTCGGCGATGTCGATGCTTTTCCTTTGTGCATTAAGTCAAAGGATGTCGATGAAATCGTAAATACCGTAAGACTTCTTTCGGGCTCTTTCGGAGGAGTCAATCTTGAGGATATTTCGGCACCTCGTTGCTTTGAAATAGAAAGAAAGCTTAAGGAAGTATGCGATATTCCGATTTTCCATGACGATCAGCACGGAACGGCAGTCGTAGTACTTGCGGCAATGATGAATGCGTTAAAGATAGTAAAGAAAGATATTCATGATATAAAGGTCGTAACTTCGGGAGCCGGTGCTGCGGGAATAGCAATCATAAAGTTACTTGTCAGCATGGGACTTGAGAATGTCATCATGTGCGACAGAACGGGAGCTATTTACGAGGGCAGAGAAGGCCTTAATTCCGAAAAGCTTGAGATGGCAAAGATTACAAATCGTAACCTCGAAAAGGGCAGCTTAAAGGATGTGATAAAGGGCGCAGACGTATTTATCGGGGTTTCCGCACCCGGTACAGTGACCAAGGAAATGGTACAGTCAATGGCTGAAAATCCCATTCTTTTTCCTATGGCAAATCCCGTGCCCGAGATTAACCCGGTTGATGCCAAAGAAGCAGGCGCGGCTGTAGTCGGAACAGGAAGATCGGATTACCCCAATCAGATAAACAACGTTCTTGCATTCCCCGGAATTTTCAGGGGTGCGCTTGACGTGCGTGCGCGTGATATCAATGATGAAATGAAGGTTGCCGCAGCAAAGGCAATCGCAAGCCTTGTTTCGGATGAAGAGTTAAATGCCGAGTACATCATTCCGAATGCCTTTGATAAGAGAGTCGGGAAAGCTGTATCGGAAGCCGTAAAGAAGGCTGCCATAGAAACGGGAGTTAACCGAATTTAATGAAGAAAGCATTAAAAGTATTATCATTTTCAATATGCATATTGCTTTTTGCTTGCACTTTAAGTTGCGGAAAGACCGAAACACTTTATTACAATGCGGCCTGGGCATACCTTGAAAACGGGGATTATGAAGAGGCGATTGAAAATTTTAAGCTTTCGACAGACGTAGAGGACGATTCTAAGGATGCCTTAAGGGGCCTGGGAATCGCATACGTGTACAATGAACAGTTCTCGGAAGCCGTGGAGCCGTTTATAGAGGCTTTGAACAAGTCAAACGGTCATATTTCGTCGGTTGACTACGATATAAATTATTACCTCGGCTACGCTTACGAAATGAGCGGACAGTACGAAGAGGCGGTCGACACCTATTCTGCGCTTATTACCTTACGACCCAAAGAAAGCGAAAATTATTACAGGCGCGCAATCTGCTACTTAAATCTTTCAAAGATAGAGGAAGCAAATGCGGATTTTGAAACGGTAACGTCCATGGTGGACGATGACTACGATCTTCACTTAAGAATTTATTTTTCCATCTTAAATGCCGGCTTTGAAGAGGATGCCGATTCTTACCTGACGGCTCTGCTTGACGATGCGGACAGGAAGATTTCCGATTATGACAGGGGCAGGATGGAATACTATTTGAAGGACTATTCCGAGGCAAGAGTCTATCTTGAAAAAGCAAAGGATTATTCAAAGCCCGACACGATACTGATGTTAGGAAAGACGTACGAGGCAATCGAGGATTACAAGTACGCGGCAAGTCTTTATGCCGAATATCTTGACACCGAAGGAAACGATGCTTCCATCTACAATCAGCTCGGAATGTGCAGATTGAAGATTGAGGATTATGAGGGCGCGGCATCCGCCTTTGAACTGGGTTTAAAGCTTGAAGATGCCGAGTGTGAAAAAGAACTTCTGTTTAACGATGCGGTGGCGTATGAGTATATGCACGACTATGAAACCGCACTTCAAAAGTTTACGGAGTATCTTGAAAAATATCCCAAGGACGAAAACGCACTTCATGAGTATGACTTTCTTTATACACGTGTAAACAAGGTAGCGGACGATACGGAAGAGACTTCGGAAACAACAGGAGAATAGTATTGACCGAGGTGAACAAAAGCCTTGATTTAAGCCTGTTTCACAATATTGTATATAATATTCAGACTAGACAAACACAAGATATAGGGGCTTTTAGAAATAAAAGCTCCTTTATTTTGTGTTTTTTGATTGACTTTGACTTCTTACTTTGCTAAACTCTTGTTACGGGTTTGGTACCGGGGATTTGATATAGCAATCACGATATCAGCTATACTTTTTGGAGGGAGTACTTAGTAATGTATCAGGTAGTCAAGAGAAACGGAGAACAGGCAGATTTCACTCTTACGAAGATCAGCGATGCCATCATGAAGGCTTTTGTCGCAACGGAGATGGAGTATTCGAACGATATCATCGATCTTCTTTCACTGAGAGTGACTGCGGATTTTCAGCCTAAGGTTAAGGATGGCGCAATAAGCGTTGAGGACATTCAGGACAGCGTCGAGAAGGTTCTTGAGCAGGCAGGCTATACCGAGGTCGCAAAGGCTTATATCCTTTATCGTAAGCAGCGTGAGAAGATGCGTACGATGAAGTCCACAATCTTGGACTACAAGGACGTCGTAAACGGTTATGTAAAGGTAG
Source organism: bacterium (assembly GCA_963649755.1). Lineage (GTDB taxonomy): Bacteria > Bacillota > Clostridia > Lachnospirales > Lachnospiraceae > UBA1258. The sequence continues at coordinate 14,638 of CAVJJQ010000026.1, read as the reverse complement.
AAGACTGGAGAGTAAAGGAAAATTCCACCGTTACCTATTCCGTAGGCGGACTCATTCTTTCAAACTCAGGTGCGGTAACGGCCAATTACTGGCTTTCCGAAATTTACGATGAGGAAATCGCGGAAGCACACCGCAATGCGGATATTCATATTCACGATCTTTCCATGCTTACCGGATATTGCGCAGGCTGGTCATTAAAGCAGCTCATCACCGAAGGACTCGGCGGTATTCCCGGAAAGATTACTTCGGCACCCGCACGTCATCTTTCCGTTCTTTGCAATCAGATGGTGAACTTCCTCGGTATCATGCAGAATGAATGGGCAGGCGCACAGGCATTTTCATCCTTCGACACCTATCTTGCTCCCTTTGTAAAGGTTGACAACCTTTCCTACAAAGAGGTTAAGAAGTGCATCGAAGCATTTATATACGGTGTAAATACTCCTTCAAGATGGGGTACTCAGGCACCTTTCTCAAATATTACCCTTGACTGGACAGTACCTTCAGACCTTGCAGAGCTTCCCGCAATCGTCGGCGGCCAGCCTCAGAGCTTCAAGTACAAGGACTGCAAGAAGGAAATGGATATGGTCAACAAGGCCTTCATCGAGACCATGATCGAAGGTGATGCCAACGGCAGAGGCTTCCAGTATCCCATTCCCACATATTCTATTACCAAGGATTTTGACTGGTCTGAAACGGAGAATAACAAGCTCCTGTTTGAAATGACCGCAAAATACGGTACACCTTATTTTTCAAATTACATCAATTCCGACATGGAGCCTTCGGATGTTCGTTCCATGTGCTGCAGACTGAGACTCGATTTAAGAGAGCTTCGTAAGAAGACCGGCGGTTTCTTCGGATCCGGCGAGTCAACGGGTTCCGTAGGCGTTGTTACCATCAACATGCCTCGTATAGCATATCTTTCAACGAGCAAGGACGATTTCTATAAGCGTCTTAACAGACTCATGGATATTTCGGCTCGTTCCTTAAAGATTAAGCGCGGTGTCATCACAAAGCTTTTAAATGAAGGCCTCTATCCTTATACCAAGAGATATCTCGGAACCTTTGAGAACCACTTCTCGACCATAGGCTTGATCGGTATGAATGAGGTTGGGTTAAATGCAAATTGGCTGAGAGCCGATATGACGGATCCCCGCACTCAGGAATTTACCAAGGAAGTGCTGAATCATATGCGTAATCGTTTGTCCGATTACCAGGAAATGTACGGAGACCTTTACAATCTTGAGGCTACTCCCGCAGAGAGCACTACTTATCGTTTGGCAAAGAACGACAGGAAGAAGTTCCCCGCAATCAAGACGGCAGGAAAGCCCGGAGATACTCCTTATTATACGAACTCCTCACACTTGCCTGTTGATTATACGGCAGATATCTTTGATGCTTTGGATATTCAGGATGAGCTTCAGACTCTTTACACTTCCGGAACCGTATTCCACGCATTCCTCGGTGAAAAGCTTCCCGATTGGAAGGCTGCGGCAAATCTCGTAAGGACGATTGCCGAAAATTACAAGCTTCCTTACTATACGCTTTCACCTACCTATTCTATCTGTAAGAATCACGGTTATTTAAGCGGAGAAAAGAAGATTTGTCCTTACTGCGGTGAGGTTACCGAGGTTTACAGCCGTATCACGGGTTATTACAGACCCGTTCAGAACTGGAATGACGGTAAGAGTCAGGAATACGCAAATCGTGTTACCTATGATATCGACAATTCCGTACTCAAGAGACCTGTCAGCCGTGTCGTAACCATTTCCTCGGAGGATGAGGAAGTTAAAGTCGAAGAGCCTTCAAATGTAAAGTATCTCTTCACTACAAAGACCTGCCCCAACTGCAAGCTTGCCAAGGAAATGCTTCAGGGAACCGAGTACATCCTGGTTGATGCTGAGGAGAATAAGGAACTCGTTGAAAGATACAGAGTAATGCAGGCTCCTACCTTAGTCGTGGTGGACGGAGACGGATTCAAGAAATACGCAAATGCTTCAAATATTAAAAAATACGTTGAAAGCATGAATACTGTTAGTGTATAAATATAGTAAGTAATACAAGGAGGTTGCAGATACAGCCTCCTTTTTTAAGGATAGGAGTCAGGATGATTAATAAACTTATTAAAGGTATCCAAAAGACCAATGCTCCGATTGTGGTGGGCTTGGATCCTACGCTTAAGCTGATACCGGAATTTATTAAAAAGAAAAACTTCAAGAAATACGGAGCAAATCCTTTAGGAGTATCCAAGGCAATAGTTGAGTACAACAAGGGCCTTGTCGATGCGATTAAGGATTTGGTACCCTGCGTAAAGCCCCAGATAGCCATGTATGAAACCTTCGGAATCGAAGGACTCAAGGCTTTTAAGGAAACCGTTGATTACTGTCATGAAAACGGACTTCTGATAATCGGCGATATCAAGAGAGGCGATATAGGCTCCACCAGCGAAGCCTATGCGATAGGACATCTGTCGGGCGTTGAAATAGAAGGCGTCAGGTATGAGGGCTTCAATGAAGACTTCGCAACGGTAAATCCCTATCTCGGAACAGACGGCGTAAAGCCCTTTATGGATGCCTGCGCAAAGGAACATAAGGGAATTTTCGTACTCGTAAAGACATCAAATCCCAGTTCCGGAGAGTTCCAGGATCGTTTAATTGACGGTCGTCCCTTATATGAGCATGTTGCCTTAAAGGTAAATGAATGGGGAGAAAGCCTGATGGGAGATTCCTATAGCTACGTTGGAGCCGTTGTCGGAGCTACCTATCCCGAAATGGGTGCGGCCCTTAGAAAGGTGATGCCGAAGGCATACATCCTTGTTCCCGGATACGGTGCTCAGGGCGGAACAGCAGAGGGACTTAAGCCTTTCTTTAACGAGGACGGCTTAGGCGCAATAGTCAATTCTTCAAGAGGAATCATCGGAGCCTACAAGCTTGACAAATATGTAAAGTTCGGAGAAGAAGGCTTTGCCGATGCCGCAAGGCAGGCGGTAATCGATATGAGAGAGGATATCAATTCTCATATCGGGTGATGAAAGTTCTGTCGTATTTTTAATCTCGGAGGGAAAATGGAAACATACAAGCAGGAATTTATTGAATTTATGGTTGAGTCGGACGTGCTTAAATTCGGCGACTTCACATTAAAGAGCGGACGCAAAAGTCCTTTCTTTATGAATGCCGGAGCTTATGTCACGGGATCTCAGCTTACGCGTTTGGGCGAATATTACGCAAAGGCCATTCACGATAAGTTCGGAGATGATTTTGACGTCCTATTCGGACCCGCATACAAGGGAATTCCCCTTTCGGTTGCAACCGTCATGGCATATTCAAAGCTTTACGGCAAGGAAATCAAGTACACCTCGAACCGTAAAGAGGAAAAGGATCACGGTGCGGACAAGGGAGCTTTGCTGGGCTACAAGCTTCAGGACGGAGACAGAGTCGTCATCATTGAAGACGTTACGACATCGGGAAAGTCAATTGAGGAAACCTATCCGATTATCACCGAAGCCGCCAAGATTGAAATAAAGGGTCTTATGGTTTCGCTTAACCGTGAGGAAAAGGGCAAAGGCGAAAAGTGCGCTCTCAGCGAGATTAAGGATTTGTACGGCTTTGAAACCGCTGCAATCGTTTCGATGTCCGAGGTAAGAGAGTATTTAACCGGACGTAAGGTGCAGGGCCGCGTTGTGATCAATGATGATATAGCAAAGGCAATTGACGCATATTACAGGGAATACGGTGCTCATGAATAAGAGGCGCGGAAAATACATTTATTCCGACAAGAAACATACGGAGAAAGGAATTTTCTCGTCAATCCTTGCCCTGATTTCGTTTCTGGGCATTGCGTTTCTTGTTTTTTCTTCTTACCTTGCAAAGGGCGATATCAGAATGTCGGCAGGCGCTGCGGCGTTTCTTTGCACAATGTTTTCTCTCGCGGGTACAATGCTCGGAGTACTCGGGAAAAAAGAACCGGACAAATTTTATTTGTTTTCCTATATCGGGATAGCATGGAATATAATTGATTTGTTAATGATAAGCGTAATTTTATACGCGGGAATTTAGGAGGGAATATGCCCAAGGTATCAATAGTAATGGGAAGTGATTCCGATATGCCTGTAATGTCCAAGGCGGCAGCAGTGCTTGATGAATTCGGAATAGACTACGAGATGACGATTATCTCCGCACACAGAGAGCCGGATGAGTTCTTTGAGTATGCAAACACCGCGGAAGAACGCGGTATAAAGGTTATCATTGCCGGAGCAGGAATGGCTGCTCATTTGCCGGGCATGTGCGCCGCAATCTTTCCGATGCCCGTCATCGGAGTTCCGATGCATACCACGAGCCTCGGCGGAAGGGATTCTTTGTACTCGATAGTGCAGATGCCGAGCGGAATACCCGTGGCAACGGTTGCGATAAACGGAGGACAGAACGCAGGTATTCTTGCGGCAAAGATTCTTGCTGTTTACGATCCCGAGCTTTTAAAGAAGCTTAAGGTATACAAAGAAAGCCTCAAGGAAAGCGTTATTGCTAAAGACAAGAGATTAAAAGAAGTGGGATACAAGGATTACGCGAAGTAAGGAGAGAAACATGGGACTTAATTACAAGGATTCAGGGGTAGATATCGAAGCCGGATATAAATCCGTAGAGCTTATGAAGGCAGCTGTAAAGAGCACTTTCAGACCGGAGGTATTGGGTGGAATCGGAGGATTCTCCGGAGCATTTTCTTTGGACAGTATCAAGGAGATGGAGGAACCTGTTCTTCTTTCGGGAACCGACGGATGCGGCACAAAGGTAAAGCTTGCGTTCTTACTTGACAAGCACGACACCATCGGAATTGATGCGGTTGCAATGTGTGTAAACGACGTTGCCTGCGCCGGAGGAGAGCCGTTGTTTTTCCTTGACTATATCGCATGCGGAAAGAACTATCCCGAAAAAATCGCCACGATAGTAGGCGGTGTTGCAGAAGGCTGCAGACAGTCGGATTGCGCGCTTATCGGAGGAGAAACGGCGGAGCATCCCGGACTCATGCCCGAAGATGAATATGACCTCGCAGGCTTCTCGGTAGGCGTAGTTGACAAAAAGGATCTGATCACGGGCGAGAATATAAAGCCCGGTGATACGCTTATAGGAATTGCTTCTTCGGGAGTTCATTCTAACGGCTTTTCACTCGTGAGAAAGGTCTTTGATATGACAAGGGAGAGCCTTGATACCTATTATGAAGAGCTTGGAAGGACTCTGGGAGAGACACTCATCGAGCCTACGCGCATTTACGTGCATGCCTTGAAGAATATCAAGAAGGCAGGAGTCAGAGTAAAAGGCTGCAGCCATATCACGGGCGGCGGTTTTTACGAAAACATTCCGAGAATGCTTCCGGAAGGAGCAGTGGCTGTGATTGAAAAGTCAAGTTACGAAGTTCCTCCCATCTTTAAGCTTATGAAGCGCAAGGGAGAGATTTCGGAAGAAATTATGTACAATACCTTCAATATGGGTATCGGTATGGTACTTGCAATCGACCCTAAGGATACGGATGCAACGCTTGAAGCTATAAAGGCATCGGGAGACAAGGCATTTGTAATCGGAAAGATTGAGGCCGGCACCAAGGGAGTAATATTGAATGATTAATATCTGCGTACTTGTTTCGGGCGGCGGCACAAACCTTGAGGCAATTTATAAAGCAATTGAAAACGGCGACATCACGGACGCGAAGATTGTAAAGGTCATTTCCAACAATAAAAACGCCTATGCTTTGGAAAGAGCTAAAAATCACGGAACGCCCTCAGAGGCTGTTTCACCGAAAAATTTTGAAAACAGGGAAGATTTTAATAAAGCATGGTTGCAGGCAATAAAGGGAGCAAATCCCGATTTGATAGTCCTTGCGGGGTGCCTTGTAAATCAGCCCGAGGCAGTCATCAGAGAATTTAAGAATCGTATAATAAATATTCATCCTTCTTTAATACCTTCTTTTTGCGGAAAGGGTTATTATGGGCTTAAGGTGCACGAAGCCGTACTTAAAAGGGGCGTAAAGGTAACGGGCGCTACGGTTCATTTTGTCGATGAAGGAATAGATACGGGACGTATACTTTTGCAAAAAGCCGTTGAGGTTAAAGACGGAGATACGCCCGAAGTTTTACAGAAACGTGTTATGGAAGAAGCGGAGTGGGTCATCCTTCCCAAGGTAATCGGGATGATTTCAAAGGGAGAAATAAAGATCGGAGAAGAAGCATGAAGGTTTTGGTAGTAGGCGGAGGCGGAAGAGAACACGCCATAGCAAACAGTCTTAAAAAATCAAAAAGGGCGGATGAGATTTTTTGTGCTCCCGGAAATGCGGGAATTGCGGGCATTGCAAAGTGCGTACCCATAAAGGCAATGGAGTTTGAAAAAATTGCTTCTTTTTGCCTCAGTGAACAGATAGATTTGGTAATAGTCGGACCCGACGATCCGCTTGTGGGCGGACTTGTCGACGTGCTCAAAGAAAAAGGCATACGTGCCTTCGGACCCGACAAAAAGGCCGCAATTTTAGAGGGCAGCAAGGCTTTTTCAAAGGATTTAATGAAAAAGTACGGAATTCCTACAGCCGCGTATGAAACTTTTGACAGCGCGGAGGATGCGCTTAAGTATCTTGAAACCGCAAAGTTTCCGATAGTGCTTAAGGCCGACGGTCTTGCACTCGGAAAGGGCGTTCTCATCTGCAACACGAAAGAAGAGGCATTTGACGGCGTCAGGGAAATCATGACTGACAAGAAGTTCGGCTCAGCCGGCAACAAGCTTGTCATCGAAGAATTTATGCAGGGCAGGGAAGTTTCGGTTCTTTCTTTTGTAGACGGAAAGACCATCAAGACCATGGCTTCCGCTCAGGACCACAAGAGGGCAAAAGATCATGACGAGGGCCTAAATACCGGCGGTATGGGTAATTTTTCTCCCAGTCCTTTCTATACAGAGGAAGTTGACGAATTCTGCAAAAAGAACATCTATCAGAAAACGGTCGACGCAATGAGAGCCGAAGGCAGGGAATTCAAGGGAGTTATTTTCTTTGGACTCATGCTTACAAAGGACGGTCCGAAGGTGCTTGAATTCAACGCGCGTTTCGGAGATCCCGAGGCTCAGGTCGTTCTTACGAGGATGGAAAGCGATTTGGTGGATGTTTGCGAAGCCTGCATTGACGGCACCCTATCCGATATAGATCTTAAATTCATGGATGATGCGGCCGTATGCGTCATTCTTGCAAGTGACGGATATCCTCTTTCTTATGAGAAAGGCTTTGAAATAACGGGTCTGGACAAGTTTGACGGAAAACCCGATTATTTCTGTTTCCATGCAGGGACAAAATTTGACGACAATGGTAAAATAGTAACAGACGGCGGAAGAGTGCTTGGAGTAACGGCACTCGGAAGTACTTTAAAGGAAGCAAGAGCCAAGGCCTACGAGGCTACCGGTTGGGTTTCTTTTTCCAATAAATATATGCGAACCGATATAGGTAAGGCGATTGACGAGGTTTGATTATGGAAGGTGAATACGATCTTTCTAAGCTTATCAGGGATGTGGACTACAGAAAACCGACGCAATGCTCAAAGTGCGGTAAATCCCTTAAATATATGGGCATCGGCGAGTACCAATGCGAGTATTGCGGCAATACCGAGTATGATGACTACGGAATAGTAAGAGGTTACGTAGAGAAAAATCCCGGAGCAAATGTCATGCAGGTCGAACGTGCCACCGGCGTGCCCAAACAGGTGATTAATTCACTGGTAAGAAAAGGCAAGCTTGATGTCAAAAAGGGCGGAAGCCTGATGGAGGATTAGATGAACAGATTTGTAAATATCAGTAAGCAGGCATTGGGAATTCTGCTTGGCGGTTTTCTTTTTGCATGTGTTTCGGTTACGGCCTTTGCGGACGGCAAGGTTACCGTAAGTGTTGAAAGCGTATACGTAAGGGCTACGGCTTCGACTTCGGCCGCGATTGTGGGCGGAGCATTAAACGGCGAAAGCTATGACGTGATTTCTTCCGAGACGGATTCAAGCGGATATACCTGGTACAAGATCAAGCTTTCCGACGGAACCGAAGGATATGTACGCGGAGATCTTGTAACCGCTTCGGGTGTTACAACAGAGAGTACCACAACGACTACTGACGAAACGGGTTCAAGTGAAACTTCGACTTTGGTAGAGGTAGAGCCGATAGGCGCTTATGTGACCGGCGATGTCAATGTCCGCGCGGGTGCATCCACTTCGGATACAATTGTGACTCAGGCAAAGACAAACACCGCAGTTTCCGTTGTGGCATATGAAAAAGCAGGCGACGGCAAGACTTGGTACAGTGTTTCTTTTTCCGACAGTACCGGGGCTTCGGTTTCGGGCTTCATCAGAGAGGACTTCATAAGACTTGACGGCGAACTCGTCGAAAAGACGGAGGAACCCGAAGTAGTGGAGGAAGTTACCGAAACAGTAGAGGAACAGCCCGAGGAAACGGTTGTTTACAACGATTATGAAGCAGTATATTCGGCAGATGACGATACCTGGTATCTCAACAACTATATTGCGGGCACGAGGACAAAAATAACGGATCTTTACTCTGCGGCAGACCTTTACAATACCGCGGTTGATGAATATGAAGGCAAGCTTAAGACAAAGAACATAATAATCGGCATCTTGATAGCTGTTATTGTTGCTTTAATCGGTCTGGGCGTGTATGCATATATTTCGGTTCGCCGTTGGTATTACGGAACCGACGAAGACACGGAGGAACCTGTAAAAGAGACAAAGCCCGTAAAGGAGACAAAGACACAAACGCGTAAGACTGAGAAAACCGAGCCCGTGCGCACACATACGACCTCACAGGTAAGGATGCAGACAGTTGGGGCGGAGTCTTTGAAGACTGCCGAAAAGCCGGCAGTTAAGTCAAATGTTCTAACGGGAGTAAGACTTCCGGACGGTTCCATCAGGATGCCCGACGGTTCTATCAGGAAGGCCAGAGTCGGTGTGAAACTTCCCGACGGTTCGATTAAGTTTGAGGACGGTTCTGTCAGAAAACCCGACGGCACTATCGTAAAGCCCGAGACTCATACCGCAGAGCTTCCGAAGGTTAAGAGAACCGGAGTTTCCGAAGCTACGGTAAGGGAGGTTAAGTACACCCATACCAGCGAAGTGGATTCGGACGATGATATGGAATACGGCTTCCTTGATTTGGACAAGAACACGGATAAGTAAGTGTGGCACTATAAGATTATTTTTGACCCACGGTAAATGCTGCCGTGGGTCAAAAAAATACAGGGTCGAAGTTTTATGAGAAACATCATAAAATGGGAAATAAGGTGATATAAATGAATTTTCGATTTACCGAAAGTGCGGCAAGAGTGCTGCAGATTGCGGAAAGGGAATCCAAAGAACTTAAGCATTTTTACATAGGAAGCGAACATCTCCTGCTCGGACTCCTGCTTGAGCCAACCGGTGTTGCGGGTGCGATACTCAGGGGAGAAGGCCTTAATACGGAGGATATTTACAGGCTTATAGACGATTTGACCATAAACGGTGCGGGTGCGCCGGTCAAAGAAAGAGAAGGCTATACTCCCAGGACGATTCTCGTATTTGAAGAGGCAAAGAATGCCGCAGCGGAGTACCATTCGGAGCTGATTGCGACCGAACATTTACTGCTCGGAATTCTTCGCGAGGGAAGAAACTGCGCTGTTCAGATTCTTCTTTCCTTGAAAAAGAACCCCGGTGAGATATATTTAAAGACTTTGATTGCAATGGGCGAGGACATTGAAAAGGCCAAGGAAAGCTTACGAAGAAAGAGTAAAAGGAAGGGAAGCTTCCTTGCAAAGTATTCTCGTGACCTAACAGCAATGGCAAGGGAACAAAAGCTTGATCCCGTAATAGGCAGAGACTCGGAAATCGAGAGAGTCATCCAGATTCTTTCAAGACGCACCAAGAACAATCCCTGTCTCGTGGGCGACCCCGGAGTCGGAAAGACGGCGATAGTCGAGGGACTCGCTCTTAAAATCGCAGAGGGAAACGTTCCGGACACCGTCAGAGACAAGAGAGTATTAAAGCTTGACCTTTCGGGTATGGTAGCGGGCACGAAATACAGAGGCGAGTTTGAGGAACGCATGAAGAACCTCATAGCGGAAGCCTCCGAGGACAAATCCGTTATTCTTTTTCTCGATGAGATTCATACCCTTATCGGTGCAGGCGGTGCGGAAGGCTCGATGGATGCGGCAAACATCTTAAAGCCCGCACTTTCAAGGGGCGAGCTTCAGTTAATAGGCGCTACAACTCTTGCAGAATACAGAAAGCACATTGAAAAGGATGCGGCTTTAGAGCGAAGGTTCCAGCCGATTGATGTAGCCGAACCCACGGAGGAAGAGGCAATTCGCATATTGAAGGGCATCGCACCCTGCTACGAAGAGCATCACCGCGTCAAATATACGGATGAAGCGCTTGAGGCGGCGGTAAGACTTTCCGCGCGCTATATAAATGACAGAAATCTTCCCGATAAGGCAATTGACCTAATAGATGAAGCAGGCTCCGGAGTGAGGCTTAAAAAGCTTGGGAAAGCCGATGAAACGGAAAAGCTGAAAGAGGAAATCATGAAGGTGGATTTCATGATTGCGAGATTTGTAAAAATCGGTGCCAAAGATAAAGCCGAGGAACTTGCGAAGAAAGAAAAACAGCTTCAATGTAAGCTTGCAAAGCTAAATGTCAAGAAACTTAAGGATACCTCCTCGGACATTTGCGAGGTTACTGCCGAGCATATAGCCGATGCCTGCGCGACCTGGACAAAGGTTCCGGTCAAAAAACTCACGGAAAAAGAAAGTGACAGGCTTTTAAAGCTTGAGGACATACTTCATAAGCGTGTCATCGGACAGGATGACGCAGTTACAAAGATTTCAAAGGCTATGCGCAGACAACGTGTCGGTTTGTCGGATCCTAACCGTCCCATAGGAACGTTTTTGTTTTTGGGACCTACGGGTGTCGGAAAGACCGAGCTTACAAAGGCTTTGGCAGAGGCCATGTTCGGCTCGGAAAGCTCTCTTATCAGAGTAGATATGTCCGAATATATGGAGAGCAACTCCGTTGCGAAAATGATAGGCTCACCTCCCGGATATGTCGGCTTTGAAGACGGCGGACAACTTTCGGACAAGGTAAGACGTAATCCTTATTCTGTTGTTCTTTTTGACGAGATTGAAAAAGCACATCCGGATGTATTCAACATCCTGCTGCAAGTCCTTGACGAGGGTCATATCACGGATTCAAAGGGCAGAAAGGTAAGCTTTAAGAATACCATCATCATCATGACTTCGAATGCCGGCGCTTCAAGAATCGTTGAGCCGAAGAATTTGGGCTTTGCCGCAAAGTCCGACGAAAAGAAGGACTATGACACCATGCGTTCAAACGTCATGGATGAGGTAAAGAAAATCTTTAAGCCGGAATTTATAAACCGTATTGACGATATCATCGTGTTCAGAGCCCTCAACAAGAAGGATATGACGGACATTTGCACGCTTATCACGAAACAGCTTTCGGAAAGATGCAAGACGCAGATGAATATTAAGCTGTCTGTTACGCCGGTGCTTAAGACTTATATAGTGGACAAGTATGCGGATGCAAAAATGGGTGCTCGTCCCATAAGGCGTGCCGTTTTAACGGAAATCGAGGATAAGCTTTCGGAAGAAATCCTTAGGAAAGAAATTGTCCCCGGGGACACCGTATCGGCAACGCGCAGGAATGGTGAGACCGTCTTTATAAAGAAAAACAAACCGGAAACAACGAAGTAAAATTTTTCGGAGGGGTTATGGCAAAGAAAACGACAGGCTTTTTCTGCCAAAATTGCGGGTACGAATCTTCCAAATGGATGGGGCAGTGCCCCGGTTGTAAGGAGTGGAATACTTTTGTCGAAGAACCGCTTAATATACATGAAAACAAGCACACGCAGGGGAACTTAAGCGGTAACAAGCCCGTGCTTTTAAAAGATGTCACCGGTTCCGAAGAGGAAAGATATTCCTCCGGAATAGGCGAGTTTGACAGAGTTCTCGGAGGCGGAATCGTAAAGGGGTCTTTGGTATTAATAGGCGGAGATCCGGGAATCGGAAAGTCGACCCTGCTCCTGCAGGTGACGCGAAACCTTTCAAAGAGCGGGAAGAAGGTTCTTTATGTATCCGGCGAGGAATCTTTAAGGCAGATAAAGATGCGCGCCGACAGACTTGATTCCGATTTCGGAAATCTGATGCTTTTATGCGAGACAAATCTGTCACTTGTACTTGATGCCATCAAAAAAGAAAATCCCGAAACCGTGGTCATCGATTCGATTCAGACCATGTATTCGGATGAGGTTTCGTCAGCCCCGGGTTCGGTTTCTCAGGTAAGAGAGGCAACGGGCCTTTTGATGCAGACCGCAAAAAGCCTTGAGATAAATATCTTCATTGTAGGACATGTGACTAAGGAAGGTGCGGTTGCGGGACCGAGAATCTTGGAGCATATGGTCGACACCGTGCTTTACTTTGAAGGCGACAGACATGCGTCCTACAGGATACTCCGCGGGGTAAAGAACCGTTTCGGTTCGACCGACGAAATCGGAGTATTTGAGATGAGGAGTGAGGGACTGTCCGAAGTCCCGAATCCTTCGGAATTTATGTTAAACGGACGAGCCGAGGATGCAAGCGGTTCGGTAATTACCTGTTCCATGGAGGGGACACGCCCCGTAATGGTGGAAATTCAGGCTTTGGTGTGCCGTTCGAACTTCGGACTTCCGAGGCGTCAGGCAACGGGAATAGACTACAATCGTATAAATCTCTTAATGGCCGTTATTGAAAAACGGGCAGGGCTTGCAATCGGCGATCACGATGCCTACGTAAATATCGCAGGCGGCATAAAGGTGAGCGAGCCGGCGGCAGACCTTGCGGCGGTTATGGCCATTGTTTCAAGTTTCAGGAATAAAACAATTGACGGAAAGACCGTTATTTTCGGCGAAGTCGGCCTGTCCGGTGAGGTAAGAGCCGTAAGCCAGGCAGAACAGCGCATCCTGGAAGCAAGAAAGCTTGGCTTTACACAAGTCATTCTTCCTAAGTCAAATCTTACGGACAGCATTTTACGCATTAAGGACATCAAACTTTACGGAGTTTCGGATATAAAGAACGCTTTGGAAATTCCCATGAACTGAGAGGACTTTTATGGCAACTATTAAGGACATAGCAAACAGACTCGGAGTTGCGGTGAGTACGGTATCAAAGGGTTTAAACGGGGCTTCGGACGTCAGCGAGGACTTACGTGAGCTGATACTTGATACCGCCGTTGAAATGGGCTACAAGACGAAGCGTATGCGAAAAGAAGAGCTTAAGAAGCTTGTAATCTTAGTGGAAAACATGGATTATCAAAACGAAACGGACTTCGGTTACGATATCGTGCTCGGCTTCAAGCAGATGGCATACAGGGACAGTTGGGAAGTCGACGTCGTTCCCTTTAATTCAAATCTCGAGGCAAGGGAAAAATATGACAACTATTTGCTGAAGCACGGTTATCAGGGTGCATTTATACTGGGACTTGCCCTTTCCGACAAGTGGATGTCCGAAATCGCAAATACCACCATTCCCACCTCGCTTTTAGACAATTACGTAAAGAAAAACCCTTACGTGGGCTATGTCGGAACCGACAGTTTCGAAGGTATCAGCATGGCCGTTTCAAAGCTTTATGAGCTCGGTCACAGGAAAATCGCTTTTTTAAACGGTTCTCCCAATTCCATGATTTCCAACCAACGTGACGAAGCATATAAAGCCGCACTTTTGGAAAATAATCTTGAATTTGACGAAGCCCTCACGGCACACGGGTATTATGTGGCGGAGAGCGCTCCTTACCATGTGCCGGCTCTTATTAAGGCAGGTGCAACCGCCATTCTTTGCGGAAATGATTTAATTGCGGAAGGCGTTATAAAAGAGTGTACCGAGAGAGGTTTTGACGTTCCTTCGGACATAAGCGTAATAGGCTTTGACGACATTCCCGCGGCTGCATCCTTTACACCGCCCTTAACTACTATCAGGCAGGAAAGAGTAGAACTTGGCAGATGCGGTTACTTCGTACTTAATTCCATTCTTTCCAAAATCTCCATCAGCCGCACAATGCTAAGACCTAAGTTTATCGAGCGGGAGTCGGTGGGGAAAGCAAAAGAATGAAGGGGAGAGGATAAATTAAAAAGAGTCGCAAGCGACTCTTCTGAGATGCACACACTGTGCTGCCGGATAAACCGGTGAGTTGAGTAAACTTTTATTTGAACTCGCAGTGCAAATTCGTAAGGGAATTACTATTTGCACTCTGATAATAAACTAAAGGAGGGGAATTTGTCAATGAATGATGGGAAAAAATTATATTTGGGATTGGATATCGGTACAGATTCGGTAGGTTACGCAGTTACAAACGAATCATATGATTTAATGAGATTTCACGGTCAAGATGCATGGGGAAGCATTATTTTTGATGCGGCATCTCTGAGTGATGAACGCAGAGGCTACAGATCCGCAAGAAGGAGGCTTGACCGAAGGCAGCAGAGAGTCGAACTTGTTTCGGAACTTTTTTCAAAGGAAATTCATAATGTAGATCCACGATTTTTCATTAGGCTTTCCGAAAGCTACAAATGGCGTGAAGATACTGAGGATAGATTCATCT